>CAZQAP010000065.1:0-15741 GCA_964591365.1 uncultured Planctomycetales bacterium
TCAACTCCATCAGCCTGAAGGACGGCGAGGCCGCCTTCCGGGAGCGCGCCCGGCTCGTGCGGCGCTACGGAGCCGGGGTCATCGTCATGGCCTTCGACGAGGAGGGGCAGGCCACGACGCTGGAGCGGCGGATGGCCATCTTCCGCCGCGCCTGGAAGATCCTGGTCGCGGAGATCGGGTTTCCCCCGCAGGACATCGTCTTCGATCCCAACGTGCTCACCGTGGCCACCGGGATGGAGGAGCACGACCGTTACGCGCTCGATTTCCTGGAAGCGGTGAAGTGCGTGCGCGCGGAGTTCCCCGGGTGTTCGTGCAGCGGCGGCATCAGCAACCTCTCCTTCTCGTTCCGCGGGAACAACGTCGTGCGCGAGGCGATGCACACCGCCTTCCTCTACCACGCCATCCGCGCCGGGCTGGTCATGGGCATCGTCAACGCGGGACAGACCGGGGTCTACGACGAGATCCCGCCCGATCTTCTCGAACGCGTCGAGGACGTGATCCTCTGCCGCCGCCCCGACGCCACCGAACGCCTGATCGCCTTCGCCGAGGGGGTGGCCGGCAAGAAGAAGGCCGCCAGGGAGGACGCCGCCTGGCGGAAGGGTTCCGTGGAGGAGCGCCTGGGCCACGCCCTGGTGAAGGGGATCGTCCAGTTCATCGAGGACGACACGCTGGAAGCCCTGGAGAAGCTCGGCCGTCCGCTCGGAGTCATCGAGGGGCCGCTGATGGAGGGGATGAACGTGGTCGGCGATCTCTTCGGGGCGGGGCGGATGTTCCTTCCCCAGGTCGTCAAGAGCGCGCGGGTCATGAAGAAGGCCGTCGCCGTGCTGCTCCCCTTCCTCGAAAAGGAGAAGGCCGACGGCAAGGCCCACTCCGCCGGGAAGATCCTGCTCGCCACCGTGAAGGGCGACGTCCACGACATCGGCAAGAACATCGTCGGCGTGGTGCTGGGCTGCAACGGCTACGAAGTCGTGGATCTCGGGGTCATGGTCCCCGCGCAGACGATCCTCGACACCGCGCGCCGGGAGCAGGTGGACGTGGTGGGGTTGAGCGGACTCATCACCCCCTCGCTCGAGGAGATGGTCCACGTGGCCGGCGAGATGGAGCGCCAGGGCTTCACGCTGCCGCTTCTCATCGGCGGCGCCACGACCTCGCCGCTGCACACCGCGGTGCGCATCGCCCCCGCCTACCACGACCGGGCCCTCCACGTGCAGGACGCCTCGCGCGCCGTGACCGTGGTCGGCGGCCTGATGCGGCCCGAGGGCCGGGAGTCGCTGCTCAAAGAGGGGCGCGCCGCGAAGGAACGCCTGCGCCGCAAGCACGCCGGCCGCGAGGAGGCCCGCAAGCTCCTTTCCCTGGCCGAGGCCCGCCGCCGCAGCCCGCGCTTCGACTGGACGGGCTCCGCGGTGGTGCGCCCCGCCCGCCCCGGCCGCAAGGTC
Source organism: uncultured Planctomycetales bacterium (assembly GCA_964591365.1). GTDB lineage: Bacteria > Planctomycetota > UBA1135 > UBA1135 > UBA1135 > CAZQAP01. Next base: position 1,437 of record CAZQAP010000065.1, read on the forward strand.
TTTCCCGACTACCCTTTGGAGGAACTCACCGCGGCGATCGACTGGACCCCCTTCTTCCAGGTATGGGAGCTGCGCGGGCGCTACCCGGACCTCCTCGAGGACCCGCGGGTGGGCGAACAGGCCCGTTCCCTCCTGGCGGACGCCCGCGAGCTGCTCGGGCGGATCGTGAAGGAGAAGCTCCTCACCGCCCGCGGGGTGATCGGGCTCTTTCCGGCCAACAGCCGCGGGGACGACATCGAGATCTACGCGGGGGAGGACCGCCGCAAAGTGCGGGCCGTCGTTCCGACCCTGCGCCAGCAACGCCCGCGCGAGAAGGGCCGGCCCTGCCTGGCCCTGGCCGATTTCGTGGCCCCCCGGGAAAGCGGTGCCGGCGACTGGCTGGGCGCCTTCGCGGTCACGGCCGGCCTCGGCATCCACGAACTCACCGCCCGCTTCGAAAAGGAGCACGACGACTACCAGGCGATCCTCGCGCGCGCCCTGGCCGACCGGCTGGCGGAGGCCTTCGCCGAAAAGCTGCATGAGCGCGTGCGCCGGGAGTTCTGGGGCTACGCCCCCGAAGAAAAGCTCCACCTGGACGCCTTGCTGGCCGAGGCCTACCGCGGCATCCGCCCCGCCCCCGGCTACCCCGCCCTTCCGGACCACGGACTCAAGAAGATTCTCTTCGAACTCCTGGACGCGGAAGTGGACACCGGAATCAAGCTGACGGAAAGCTTCGCCATGGATCCCCCCGCCTCGGTGTGCGGGTTCTACTTCGCGCATCCCGAGGCGCGCTACTTCGGCGTGGGCCGGCTCGGCGCGGATCAGCTCGAGGACTACGCCCGCCGCACGGGCCGGGATCCGCAGGAACTCGGCCGTTTCCTGGGGATCCTCTCCCCCACCCCCTGTGCCCCTTGAAAGAAGAAAGATGAACCGCGGAGACGCGGAGACGCGGAGAAGACAAAGAAAAGAAGAACCTTGACCTCCGGCCGGTGGGGCCCCTACACCGAAAACGTCCCCACCCCGCGACGGCCTGGGTTTTCGGATGGCGCTCTCGGTTTTTCTTCTCCGCGTCTCCGCGGTTTCCTTCTTCTTCTTCGGAGATCCTCGTCTCCCTGGCTTCCCCGGTACCGGCTTCCGTGGGTTTCCCCACCGAGGACGATCTTGCTCAAGAATGGGTGCGGCGCCGGGGTGCCGGCTGGCACCGCGGACAGAGGTGCGTGCCGCGCTGGGCGACGACGATGCGCACGACCGCCGTGCGGCAGGAGCGGCAGGGCTCCCCGGCCCGGCCGTAGACCCTCAACTGATCCTGGAAACGGCCCGCCGGCCGGCCCTCCAGGGTGGAATAGACGAAGTCGAAGGAGCTGCCGCAGGCCCGGATGGCCTCCCGAAGCGTGCGCCGGATTGCGGCGTGGAGCCGGCGCACCTCCTCCGCCCGCAGGGTGGCCGCATTCCGCAGCGGGTGCAGCCGCGCCCGGTGGAGCGACTCGTCCGCGTAGATGTTGCCCAGCCCCGCCAGGAAGGTCTGGTCGAGAAGAAGCGGCTTGAGCTGCCGCCGGCGGCCGCGCAGAACCGCGGAAAAGGCCCCGGAGGTCCAGCCGCGTGAAAGAGGTTCGGGCCCCAGGCCGTCCAGATCGAGGTCCGGGGCCAGGGTCAACCGCAGGCGGCCGAACTTGCGGGCATCGCTGAACTGCAGCTCGCTCCCGTCCTCGAAGAGGAGCCGGTGGCGCAGGAAACGGGGTGGCGGGGCCCCTGGCAGGCCCAGGAAGAGGTTCCCCGACATGCGCAGGTGGCCAAGGAGCCAGAGGCCCCGGTCGGTCCCCAGCTTGAAGAACTTGCCCCGCCGGCCGACCTCGACGAGCCGGGCGCCGGCCAGACGCCGGAGGGCCTGGGAGGGGGTGAAATTTTCCAGGGCACGCGGCCAGGTGCTCTCGAATCCCAAGATCCTGCGGCCCAGGAGTTTGGGCCCGAGGCCGCGCACCAGCGTTTCCACCTCAGGGAGTTCAGGCAAGGGAACGGGAAGGAAATGGAGGGGATGGGATCCGGAGAAGCCTGTGGGGTAGGATAGAGAAGGGAGAAAGCTTGCCGGGAGGGGGCCGAAAATGGGCCCCGAATGGCCCGAATTCCTGGAACTTTCTTCCTCCTGGTCCCTTCCTACCTGTTCAGGCCCTCTCCCCACCTTCTGCAGGCCTGCAGACGCCCCACTGCCGAAGCCGAGAGGCCCCAACCCTCATTACCGCAAGCTCCTGGAGCAACCCATGACGAGATTCCCTCTTGCTCTGGCCGCCGGCCTGCTCTGCCTGGCGACCCCTCTGTCCGCCCAGTCGGAACAACCTACGGTCCCCGACCCCGTCCAGACCGCCTTCCACCAGTGGCAGGCCCAAAACGGTCACCACTGGATTCTCCGGCAAAACCGGGCCACCGGCACTGCACAATTCCTTTTCGGGGGCCGGGGCGAAGCCGCCTTCACTCCCCGCACCGACGCGGAGTTCACGGAACTCGCCCGGATGGTCCTGGGAGACGTGCACGATATGTTCCGCATCGATGACGCCACCCTGGCGCCGAGGGCCGTCAAGCATCTGGACCTTTCCAGGGTCGGCACCAGCGACAAGGTCGCCGTGATCTTCGACCAGGAGGTCCGCCGGATTCCGGTGGTCCGCGGTTCGGTCACCGTCCTTTTCGACCCGCAGGGCTCCCTGCTGGCGGTCGACACCACGGGGCTTCCCGATCTGGCCGGGCTGTCCGTCCGGCCCCTGAACGACCCGTATGCGGCTCTCACCGCCGGAGCAAGGTCCTTCCGGAAGATGGAAGGGCGCAAGCCGGCCGACTTCGGGGAACCGAAGCTGGTGGTCTATCCGCTCCAGACCGGAAAGGTCGTGGAAGCCCGGCTTGCCTGGGCCATCGAGATGCACACCCCCTCCCAAGCGGGGGAACTTCCCTCGGGCCGGCGCATGTACGTCGCCGCCGACCGGCAGTCTCCGGTCATCCTGGGGAACGACCAGCTCGTCCACACGCAGGGACCCAACGACCTCTCCGGAACCATTCAGTCGTGGGCAACTCCGGGCACCAAGCCGGACGAGTCCGGCAATGACGAGACCCAGCAGGTCATGCCCTTCCTGAACGTGACCAGTTCCGCGGGCAACGCCACCACCGACGAGAACGGGTTCTTCGTCATTCCCAACGCCGGTGGAGCCACGGATGTGACCGCCCGGTTCACCGGGCCGTTCGTCACCGTGGACAACCAGGCCGGCGGCAATCATTCCGCCACGAAAAGCTTCACTCCGGGGACGCCGGACACCCTGACCATGAACAACGCCCGGACCGAACAGATCACGGCCCAGGCCAATTCGTTCATCTCGGTCATGGCCATGCGCGCCTTCATCAAGCGCGGCGACCCCTCGGACACCACCATGGACTTCCAGGTGCTGGCCAAGCCGAATGAGAACAGCACCTGCAACGCCTTCTTCGACGGTTCCTCGATCAACTTCTTCCTGGCCGGCGGGAGCTGCGTCAACACGGCCTACAGCACGGTCGTGGTCCACGAAGAAGGTCACTGGGCCAACGTCCGCTACGGCAGCGGAAACGGCTCGGACGGCTTCGGTGAAGGGAATGCCGACGTCTACGCCATGTACACCTACGATGTGGCCATCGTGGGGCGGGATTTCGCCGGTCCGGGAAACAACATCCGGACCGGAAACAACACCCGCCAGTTCTGCGGAGACAGCAATCCCGGCTGCTACGGCGAGGTCCACAATGACGGGGAGGTGCTCATGGGAGCCCTTTGGAAGGTCCGCCGCAACCTGAAGAACACCCTCGGGAATTCGGCGGGCGGCGCCCTGACCGATGGCCTCTTCAGCGCCTGGATGAACACCTACAACGACGGCTCCATCAAGACCATCATTGAGGACCACTGGCTCACCCTGGACGACGATGACGGAAACGTCGGCAATGGAACTCCCGACATGGCGGACATCGACGGTGCATTCCGGGAGCAGGGTTTCCCCGGAGTGTCGGTCGACTTCATCACCATCGCCCACACACCCCTTGGGGACACCCAGGATGAGACCGGGCCCTACACCGTGACGGCAACCATCACCCCGCTCGTGGCCCCTTCCATCAGTTCCGCAAAAGTCCTCTACAAGGTCAATTCGGGAACCCAGCAGACCGTCCTGATGACCAACACCGCCGGCAACACCTGGACCGCAGACATCCCCGGGCAGACGTCGGTCGCCAAGATCACCTACCACATCGAAGCCACCGACAGCCAGAGCAACACCGCCCGCGACCCGGAAACGGGAAGCTACAGCTTCTTCGTAGGGGTGGTCAATACGATCGCTTTCTTCGATTTCGAGGCCTCGACGAACGAAGGCTGGACCCATGGTCAGATCGCCACGCAGGACGACTGGCAGCGGGGAATCCCCTTCGGCCAGGCGGGCGATCCGTCTTCCGCCTTCTCGGGCACCAAGGTCTGGGGAAACGACCTTGGACGAAGCGGCTGGAACGGCGCCTACCAACCCAACGTCAGCAATTGGCTGCAATCCCCGAGCTTCGATCTGACCGGCAAGACCGGAGCCCGCATCCGATTCCAGCGCTGGCTGAACGTGGAAGACGGGACGTTTGACAATGCACGCGTCAAGGTGAACGGGAACGTCATCTGGAGCAACCCGACCACAGGGGACACGCATGACAGTTCCTGGAACCCCCAGGATTTCGACATTTCCTCGCTTGCCGACAACAACTCCAACGTCACGGTTCGCTTCGAAATGATCAGCGACGGCGGAGTCGAATTCGGCGGCTGGAACCTCGACGACTTCGAGATCCTCACGATCGACCCCGTGCCGGGCGGAACGGACACCATCGTCCTGACCGGGCCGGCCTCCGTGCAGGCCGGCAATACGGCCACCTTCGACTTCAACTCGGCCCCCGCAAGCTCGCCCTACATCCTCTACGCCAGCAAGAAGATGAACGGGACGATGATCAACGGCCACCCCTTCGACATCGGTCCGGGGCTCAAGATCCTCAACACGGGGACCACCACTCCCGCTGGAACGGGCTCCTTCACAAGCGACCCGGTGAAGTCGAGGTTCATCAACAAGACCTTCTACCTCGAAGTCCGCGTGGACTCCGGCGGTCAGATCTTCGACTCCAACCCCGTCAGCATCCTGGTCCTGCCCTGACCCTGGGATCCAACCGGGCTACCATGGCCTGAATGCCACCCACATGCGGCCGGCTCCCACCGGGAGCCGGCCGCTTCCCAAAGACGCGCTTACCACCACTTCCAGGATTCCCTCAAGCAACCGCCATGTCCCTGCTGAAAACCCTCCCGTTCCTTTTCCTGTTTCTAGGTTCCCCGCTTCTCGCCCAGGGGAACGGCGTGACCCTCCTTTCCAACAAGGACGAGTTCTCCCAGTTCAACGACATCTGGGGTTACACGGCCCCCAACGGAGATGAATACGCCATCATCGGCACCACCGGAGGGACCGCAATCTACAACGCCGTCGATCCCACCGCTCCCTACCTCACCGGCTTCATCACCGGCCCGAGTTCCCTCTGGCGCGACATGAAGACCTATGACCACTACGCCTATGTGGTCACCGAGGGGGGCGGAGGGGTCCAGATCATCGATCTGGCCAACCCCGAGGCTCCTGTCCTGCTCAAGACCTGGGGTGCGGGGATCTTCACCCACTCCCACAACATCGCCATCGACACGGACACCGGCACCGGGTACGCCTGCGGAACCAATATCGGCATGGTCATTTTCGACCTCTCCGCCGATCCCGCGAACCCGGTCCAGACCGGGGTCTACAACGCCCACTATGTCCACGATCTCCACCCGCAACATGGTCTGGCTCATCTTGCGGCCATCAACAACGGCTTCTACCGGATCATCACCATCCCCGGCCTCGCCACGCTCGACCAGGTCACCACTCCGGGGAGCTTCAGCCACAGCGCCTGGGCCAACGCCACCGACACGATCGTCGTCACCACCGACGAGACCGCCGGGGGGATGATGACCCTCTACGACGTTTCCAATCCGAGCAATATCCAGTTCCTTTCCACTTTCTCCATCGATCCAAGCGCGATCATCCACAACGCTTTCATCAAGGGGGATCGGGTCTACGCATCCTGGTACACGGCGGGTTTCGGTGTGGTGGACATCAGCGACCCTCTCAATCCCACGGTCGTCGGAACCTACGACACCAATGCTGCCAGCGGGTCGAGCTTCGACGGCGCCTGGGGCTGCTATCCCTTCGCACCTTCGGGAGTGGTCTACATTTCCGATCTCCAGAACGGCCTGTTCATCCTGCGGGTGGACGGCCCCTCGATCGCCATCAGCCACACCCCGCTCGCCAACACCCAGGATGAAACCGGCCCCTACACGGTGGACGCGACCATCACTTCCCTGAACGGAGGTTCGATCGCCTCGGCCGCGGTTCATTACTCCGTAAACGGCGGCGCGGAAACCGTGGTTCCCATGGCTTCCTCCGGAGGCGGCCTCTGGAGCGCCGACATCCCCGGCCAGATCTCTCCGGCCAGCGTGGCCTACCACATCGAAGCCACGGACAACTCCGGGATCGTCAAGACGGAGCCTCTCAACGGCGACTTCACTTTCCTCGTGGGAATCGTGACCCAGCTCTTCTTCAGCGATTTCGAGGGGCCCGGCGACCAGGGCTGGACCCACGCAATGGTGCAGACCCAGGATGACTGGCAGAGGGGGACACCGGCTGGGAAATCCGGGAATTCGGGCGGTGTACCGTGGTCCGATCCGGCATCTGCTTTCTCCGGATCCAGTGTCTGGGGCAACGACCTCGGTCCCAGCGGCTGGAACGGGCAGTACCAGCCGAGCGTCCGCAATTGGCTGGAATCCCCCTCCCTGGACCTCACCGGCGAAACCGGAGTCCGCCTCCGCTTCCAGCGCTGGCTCACGGTCGAAAACGGGACCAATGACCAGGCCATGATCAAGGTCAACGGGGTCGTTGTCTGGCAGAATCCGAACGTGGCGCATCCTGGTGGAGGGGGCCACATCCTGGACACCGCCTGGAAGCTCCAGGACATCGACATCTCCGCCCAGGCCGACAACAACCCGGACGTCAAGGTCCGTTTCGTCCTGGTCAGCGACAACGACGGAATCGAGCTTGGGGGCTGGAACATCGACGATTTCGAAATCGTCAGCCTGGGCCCCGTAGGTCCTCCCGTAGACACCATCGCTCTTTCCGGAGACACGACAGTCCAGGTCGGCAACACCGCCTCCTTCTCCTGGTCGCAGGCACCGCCGCTCTCACCCTACTGGTTCTACTTGAGCAAGAAGATGAACGGGAGCACCGTCAACGGCCACCCCTTCGACATCGGCCCGGGATTGAAGATCCTGAAGACCGGCACCACCGACGGGGCCGGCGCGGCCGGATTCACCTCCGGTCCGGTAAAAGCCAGATTCGCCAACAAGACCTTCCATTTGGAGGTCCGGGTGGATTCCGGAGGCCAGACCTTCGATTCCAATCCCCTGACGATCAACGTCCTTCCTTGATTCCGCCCTGCTAGACTTGCGGGCCTCCGGCGGCACACCTCCGGAGGCCCATGCCTCGCCCCCTTCTCTCCCTCAGCCTCTGCGGGTTTCTGCTGGTCGGCTGTACGGCCGCACCCGCGCCCAACTTCCTGGTCAGCGGCGACTATTTGCGGGGGTTCAATACCGAACTCAATCCGGATGCCGGCCCGACCCTCGACACGGATCGTTCCGGCTGGAGTGTCACCTATGAATCCTTCCCGACCTCCAAGAACTCCAACGTCGCCTTTTCCTTCCTTTCCCGCCAGGACGATGTTGCAGGAAAAGGAAGTCCTTCCATCGATACCGACGTGTTCCGGACCCAGACCCGCTGGCATTATCTCCTCACCCAGAACATCCGCTGGTACCTCGCCTCCGGGCTGGGATGGGCGCTGAGCAACGACCTCAAAGGGCCCCGCTTCAAGGGGATCGACTTCAACGGGGGTCTCTACTACGACTTCGAACTCGGGGCCCGCTGGCAGCCTGGCAAGCAGAAATGGGGGCTGGAGGGGGCGGTGAACTACAGCCGTCTCAGCCTCGGCTCCAACAACAAGAGAACCGCCGACTCCACTCTCTCGGGCTTTATCGCCAGCGTAGGGATCTTCATCGATTTTTGACCGCAAGCTCCTCCAGGAGCCGTTCATAAGCCTCGGCTGCCACGTCCCAGGAATGGTGCCGGGCCATGGCCGCCCGCCCGCGGACTCCCAGGGCCTTCCTCCGGTCGGGATCGTCGAGAAGCCGCCCGGCCTCCCGGGCGAATTCCTCCTCCGTCTCGGCGAAGATCAGGACCTCCTTCACCTCGCGGGAAAGGGCCTCCGCCCCGGTGGCGTTGGTGATCACCGGCCTCTCCATGGCCAGCGCCTCGAGGATCTTGTTCTTGATGCCGGCGCCCAGGCGCATGGGAGCCACGAGCATGGCCGAGCGCGCGATCCAAGGCTGGATTTCCGGCACGGTTCCTGTGACCTCCACGCCGGCGGCTTCGGATTCCAGGGCGCGGATCTGGGGCAACGGCTGGGTGCCCGCCAAGGTCAGGCTGGCCTCAGGGTGGGTGCGCTGCACGCGGGGCAGGATGTCCCGGACCAGGCGCTGGGCGGCTTCCACGTTGGGCAGGTAGTCCATGTTCCCAAAAAAGATGAGGTTGCCGGGTTTCTGCTCGACTCCCGGCCGGGGTGCGAACATTTCAAGATCGACGCCGTTGGGAATGACCTCGACGGCCGCTTCGGGAACCAGGGACCGAAGGTGCTCCCGGTCCGCATGGGAGACCGTGGTCGAAACGGGGTAATGGCGCAGCAGGAAACGCTCCAAGCCCAGAAAACGCCGGTGAAGCTGCCGCGTTCGCCAGCGTTCCATGCGGGGCATGGCATGACGTTCCAGCCGGCGGGCGAAGAAAAGACTGCGGCTGTCGCAGAAGTCACAGAGCGCCGGAAGGAGCATGGCCTGCTGAAAGAGGACCTGCACCCAGGTATCGAAGGTGTAGGCCACGTCCAGACGACGGGTTTCCTTGAGCTCCCGGACGAGACTGCGCAGGCGCGCCTGGAATCCCGGGTACTCCGCACGAAGAGCGGCCGCCGGTTCCAGGCCGAGATTCGTGCGCAGACGGCCCTTCCAGTTCCGGGGAGGAAGCTGTTCGAGGTGAATGGAGGAAAAAATCCCTTCCTTCTCAAGGGCCGGCCGCCGAAGCGCCTGCTTCTCGTCATGGACGAGGGCCAGAAGATGGATTTCATGCCGCGTCGCCAGCCGCCGGAAGATGTGCAGAATCCTCAGATGGTTTCCCTCGCTGATGGGCCAGGGGAGCCCGCGGTAGACGACCAGGATGCGCACGGCGGCTAGCGCCTGGGAAAAGGAGGTTCTTTCAGGAAGGGTTGAAGCCCGGCCCCGGAAGAAACCCAGTGCCGGCCCTTGAGGCGTTCTTCCAATTCCCGGCGGAACGCGGCCGCCTCCCAGGGAACGGGAGGTTCCTCCGCACCCCCGGACACCGGAAAGAGGGGCCGGACCAGAAGCTCCTCCTCGAAACAGCGTTCCTCCTCGGTGTGGCAGGGCTTGGGGAAATCCTCCCCCAGCCGGGCGAGATGGAGGTGCATGGCCTCGTGGACCAGGGCGGCCACGCGTTGTTCCAGCGGAGGCGCCTCCTCGGACCAAGCGAGGAACAACTTCCCCTCGCCCTTGACCGACCAGGAAAGGCGGCCGGAAGGGGCGGGACGAATGGAACGCACCCAGGTCTCCACGAAGCGGGAAAGATCGGGTGCCCGCTTTTCCAGAGCTTGGCGCGCTTCTTCCACCCTGGCACGGAAGACCGCCGGGCCTTCCACCTTCAGCACAGAAGCCGCCTGGCGTTCCTGCGAAGCCTTCCAAAGCCCGGGAAGGGGATCTTCGCCGCGGAACCTCTGCAGGGGTTCGCCTCCGGCCAGGGGCGGATCCAGAACCCGCAAGCCCTCCCGTCTGGCCGCGGCTTCCCGGTCCCCGGCCGGGCCTTCCGCCCTCAAGCGGCGGGAGAAAGAGCCCCGGCCCTCCAGGGAACGGTAGAGCCAGACCAGATGCCTGGCGAAATGGAAGTCGGAAGTCTCCACGGCCAGACGGAACAACCGATTCAAGAAGAAGCTCCGGGAGGCACGATCCACGCCGGGAAGAACGCGCCGCAGGCCGCGGAGGGCCTCGAGTTGCGCCGGGAAGGAAAGCCGGGGCAAGCTCTCGGAAAGGGCCGCGGCCGTGTCCTTCTTCACATTGGCGGGAAGCCCGGGGCCGAGGGCCAGCAGACTGACGGCTTCGGCAGCCCGGGCACGGCGGAGGAATCCGCCGGGGGCTTGGCAGGCGGCCAAGGCGGCCCTCCAGGCAGCTTCCCGATCGCAGAAGGCCGCCGCTTCCAGGGTCAAAAGACGCTGGTCCGGGGCGCGAAGCTCGAGCGCAGCCTCCACCAGGGCTTTCACGGCCATCCGGCGGCCGGCAACCTGGAAGCCGGGGCAGGGAGCCCGCAATCCACCCAGTTCCCGAAGGTAGCCCTCCGGATCCTTGCGGGCCCTCTCCGCCTTGACCGGGAGGCCGGCCTGGGGGCTGAAAAGCGCCGAAGACAGGACCGAGGCGAGGAGCAGACCGGGAAACATTTTCTGGAACCTGCGATTCTGGGAAGGGTCAAAGTAACAGGTTCCCCCGCCCCCGCTCCACCCTTCTACCCCCGATTCCCATGCTGCTGCTCCCCGCCCTCCTCCTGCTCCCCCTCTCCTTCCCCCCCCAGGGCCAGGCGCCCCGCAGCGGCGTGGTCGAGGTCCTCCCGCCCCTCCCCGTCCGCATCGGTTTCCCCTGGGACAACCGCATCAACGGGGGCGTGGGACCCAACGTGCGCGCCAACCAGGACACCGGCGGCGCGCCGCAGAACGAAACGGCGATCGCCATCGACCCCGCCGACCCGCTCCACGCGGTGGGCGGAGCCAACGACTACCGCAACGGCGATGCCCGCTGCGGTTTCTACACCACCTTCGACGGGGGGGACACCTGGGTGGACGGCACCCTTCCGCTGCTCGGCACCTTCGACGCATCGGGCGACTCGGACGTCGCCTTCGGACCCAACGGGGACGTCTTCTATTCCTGCCTCATCTTCCAGAGAGATTCCGACACCCCGCCCTCCGGGGTCTACGTGACGCGGTCCACCGACGGGGGCCAGACCTGGGGTTCCTTCAGTCCGGTCTCCGTGGCCGCTTCCAACGAGTTCGACGACAAGGAATTCATGGAAGTGGACCGCACCGGAGGGGCCTTCAACGGCAACATTTACGTCTCCTGGACCAAGTTCAACTCCTCCGGCAGCCCGATCTTCTTCTCCCGATCCACCGACAACGGCGCCACCTTCTCCACGCCGTTCCAGATTTCGGACAACCCCAACAACCAGGGCTCCATCCCCATCGTGGGTCCCGGGGGCGAGGTCTACGTGATCTGGGAAGATTTCAACAGCGGGGTCTTCCGCCTGGACCGCTCCCTGGACGGGGGGGCCACCTTCGGCACGGATTCCATCCTCCCCTCTCCGGTCACGGTGACCTTCCCCCTCTCGGGTTTCAGTTTCCGCGGCAACAGCTTCCCCTACGCCGCGGTGGACACCTCCGGCGGGCCCTTCGACGGCCGCATCTACGTGGTCTGGGACGATGCCCGCGATGATGCCGCAGACATCTTCCTGACCTTCTCCGACGACGGTGGCGCCTCGTGGTCCTCCCCCAAACGGATCTCCGGACCGGCAACCGGAAGCCGCGAATTCTTCCCCTTCGTCACCGTCGATGAGCGCGGCCGGCTGGATGTCATGTTCTACACCGACCGGTTCACTTCCGGCATGCTGGATGTGGCCGCACGGCGTTCGGGCGACGGAGGCTCCAGTTTCGATCCCGTCCGGCGCATCTCTTCGGTTTCCTTCGACCCCTCCCTGGACGGTTTCGGAGGGGGCTTCATCGGCGACTACAACCACATGGCCGCCAGCGCCAACGCCTTCTACCCCTTCTGGACCGACACCCGCACCTCGGGACAGGCCGCCGACGTCTTCATCTCCCGGGTCGAACTCAGCCTCGAACTGGATGCCGTCTCGATCTCGAACAGCAACCCCATCCCCGTGGCCCTCTCCCTGGATGGCGGCCCGGGGGTGGCCTCGCAGGAGTACCAGGTCTTCGCGAGCTGCGCGGGGACCTCGCCAGGCACTCCGGTGGGGAACGTCGTGGTGCCCCTCGTCAAGGACAATTGCTGGGACAAGGTCGTCAAGAAGACCAACCGTCCCCCGCTTCCCAATTTCGCGGGCACCCTGGACGGCAAGGGCCGGGCCAATCCCGACCCCATGTTCGCTCCCCCCGCGGGCCGCCTGGGACGGATCGTCGGCCAGACGATCTTCTTCGCCTGGGTGAGCTTCGACAATACCGGGACGGCGGTCACCGTCTCGAATCCCTGTCCCCTGGACGTGTTCCCCTGACCGGCCCGGCCCCGGAGGCGGGTCCGCCCGGCCGCGGCGGGTCCGCCCCTGGAAGGTCAGTCCCCGGAAAGAGCTTTGTCGACCAGCGGCTTGAGGTCGCCGGCAGCATGCATCTCACGCACCACGTCCCCCCCGCCGAGGAACTCTCCGCCCACGAAGATCTGAGGGATGGTGGGCCAGCCGGTGATCTCGCTCACGGTCCGGCGAATGGCCGCATGGGGCAGAACGTCCACGCAGGTGAAGGGGACGTCCAGATCCCGGAAGACTTCGATCACGGCCGCGGAGAAGCCGCAGCGGGGCGTCTCGGCGGTCCCCTTCACGAAGAGAAGGACGGGCTTGTCCTGGATGGCCTGTTCGATTTCCTGTTTGAGTTCTTCGGTCATCATCCGATCCTGGGAACGGTCTTGAGTTGAACGGCATGGATCTGCCCCGACCCGCCCTCGATCTCGAGGAAGGGCTTGAGAACCTCCATCACCTTCCGATGCTGTTGGAAGAGCGGCAGCCCCTCGAACCCCGGCCAGACCACCAGCAGGTGCCAGTGGTCCCGGGTGCCGGTGAGATCGGTGGGCTCCACCGAGGCTCCGGGAAGGGACTCCTGGACCACGCGGACAAGCTCCTCCGGGGTGAACGCCATGTGTCACATCTTTGGGACATCCTGACCGGCTTTCCAGCCCTTCCTTTTCCCGTAACGATCCCCGCAGGGCCTCGAAATCCCTGCAACCCCCCACTGCAGGGTCTCCCGCCCCTGCCGCCGGAGCCATGCCTAGAATCGAAATCTACACCCGGGACTTCTGTCCCTACTGCATCCTGGCCAAGCGTCTGCTGAAGACCAAGGGGCTGCCCTGGAAGGAGATCAATCTTTCCCGGAATCCCGAGCTTTCCCAGGAGATGCTGCGGCGCACCAAGGGCCGCACCACGGTTCCCGAAATCTTCATCCAGGGCTCCCTGATCGGGGGATGGGATCACCTTTCCGCCCTGGAAAGGGCCGGGAGGCTCGACCCGCTCCTGGCGGGCTGACCTCCCGGACTACCCTGGCGGGCCGGAGAAGGCTAATCTTTCCGGGATGGGAATCCGCTCCCGGAGCACCCTCCTTCTTCTGCCGGCCCTTCTGGTCCTGCTGGCTTTCGTCCAAGCCTGCCAGAACACAGGGCCCTTGGTAGAGGTGGACGTCCCCACCGACTACCGCCTGGTTTTCACCGACGGAAGCTGGCTGAAGAACCAGGCCATCTTCTACGGCGTGATCACCTTCAGCGGAGAAGACCGGCTTCTGCTGCACCTCCGGGGCACCAACGGCCAGATGTCCGCCACGGTCGCCAAAGAATGGTCCAACGAGATCAACCGCAAGCGGCCCGGGATCGCGCAGGCCTCCTCCAACACCCTGCTCCTCCACCGGGTCAAGAAGATCGAGACCTACTCCCGGCTGGCCGGAATCAAGCTGACCGAGGTCGGCCCCTCCAAGTAGGGCGCCGGCTCCCTCTCCTCAGTCTCCGAACACGATGCCCTGGGCCAGGGGGAGGTCCCGGCCCCAGTTGACCGTATTGGTCTGACGGCGCATGTAGGCCTTCCAGGAATCCGAGCCGCTTTCCCGGCCGCCGCCGGTCTCCTTCTCACCGCCGAAGGCTCCGCCGATCTCCGCCCCGCTGGTCCCGATATTGACGTTGGCAATGCCGCAGTCGCTCCCCACGGCGGAAAGGAACCGCTCGGCATGGCGGACGTTCATGGTGAAGATGGCGCTGGAAAGCCCCTGGGGCACCGCATTGTGCTTGGCGATGGCGTCCTCGATCCCCTCCACTTCGATGATGTAGAGCAGCGGGCCGAAGGTTTCCTCCTGGACGACATCCCAGTCGTTCTCGGCC
>CAZQAP010000066.1:0-15519 GCA_964591365.1 uncultured Planctomycetales bacterium
ATCCTTCGGAATCATGGGGCAAGCCTCCCGGGTGGCGGCCCCATTCTAGGCCGGCCCGCCTTTTCCGGGAATTCCCGGTTTCGCCGCGGCGCTTGCGCAGTAGGATGGGTGTCTCCCCGGCCAGGGTGCCGGTGGGACGAGGGAGAGGAGACCATGAAAACCCTTGGATTGCTGGTTTTGCTAAGTGGTCTGTCAACCGCCGGGGTCCTCCTGTCGGGCCGGATGGAGCTTCGGGAAGGATCTCCCGGGGAACCCGCCAAGCTCCCGGCCGTTGCGGTTGCGAGGAAGGAAGCGCCCTCGCCGCGCGAGGAAACGGTGGTGCGGAAAACCCTGGAAATCCCGCGGCAAGACAAGACCGCGTCCCATTCCGCGAAGGTGGCCCCTCCAGCCCCTTCCGGAGGCGGGGATGCCGAGGCTGAAACGACGGGGCCCCCGGAGGTGGAACTTCGCTACCGGTTCGAATCGGGGGGCCTCTCCCTGCCGCTCCATTGGCTCGCTCTGGATCATTTCGTCTGGGATGGGGATCCGATTCATTTGGAAAACGGCAAGGTGCGTTATCGAAATGGACGCATGGTCTCCCACGACACCATCGGGCTTTCCCTTTCGGAGTTGCAGAAAGTCTTGAGCCGGTTCCCTCCCCTGAAGAACCCGGAGACGCGCACGCTCCCCTCCGACGACCGTTTTCTCTTCCATGTCGAGGCTGGATCGGGCGTCGCAGACTTTCTCCTGGCTTCGGCTCTGTTCCAGAATCCCGAAAGAAAGTACCGCGTCTCCAACGTCATCCAGGGAGACCATCCCGAACCCTTGACCGGCATTCCGCGCGATACGGTTCCCCCCGATCGAAAATTGTGGATCTTCTCGCGCGTGCGCGAGGACCCCTTGGAATATTCCCGCGACGATTTCCGGAAATTCGGACTCGGGTTCGGGGGCATCCGGGGCGGGGGGGGCGGCTTCTTCGCTCCACGGCGCACCGACGCCATGGAGATCGACCCCTCCACCGCCTGGCTCTGCGCCGCCCGCGATCCGGCCACCGGCGACTGGTGGCTCTGGTTCGAGGAATGACCCCTGTCTAGGCCGGTACACCGGGTGCAGGGCCCCTTCGACTGCGGCCTCCAGCCAGACTCCCAGGCTTCCCCGGCCCCGAGAGAGGGCCCCTTCGACCTCTGGGGAGTATCGCTACGAAAAATCCTCACAGGCCACTTCGCCATTTCAGAGGTTTTTTGTGGTCCCGAGTGTCTTCCGGATTACCATGGGGGGCTCCCTGGACATGGGGTCCGGGGAGAGGAGTTCTTGTCATGAAATCGATGAAGAGGCCTTGGGCCTTGGGCCTTGGGGTTGGGATACTTGCTTTTTCCCTCTTCCCCTTCGAGGGCATTTTTGCGTTGCAGGGACCCACCCCCGTCAACTGCAGGTGTAAAGCTGATCCGAAATCACCGACAACTCTGGGGGGGACGGTAAGCGGAAGCGGTGTGGAAAGGACGATGGTTTCCGCTGAGGTTAAAGGAAGCGTTGACGGATTCTGCAAGATCAAAGGGTGCGGGGATCCTTCAGAACCCAACTGTCGCTGGGATTACGATCTCATGGTGACCAACATCCCCAGCACAATCACTTATGTAAAATTCTTGGGCGTTTTCTTCACCCCTGATCCATTTGGCAACGTCACCGTTCCTGGCCAGGGAACTTCCGCGGGTTGCGACGGGACCGTCACGATCAGTGTTCGTTTCTTCGACGCGGCTGGAGTGAAAGTCGGCAAGGGCGAGCTTCTCTTCCAGTGCCTCAACTGTCTCGCCGCGGAACAGCCTCCGCCATCTCCTGGGAGCTGAACATGCGGCGGATCGCCCTTTTGGTCCTGTTGCTGGCCGGGGCCTCGGCTTGGCTTCTTCTTCGGGGGCTGGGAAAAGGGCCGGGTCTCGCGATGCCAGACGGAGGAAGGCCCTCTCCAGGAGTCGTTTCCGATGCGCCCCGAGGCGTTGGCCTTCCCGGGAATTCTCGGGGCGAAGGCCGGGCCGCGGCCGCGGGAATAGAGGAGAATAGGGGCCGAGTTGGGGTTGCCGGGCGGTCCAGTCCAGGTTCCGGGGGGGAATCCGCCGCTTGGTGGCACGATCCGGAGAAGCTGGCCGCGGTGAGCAAGCTCTACCCGCAGTTCCTTCCCCAGGTTCGGGCCTACTACGACAAAATCCGGTCCCGTCCCTATCCCGATTTCATGGATGATGCCCTCCGGGCTGCGGTTGAAAAGGAAGACGACACTTCCGGGGAAATCCAGAAACTTCTTCGTTACGAAGATTTCGCGGACCTGCGCGGCGACCTGTCCACCTACGTCCAGCTTTTCCTCTCCCGGCAGTACCGGGCCGCGGTCGAAGACCAAAACTTGAGAAAGAAAGACCCGGACCAGGCTCCCCTGGATTACATTCCCGAATACCATCTGGAACGGTTTGCCAAGACCGATGCCTGGAAGGGGGATCCCTCCTTGCAGCAAGAGATCGCCACCCTCGAGACCCGGGTCATGCGTGAAGCGGCCAAGATCCTGGGGGACCAAGAGATCTACCGCAACGCGATCGATGGCGCCCGCAAGGAGTTGAACCTGCCCGATTTCTATCCCGATTCCCCTGCGGGATTGGAAGGGGTTTGGCGGGACTACGGGAAGGTTTCTCCGGAATGGGCCCGGCTGGAAGAGGCCAAGAAACGGCTCTTCGACGAATACCTGGCCGGGATCCGCGATTCCCTTCAGGGCCGCGGGCTGCTCAAGGAACAGGGTTAGGCCGGCCCGCCGGGGAAGACCTCGGCCCCCTCTTCGCCCACGGACCTGCGGGGCAGGCCTACTTTCCGGACCTTTGATTCCAGCCAACCCCTTTTTTGACAAGGGTTTGCGGGAAATACGAAAAAGTGTCACCCTTCTTCGGTCCGACCGAAGCGAAGGGGGGTTGCCTGGAAAAATGCCATGAAAACCCTCCCCAAGACCTCCCCGGCCCTCCTGATACTCCTTCCTTTCCTGCTCTTGGCCCCTGCGGTCGGGGCCCAGACCCGCATCCTGCGCTGGCGGGATCCCAACGTGAGCGGCCTCGAACCTCCCAATGAATTCTTTCCCACCCTCTCCGACCTGGACGGGGACGGGTTTCCCGAGATCGTGGTCCCCGACCGCACCGGGCAGCCCGACACGGTCCTCTGGATCTACTCCCTTGCCAAGCAGCAGGTGCTCTTCACGATCCCCACCAGCGCCCACACCGGGACCTTGCGGCCGGGAACCCTTGTCGTGCCGGGGGATCTCGATGGGGACGGGTTCCGCGACCTGGTTCTGGCCTTTCCCAAGGACTTTCCCAATCCCCCCGTGGTCCGCAATCTCTATCGCGCCTTCAGCGGACGGGATGGGAGCATCCTCTGGGAGGTGGACAGCAAGGTCGCATTCCCCGGGTTCATCGCGGTCTTCCTCTACGGAGACCAGGACGGTGACGGTGTCGAGGACGTGGCCGCCCGGCTCCCCTCCTCGGACACCTTGTTCGTCCTCTCGGGTGTGGACGGTTCGGTCCTCCAGACTTTCGTTTCCCCCACGGGGGGATTCAGCGACATCATTCCCGCCGGAGACATCGATTCCGACGGAGTCCCGGACCTCGTCAATGTTACGTTTGGATTCCAGTTCTTCTCGGGCCGGACGGGTCAGTTCCTCTTCACCCAGCCGTGCGGCACCGGCGACGGGCACACGCGCTACTCGGTGGCCGGGGTGGGGGACGTGGACGGAGACGGCCGGGACGACTGGGTCGAGGGCTGGCGGGGGGATCTCGGGGGTGTTCCTTGCCAGCCTTCCACCCTGGTGGTCTACACCGGGGTGCCGCCGCGGGAGATCGCGCGGATTCCTGGGAGGGTGGTAACGGACTTGCTGTGGACCGGACCGTATTTCCACCTGGATTTCGACAAGGACGGCGTCCAGGACATTCTTTTCACAGGGTCCAACTTCGATGGAGCCACCCCTTGCAGGTTCCGGGGTGGGCCCCCTCCCTTCTACGTGCAGATCTATTCGGTGGTTCGAAACCAGGCCCTGGTCAACTGGCCCCTGTCTCAGCAGAGTAGTGGGTTCCAGAGCCTCGATGCAGACTGGGATGGAGACGGCATGTTGGACATGCTCGAAAGGGAAGCTGTGGGTCACCCCTTTCAGGAAGCCCTTTCCGTCTTCTCCATCCGCCGCCATCTCACGGTCTCGAGCCGCCAGTTCTCCCAGTCGCAGGGCGGCACGCTCACCTTCACCATCGACGCCGGCGCGCGCTATTCCGGCCGGACCGCCTTCCTGCTTCCCGCCGACGGCAAGATCTGGCCCTTCTTCTTCAAGCGCTACCAGACGCCGTCCGGCCAGAAGGAGTCCATCGCGGTCCCCTTCCGGTTGACCCACCTTTCCCGGCGGGCCTGGAAGGTCCGCAAGAAGACCCCATCCAATCCTCTCGTGACGACCCTCGACGCCCAGGGCCAGGGGACGATCTCCTTGACCTTCGCCCCGGGCAGCCTTTCTTCCGGCTTCGTGGGGCGCACGATCCGCTTCTCGGCCGTGCTCGACTCCTCCGTCCCCGGCTTCCCCGAGATCGCCACCGAGGCGGTCGAAGTGCAGTTCCAACCCTGAAACCAGCACACCTTGAACCACAAACCCTTCCAACGATGAGACAGACCATGAAAGCTCCTCGGCTACCCGCCATGACCCTTCCCCTCCTTGCGGCCCTGCTCTTCGCCTCGGCGTTGGGGGCCCAGACCCGCATCCTTCGCTGGCGGGATCCTAACGTGAGTGCGCTGGATTCCGAGTTCTACCGCACCCTCTCCGACCTGGACGGGGACGGGTTTCCCGAGATCGTGGTCCCCGACCGCACCGGGCAGCCCGACACGGTCCTCTGGATCTACTCCCTTGCCAAGCAGCAGGTGCTCTTCACGATCCCCACCAGCGCTCACACCGGGACCTTGCGGCCGGGATCCCTGGTCGTGCCGGGCGACCTCGATGGCGACGGTTTCCGGGACATGGTCTTCGCAACAGCAGACCACTTTCCGGTTCCACCCCTCCACCGGGTTGTCCACAGGGCTTTCAGCGGAAAGGACGGCACGCTCCTCTGGGAAGTGGATGATGCCACCTTTCCCATCATCGGGGGGGTCTACGGCATCGGCGATGTCGACGGAGACGGCATACCGGATATAGCTTCCAACGGCTCGCCGGGGAGGATCTTTTCCGGGGTGGACAGCTCGCTTCTGGTGGCCTTCACCTCGCCTACCGAGCTGGTGGATCTGTTTCCCGCAGGGGACATCGACGGGGACGGGGTTCCCGACCTCGTCAACCGCAACCTTTCCAATCAGTTCGAGTTCTTCTCGGGCAAAACCGGCCAGCTCCTCTTCACCCAGCCCAACGGCACCGGCGACGGCCACACGCGCTACTCGGTGGCGGGGGTGGGGGATGTGGACGGGGACGGCCGGGACGACTGGGTCGAGGGCTGGCGGGGGGATCTCGGGGGTGTTCCTTGCCAGCCTTCCACCCTGGTGGTCTACACCGGGGTGCCGCCGCGGGAGATCGCGCGGATTCCTGGGAGGGTGGTAACGGACTTGCTGTGGACCGGACCGTATTTCCACCTGGATTTCGACAAGGACGGCGTCCAGGACATTCTTTTCACAGGGTCCAACTTCGATGGAGCCACCCCTTGCAGGTTCCGGGGTGGGCCCCCTCCCTTCTACGTGCAGATCTATTCGGTGGTTCGAAACCAGGCCCTGGTCAACTGGCCCCTGTCTCAGCAGAGTAGTGGGTTCCAGAGCCTCGATGCAGACTGGGATGGAGACGGCATGTTGGACATGCTCGAAAGGGAAGCTGTGGGTCACCCCTTTCAGGAAGCCCTTTCCGTCTTCTCCATCCGCCGCCATCTCACGGTCTCGAGCCGCCAGTTCTCCCAGTCGCAGGGCGGCACGCTCACCTTCACCATCGACGCCGGCGCGCGCTATTCCGGCCGGACCGCCTTCCTGCTTCCCGCCGACGGCAAGATCTGGCCCTTCTTCTTCAAGCGCTACCAGACGCCGTCCGGCCAGAAGGAGTCCATCGCGGTCCCCTTCCGGTTGACCCACCTTTCCCGGCGGGCCTGGAAGGTCCGCAAGAAGACCCCATCCAATCCTCTCGTGACGACCCTCGACGCCCAGGGCCAGGGGACGATCTCCTTGACCTTCGCCCCGGGCAGCCTTTCTTCCGGCTTCGTGGGGCGCACGATCCGCTTCTCGGCCGTGCTCGACTCCTCCGTCCCCGGCTTCCCCGAGATCGCCACCGAGGCGGTCGAAGTGCAGTTCCAACCCTGAAACCAGCAAACCTTGAACCACAAACCCTTCCAACGATGAGACAGCCCCTGAAACAGATCCTTCTTTCCTTCCTGGCCCTCGTGCTGGGCGCTTCCTTCCTCGAAGCCTTCCAGGCCCCTCCGCAGGGGGTTTCCTTCACGGATGGAACAAAAATAGTTGGGCCCTGGGATAAACTCCAAAACAAACCCGTGATCAATAACAATCTGTACGACGACCACATCATGGGGGGTGTCCTCGCGGACCTGGATGGAGATGGCTATCCCGACTTGGTTCTTCCTGGAGATCGTGCGGCTGTTGAGCCGGAGATCCAAAACAAGGGCGGAATCAATGTGGTCCCAAACCGGCGAATTCCCGGCGGGGGGCCCATGGACCGGTTCTTCAACTGGAGCCTCAAGAAAACATTTCTTCTTGGCACGGAAGCCCAAGGGATCCTCGCCCTGGACTACGACAACGATGGGGATCTCGACCTGCTGGTCATTTGCCAGGGAACCCCAAAAGGTATGGGCATCGTGGCAAAACTCGACGACATGAAGAATCCTCCGGCGGATCCGCTCACCAACCGGCTCCTGAACAACGATGGTTTCGGGAATTTCACCGAGGTTCCCATTGGTACCACGGATCCGGATTTTGATGGGGACCCGAATACTCCGGGCACAGCCATCGACGGTCACGGGCTCGCCTACACGGAGTCACCCGATGCGATCAAACAGGATCCCAACAACAATAACCAATGGGTCGTGGAGCCGGGCAAAACCTTCAAACCGCCCTCCAGCGCCTGTGCAGCGGCCGCCGACGTGAACCTGGACGGTCTGATCGACATCTATATCGCCCAGCACCATCGCGATGGAAGCCTGAAACTGACCGGCATGATGGACGCCCTCTACCTCAACGGAGGCCTGGGTACGAACGGCAACTGGATTTTCTGGGACGTGACCTACGATCGCACCGAATACCAGGCTTTCGCTGGCGATGGCGGCTCCCCGTATCCAGGCATCAACTGGGACGAATACATCCCCGTTTTCGGTTACCAGGGAGAAGACCTCTTCCGTCTTCCCGCGAACCACCCCAAACACAAGGAATACAAGCCCTACCTGGTCCCCCGGAGCAATCCCTTCTTCCGGTTCTCCTCCTCGATTGCTGCCTACTTCATGGACCTCAACAACGACGGCTGGCCGGACCTCGTGGTGGCCAACAAGGCCTGGATCAAGAAATCCCTTCTGGCCAACGGAGCCCTGCCCTCCTACCGCACGGTCCTGAACAACAGCATGGTCTACATCAACCGCGGCAACGATCCCAGCGGCAAGTGGCTCGGGTTCTGGAACCGGAGCTGGGACCTCTTCTTCCAGCAGGATCCGGACAACAAGGTCTTCATGAAGATGGGCGCTCCCATGGGCATGGCGATCGGCGACTACAACAGGGACAGATGGATGGATTTCTACATCACCGATGCTTCCCTGCGGGACACGGAAATCACCGACGCTTTCCCCAATCTCGACCCGAACAAGGAAATCCACATGAACAACGTACTCTTCACCAACACAACCGGCACGGGGGACCTCTCCTTTTCGAGTTCGGGCCAGGAATTCGTGCACGTGGACGCCATGGTAACCACTGACCCGCAAGATGTGAACCTTCATGGGAATGGAATCATGGACTGGATTTTTTCCTGGGGGGCCACCTTCCGTGACTTCGACAATGACGGCGACCTGGATGCCTACGTCTGCACCAAACGGGGAGAAGATGCGGCAGGCACCACGAATGAACCGGACAAATACACAATAGATCCTCTTCACGAATATACAATGCAGACCCCCCCAGGCCAGGAAGAAGCCTGGGACCGCATCTTCGAGAATCAGCTCGTTCAGGATCCCGCGGCTGCTGACGCGGACAAGTTCCACGACCTGAACCCCGGCCCCTACACCCCGACTTTGGAGGCCGGCACTCCGATCCGGGACTTGGAATCCCGCAATCCCATTCCAGGAGACCCCAATCTGGACGGCAACATGGATCTCCTCGTCCTGCCTGGAACCGCCCATCCGCAGTCGACCCAGTTCTTCCAGAACAATTCGGCCGCCGCCGCCTCCAACGCCAAGATCGGGATCCTGCTCCAGAACCCCGGGCTTTGCAGCATGACCACCTACTTCGGCGTGGGCGCCCGCATCCGGGTGAAGGCCGATCTGGACGGCAATGGGGCCCTGGATGACGGGGTTCAGTGGGGGCAGGTCCTGGTCGGCGAGGGCAACGGCGCCACGAGCACGAGCCCCAGAATCCATTTCGGGCTGGGGAAACAGGACTCCCAGGGCGGATCACCCCAAGTGAAGGTTCAAGTCGCCTGGCCCTGCGGGCACGTCGACTTCCAGAACTTCGATGTGAATGCCGGAGAATATGTTCAAGTCACCATCCAGCCCGGATTTCACGACCACCTGCCCCTCAACTTCCAGCCGGCCAGCTTCACCCCGCCGGACACCAGCGGCTCTCCGTTTCTCGCCGACGGCATGGCCCCCCTCCAAGCCACGGCCTTCTTCGGCGACCCCGTCTACCACGTGGAACTCTCGGCGCGGCATGCCGGCCTGACGGCAGGCCCCTTCTTCCCGGTCTCCATGGACCACAAGAAGGGCAGCGCGGGAGGGTTCAAGCTTTCCCTGGTCCCTCTTCTCTTCCCCTCCGACCACGACAGCATGGGGTTGCCCCTCGACGAGACACGCTACGACCTGCGGGTCCTGGCGGAAGGGCCCTTCGGAAACGCCAGGTGGCTCGACAGCATCGGGCAGTCCTCGCTTCAGCTCGTGATCAAGCCGGAGCTTGTGGAGGAGACCGATTCGGGCTGGAAAAAGGCCGACGGAACCACACATGCAGATACGGAGAACGGAGCCCTGAAGATCCTGGCTGGGGAAGCCGTCCAGCGGGAATACCTCTTTCCCGGCTGGACCGATTTCGTGGATTACGATTTGGTCCTGCGGCTGAAAAGCGATGCTGCGGGGGGATCGCTCATGGTGTCCGCTCCCCAGATGAACAGCTTCGAGGCCACGATCCCGGACCCAATGGATCCCATGGCCCCGCAAATCACCACATCCTTCCAGGATTTTCCCGTGATCGCCACCGCGCCTCCCGCAGCCGAGTTCAAAACCATGATCTTTTTGACAAACACCGGCAACACGGTGATTTTCGTGGACTGGGTGAAGCGGGCCCGGCATTCCAATCCCCTGGAATAGAGGGACTTCACGGGATTGTGCAGGATAAAAAAGCCCTTCCAGCGCCCGGAAGGCCATGGCGCAGGGGTGGGGCTGGCAGGAAGCGTGGTTTTCGACGTGGAAGACAAGAATGCCGCCGCAACGCAGCCGGCCGGAATGCTGGGACGGCCGCCGGGGGGTTCTTGAAGAATCCGGTCTAGGCCGGAACGCCGGGGGCCAGGGCCTGCTCCACGGCGGCCTCGAGGTCCGCGGTCCAGGCGAGATCGGCGGCGAGGACGTTCTCGGCGAGCTGCTCGGGGCGGGTGGCGCCCACGAGGACGGCGGCCACCGGATCCCGGCGGAGGCACCAGGCCAGCGCCAGGGCGGCCGGGGCCAGCCCGTGGCGGACGGCGACCTTCTCGAGGCGTTCCACGCGGCCGAAGACCGCCTCCTCGCCGCCCAGCTTCTCGATGTAGGAGCGAAGAAACCCGCCGCCCTTCTCCGTGGTTGCGCGCGAGCCGGCCGGGGGTTCGGCGCCGCGGTGGTACTTGCCGGTCAGAAGCCCCTGCCCCAGCGGCGACCAGACCAGCAGCCCGATGCCGAGTTCCTCGCAGGCGGGGAGGACCTCGGCCTCGATCTCGCGCGAGAGCAGGTTGTAGCGCGGCTGCTCGCTGACCGGGCGGGGAACGCCCATCCGGTCGCAGAAGGCGCACGCCTCGCGGAGTTGGCTTGCATCCCACATGCTGGTGCCCCAGTAGAGGATCTTTCCGCGCCGGATGAGATCGCCCATCGTGGCCACGGTCTCGCTCAAGGGGGTCTCCTCGTCGAAGCGGTGGCACTGGTAGAGATCGAGGTAGTCGGTCCCCAGGCGTTGCAAGGTGCGGTCGCACGACTCGGTCAGGTGCTTGCGCGAAAGCCCGCGGTCGTTGGGCGAATCGCTCATCGGGAAAAAGGCCTTGGATGCCAGGACCAGGTGGTCGCGGCGCAAGCCCTTCAATGCCCGGCCCAGGGCCTCCTCGGCCGCTCCGTTGGCGTAGACGTCGGCGGTGTCGAAGAGGGTGATCCCGGCATCCAGGGCCGCGCGAACGATCCGCCCGCACTCCCCGTCCCCGACCGTGGCCCCGTAGGTCAGCCAGGAGCCGAGCGAGACGGCCGAGACCCGCAGGCCGCTGTTTCCGAGTTTCCGGTAACGCATGGGGAAAAGGTTAGCAGAGGCCGGAAGCTGGGACGGCCGCGGCCAGGGCCGCCTCGAGATCCTCGATCAGGTCGCCGGCGGCCTCGGTGCCGATGGCCAGACGCACGGTCCCCGGGACGATCCCCGCCCGCTCGCGTTCCGCAGCACTCATCCCGGCGTGCGAGGTGTTGAAGGGGAGCGAGACCAGGCTCTCCACCCCGCCCAGCGAGGTGGCTTCGAGGATCAGTTCGAGGCCCCCGCAGAAGCGAAGAGCCGCCTCGTCGCCTCCCCGGATCACGAAACTCACGATCCCCCCGCATCCGCGCGGAAGGAGCCGGGCCGCGCGCTCGTGGTGGGGGTGCGAGGCGAGCCCGGGATGGTGCACGGTTTCCACGGCGGGATGCCCCTCCAGGAAGGCGGCCACCTCCCCGGCGTTGGCGCAGATCCGTTCCATGCGCAGGTGCAGGGTGCGAAGCCCGCGCTCGAGAAGAAAGGCGGCGTGCGGATCGAGGCAGCAGCCCTGTACGCGGAGCCGGTCCCAGATGCGGTCGATGCGCTCGAGGGGTCCGGCGGCGACGCCGGCGATGAGGTCGGAATGTCCGTTGAGGTACTTGGAGGCGCTGTGGATCACCACGTCGGCGCCGAGTTCGAGCGGGCGCTGCAAGACCGGCGAGGCGAAGGTGGCGTCCACCGCGAGGAGCGCCCCGTTCGCGTGGGCGAGTTCCGCGAGCGCCGGCAGGTCGGCCACCCGGTTGAGCGGATTGCTCAAGGATTCGACCAGGATCAGGCGCGTTTCGGGGCGCAGGGCCCGGCGGACGCTCGCCACCTCGCCGTCCGCCACCGCGGTGAAGGCGCGTTCGCCCGTCTCGTCGAGCCCCTTCAGGAAGGACACGGTGGTCCCGTAGCTCCCCAGCGGCGCCACGATGTGGTCCCCGCGGGCGGTAAGCGCCAGCACGGTGGAGGTGATGGCGGCCATGCCGCTCGCGAAGGCCACCGCGCTCTCGGCCCCCTCCAGGGCGGCCAGGTGCGCTTCGAGGCTCCAGACCGTCGGATTCCCGTAGCGCGTGTAGATCAGGGAGCGGCGCGCCTGGCCGGCGGTCTTGGCCTCCAGGGCCGCGGCCGTGAGCGGGAAGGTGCTCGACTGGACGATGGGGGGCACCGCGGCTTCGCGGGCCGCGCCCCGGGGCCGGGGCCCGTGGACGCAGAGGGTTTCGAGGCGGGGGCGGGGGCTCATGGGACTTGCGGCGCCCTTTCTACCCTCTTCCCCGCCGCTCCGGCTTGATTCCTGCCCCTCTCGGTCCCATCCTGGAGGGCCAAGGAGGGTTCCAGGATGGTTTCCCGCACCCGTCATGCCCCCGCCGAGGATTCCCGCATCATCCGGCGGTTGAGCGATCTCCGCGGCCAGCTTCGCGCCGCCCTGGGGACCGAACCCGGAGCCCCGCGCCGGCCGGTCTCCGCGCCGCAGGGAGAATCCTCGCTCCTGCAGGAGAAGATCGCCAAACTCGAACACATCCTGGAAACCCTGCGCGAAAAGCTGGGCACCGAGGAACGCGCGCGGGCGCGCCTGGAGGGGATCCTCGAAACCGCGGAGAAGATCGAGATCAACAACGGACGGGTGCTCGACCGGCTGGAAGACCGCTGCAAGGAATTCCAGAACCGCCTGCGGGAGAAGGAACGGTTGGAGCGCAGCCTGGCCTTCGAGCTGGGCCAGGCCCAGGAACGCGCCCGGCATGCCCGGGCGGCCCTGGAGGCCGCGGGCCGGCCGCGGGTTTCCGGGTTCGACCGGGACGGGCGTGTCCGCGGCTGAACGCTCGGGACGCCTGCCGCGGGGGGCCGGTTGGCTGCTGCTCCTCGCGGCTGCCTGCGGAAACGCCCCCCCCCCGGTGCGCCTGGCGGCGGCTTCCAGCCTGTCCCAGGTCCTCCCGCCGCTTCTGGCCCGCTTCGAGGCGCGGACCGGCGTGTCCGTCCAGGCGGTCTTCGGCGGCTCGGGGGAGCTGGCCGCGCAACTCGTCCACGGCGCCCCGCTCGATGCCCTCTTCCTGGCGGGGGAGGAGCCCATGGACAGGCTGGAGAAAGCCGGGTTCTTGCGGCCCGGCACGCGGGCCGACCTCCTGCGCAACCGGCTCGTCCTCGCCGGAAGTCCTCGGTTCACTCCCCCCCCGGGATCCGATCTCGCCGCTCTCTGGCCGGCCCTTGCAGGCCGGAGGGTCGCCATCGGCGGGGAAGGGGTGCCGGCCGGGGACTATGCGCGGACCTGGCTGGTTTCGAACGGCCTCGCCCCGCGGCCGGCCGAAAGCCGTGCCGCGCTGCCGCGCCTCATCCTTTTCCAACAGGTGCGTGCGGTCCTGGCGGCGGTCGAGTCCGGAACCTGTGCGGCGGGGTTCATCTATGAAAGCGATCTGCGGGGCAGCGGCGTGCCGGTCCTCCTGCGCGCCCCGGAGGGGGCCACGGGCCCCATCCGCTATCCCGCGGCCGCGACGCGGACCTCCCGCCGGGAGAAGGATGCCCTCCGCCTGATCGCCTTCCTCCAGGCTTCGGAGGAAACCTTCCGCACGGCCGGCTTCCTTCCGGTGGAGAACGGCCCGCAGTGAATCCCCTTCTCGAGATCACCCTGCGCACGCTTGCCATCGGGGCGGGGGCCACGCTGGTCGAACTCCCCCTGGCGGTCCTTCTCGCGCGCTGGCTGGCCCGCAGCCGTTTTCCGGGCCGTTCCCTGCTCCAGGCGCTGCTCGTGCTGCCGATGTTCCTGCCGCCGGTCGCGGTGGGGCTGCTCCTCCTTCTGGCCCTGGCCCCCGGCGGCGTGCTCGCCTTCCTGGGCCCGCCGCTTCTCTACCGCCAGGGGGCGGCCGCGCTGGCGGCGGGGGTGATCGCCTTCCCGCTCCTTCTGCGGCACGCCGAGGAGGCCTTCGCCGCCGTTCCCGAGCGCCTGCTCCAGGTCGCGGCCACCCTGGGGGCGAGCCGCACGCGCACCTTCTTCAGGGTCGAACTCCCGCTTGCGCGCCGTGGCCTCGCCGTGGGCGTGCTTCTGGCCTTCGCCCGCGGGGTGGGCGAATACGGAGCCACCTCGGTGGTGGCCGGGGTGATCCCCGGCTCGACCGAGACCCTGGCGACGGGGATCGGGCGGCGTCTGGCCGTAGGTGACGACGCGGGCGCCACGACCCTGGCGCTCGTCTCGGTGGGCATCGGGCTTGCGGCCGTCTTCCTGGGGGAATGGCTTCTGCGTCCCGGACGGAGGAAGCGATGACCTTCGCCTGGGAGGTCGATCTGCGTGCGCGGGCGGGCGGCTTCCAGCTCGAGGCCGCCTTCTCCCTCGAGGGGCCGGTGGTGGCGCTCTTCGGTCCCAGCGGTTCCGGCAAGACCACCCTGGTGGAGTGCCTCGCGGGCGTGCGCGCGGCCGAGGGGACGCTCCGCGTGGGCGGGCGCACCTGGCTCGCGCCGGGCCGCCCGGCCATCCCCGCGGCAGGGCGCCGCGTCGGCTGGGTGCCCCAGGAGGAGGCCCTCTTTCCCCACCGCACCGTGCGCGGCAACCTCCGCTTCGGCGCCCGCGGGGAGGCCGTGGAACCGGGCATTCTCGAAACCCTCGGGATCGCGGGTCTTCTCGACCGCCGGCCGGGAACCCTCTCGGGCGGGGAACGCAAACGGGTGGCGCTGGCCCGCGCCCTTTCCACGCGGCCATTCCTGCTCCTTCTGGACGAACCCTTGAGCGGGGTGGACCTCTCGCGCCGCGCGCGGGTCTTCCATCACCTACTGCGGGCCCGCCGGGCCTTCCCCGTGCCGATGCTCTACGTGAGCCACGAGCCGGCCGAAGTGCTCGCCGTGGCGGACCAGGTCGTGCTGCTCGAAGCCGGGCGCGTGGTGGCCGCCGGGGAACCGGCGAGCCTTCTCGCCGACGCAACCGCGCTCCGCTTTCTCGACCGGCTCGGTTTCGAGAACGTTCTGCGGGTGGAGCGGGTTGCGGGCGATCCCGCCGCGCGGGCCGATTCCGTCGCGCGGGCGGTCGAGGTGCGCACCGCCGGGGGCCGGCACCTGGTGGCGCCGCCCGCGCCGCATAGCGCCGATCGGGAGGGTTGGCTCGCCGTGCGCGCCGAGGACGTCATCCTGGCCTCCGAGGAACCGCGCGGGCTCTCGGCCCGCAACGTGGTCAAGGGGACCGTGGCCGCCCTCGAGGAATCGCGCGGCCACCTGCTGGTCCAGGTGCGCGCCGGGGATCTCTGGGTCGCCACCCTGACCCGCCGGGCGGTGCGCGAACTGGGTCTTCGGCCGGGGGCCGCCTGCTGGGTGATCGTCAAGACCCACTCCTTCCACTGGCTGGCGGAGTAGGCCGGCGGCGGGGGGGGGTCAGAAAAGGTGGGTCAGGGCCCCCACGGCGGGGACGGGCCCCTCGCCCGGGGGGGCGAAGCGCGGATCGCCGATCCAGACCGGCCCCTCCTCGGCGGCGTCCGGCAGTCTTCCATGCGAGCCGCGCACCAGCGCGGTGTCGAGCGGGATGAAGTTCATCGGCGCGCGGAAGCCCAGCCGTTTGAAGAGCAGCTTGAGGGCCACCCGCGCGCGCGGAAAACGCAAGCCGGGATCGAGAAAGAGTTCGCAGGGGTCGTAGCCCGGTTTGGCGTGGATGTCCACCGTGCGGGCGAAGTCGGGTTCGCGGTCGTCCCGGTCCCAGTAGGGATAGGCGAACCAGCGGTCGCGCGCCGCGATCAGGAAGAGTTCCCCGCTGCGGGGATGGTCCAGGCCGAAAGGGCCGAGTTCCTCGCGTCCGAGCACCCGCTCCACGCCGTCGAGCCCCTCGAGGAGAGCGCGGACGCGCGCGCGGTCGTCTTCGTCGGCCACGTAGACGTGGGCGCACTGGTGGTCGCAGACCGCGAAGGCGCGCGAGTTGCC
>CAZQAP010000067.1:0-15376 GCA_964591365.1 uncultured Planctomycetales bacterium
GGCTTCCGAGCGCCTCACGGACCGCTTTGCGGCGCATGGCCGCCAGAAGGGGCTCATCGAACTCGCCGGCATGGGCCCGCAGACGCTCCACGGTCGTTGCGCCGATTCCGCGCGGAGGCGTGTTGATCACCCGCAGCACCGCCATGTCGTCCTTGGGGTTCACCACCATGCGCCCGTAGGCGATGAGATCCTTGATCTCGCGGCGCTCGAAGAAGGAGAGCCCTCCCACCACCTGGTAGGGGATCTTGCGGCGGGTGAAGGCCGCTTCGAGCGCCCGCGAGCAGGCGTTGGTGCGGTAGAAGACCGCGATTTCGCCTGCGGAAGTGCCGCCTGCGATCCAGCCGGCGACCTTCGAGGCCACCAGCATGGCCTCCGCCTCCTCCTCCCCGGCCTCCAGGAAGGTGAGCGGCGGGCCGTCCTCGCGCTCGGTGACGAGATCCTTCTCCTTGCGGGAGCGGTTGTGGCGGATGACCGCCTGGGCGGCCCGCAGCACGTTGCCCACCGAACGGTAGTTGCGCTCCAGACGAACGACCTCGGCGCCGGGAAAGTCCTCCTCGAAGCGCAGGATGTTGCCGATGTCGGCCCCCCGCCAGCGATAGATCGACTGGTCGGGATCGCCGCAGACGGAAAGATTGCCATGAGCGGCCGACAGCTCGCGCACGAAGAGGTACTGGACCTCGTTGGTGTCCTGGTATTCGTCCACCAGCACCTGGTCGAAGCGGTCCGCCCAGCGCCGCGCCCCGGCGGCATCCTGCTGGACGAGCTGGAGCCCCTTGAGCAGCAGGTCGTCGAAGTCGAGGGAATCCTGGGCGGCGAGCTTCTCCTCGTAGCGCGCATAGAGGACCGCAGCGCGCTCCTCCGAGACCCCGTAGAGGGCCGCCTCTTCCGCTGCTCCGGCCGGGGAGATGCGGCGCCGCTTCCAACCCGAAAGGATCTGCCCCAGCGCGCGCGGCTTCAGGATCCCCGGATCCCAGCCGGCATCCTTGACGAGCTGTTTCAGGAGCCGGCGCCGGTCGTCCTCGTCGAGGATCGTGAAGGCGGCGCTGCGGCCCACCGGGGAGGGATCCATGCGCAGCATGCGGGCGCAGGTGGCGTGGAAGGTCCCCACCCAGAGCCCGGTGCGGGGCACCCACTCGGAGATTCGCGCGCGCATCACCCGCGCGGCCTTGTTGGTGAAGGTGATCGCCAGGATCCGGCCCGGCGGAGTGCCCTGCACGCGCACGTGCCAGGCCACCCGCCGGGTGATGGTGCGGGTCTTGCCCGTCCCCGCTCCGGCAAGGATCAGGAGCGGCCCGCCGGGATGGCGGACCGCCCGCTCCTGTTCCGGGTTGAGGCCGTCGAGGATGGAAGCGTCCATGCCTGCCAGCATGATGCCGGACCGGGGCGGGGAATGCGATCCCGCCCCGGAAACCGGCCCGGCCGTCCCCACGGGAGCGTCAGGACGTGGCCGGAACCGTCGCGGCCGCCTTGGCGGCCCGGGCCTGTGCGATCAGGTCGGGGCTCTTCATGCGCTCCAGGGCCTTCTTGAGCTGGACCGCCTCCTTGGTCGGTTCGGAAGCCAGAGGTCCCAGCTCCAGGCGGATCTTTTCGATTCGCGCCGCGGCCTGGTCGACCTTGCCGGCCCCCAGCAGGGACTGGGCCTCCAGGTCGGCAGCCCGCACGACCTCGACCGGGCTTTCCGCATTGGCCGCCCAGGCGGCGAAGGCCTTGGCGGCCTTCTCCCATTCGCCCAGCTTGAACTCCACCTTGCCGGTCCATTCCCGGCTGTCGTTGAGGTAGCGCAGCCGGACGTTGGGGATGGCGGCCACCTTCCCGTATTCCTTGAGGGCATCGCCGAACTCTCCCGCGCGGCGGTGCAGATGGCCCAGTTCGAGCAGCGCCCGGGATGCGTAAACGGTCCCTTTGCCGGCATCCAGGGCTTCCTGGAAGGCGCCCCGGGCAAGCCCGCTGCGGCCCAGGGTGCGCTGGATCTCGCCCCGGCGGAACGCGGCCTCTCCGAGGAGGGTGCCGCCGTCGGGCCAGTAGTTGGCGACCGCTTCGTAGGACAGGATGGCCCGGTCGAGGGCCTGGATCCTTCCGGCGCCTTTCGTGCCGCGGGCCTCGCCTTTGACCTTCTTGGCGTAGGCCAGTTGGGCCGCCGCGGTCGGCTGTTTGGGGATTTCACCGTTCTGGAGCAGAGCCAGGCCGGCGACAAGAAGTGTTGCGAACATGATGGTTTCTCCTTCCGATTCGTGTACGGGGTTGGGGTGGACTCCAGTGCGAGACCGCCGAGGCGAGCAGGACATGCAGCCTCCGGCGGGCCCGGTGGAGGCGCACCTTGGCGTTTGCGAGAGTGATCCTTTCCCGTTCCGCGACCGCCTCGCAGTCGAGGCCCTCGCGGTAATGGGCCAGGAGCGTCCGCCGGTAGAGGTTGGGGAGCCTGGAAAGGGCCTGGGGCAGCACCTGAAGCAGTTCACTGCGGGTGAATTCCTCGCAGCCCAGCTTCCAGCGCGGCTCGGAAGCCGGGATGGAGGCCGGATCGGCCACGCCTCCCAGCGCCTCCAGTCCCAGGGGAGACGGCAGCCGCCGCCGGATCTCGTCCACGGCCAGGTTGCGTGCCGTCCGGAACATCCAGGCGCGGGGAGAGTGGGGCGCCCGATCGGACTGAAGCGCCAAAAGCAGGCGGGCAGCGGCTTCTTGAGCGATGTCCCGGGAGAGAACCCGGCTGCCCAGGCGCCGCACCAGGTAGGTCCGGACCTCTTCGATCCAGACAGCCACTTCCCCGGGTGCTTCGCGATCCTCGATTCGTTCCATTCCTCTCCTCAACCGCACGAGCGGCAGGGGGAAGAACGAAAACCCGGGCGGACCGTTACGTCTGTGGAGAGATCGTCTTCTTGTGGAAAAAAGAGGCCGCTTCCCGCGGCGGCCAGTCCGCCCAGCGCCCGCCGGCCCCAAAAACGGGGATGAAGGGCTTCGCCGGCTTGGGAGCCTCCACCCCGAGGAGCTGGGCGATCGCGCCGATCACCTGTTCACTGAAGAGCCGCTGGCGCTCCCGGCGGGGCGTGCCCGGCGGGCAGTCCAATTCGGACATCCGCAAGGGCCGGCCCACCCGCAGGATCACGCGCCCGGGCCTCGGCAGCTTCCTCCCGCGGGGCTGCGAATGGAAAGTTCCGAAGAAAGCCATGGGATAGACCGGGGCGTCGGTGGTTTCGACGATCGCGCCGATGCCGGGCTGCGGGTAGCGCAGGCGGCCCTCCGGATCGACGGTCCCCTCGGGAAAGATCCCCAGCAGTTCCCCCTCCTCGAGCGCCTGGCGGGCGAGTGCCAGAGCCTGGCGGTTGATTCCGCTGCGCCGCACGGGAATGGTGCGGGCGAAGCGGTAGAAGGCCGGGAACATGCGGTGGACCCGCTCGGTGATCAGGGTCCGCGGCCGCCGGCGCAGGGCCAGGAAGGTCAGCGGGGGGTCGAGGAAGGAAGTGTGATTGGGGGCCAGGACGGCGGGCCCCCGGCGCGGCAGCTCCCCCTCCTGCCGGAAGCGGACCCAGGATTTGGCCAGCACCCAGCCGAGCGCCAGCATGGCTCCGAAAAGGGCCTGGTCGAAGGGGAGAAGCCAGGCAGGGGGGCGGGAAAAAGGAACGGCCGGCCGGGGCCCGCTCAACGGAGGTTCAGGGTCTACTTGCAGCGCTTGGTCCAAGGCGAATTGGGAAAACGGGTCACCAGAACCGCGGCGATCTTCTTGCCGCGGGTCTTCCCTTCGGAAGTCTCCAGCCGGTAGTAGGCCTGGGCGGCGAAACAGAGGCTGCGGGGAGCGAGAAGGGGATTCTCGCGGTAGAGGGTGGCCACCCGCAGGTGGGCCAGGATGGCCTCCCGGAAGAAGGGCCCCGATTCTTCCTTGGTCTCCAGCGCCAGCCCCTGCTGGAAGGCGCAATCTCCCAGGCCCGACCACGCGGAAGCCATGGTCTGATCGTCGGCCTGCCCTTCGTCCAGGATCGCCTGGAAGAACTCGCGGGCATGGACGTAATCCTTGCCCTCGATCATCGAATTGCCGATCTCGACGTTGGCCCGGCTGGATACCGTGGGGTAGTCCCGGCGGTTCTTTTCCACCAGTTCCTGGAGGCGCGCGCGTTTGGCGGCCCCGTCGAGGCTCTTGTCGAGCAGCAGCAGGCTCAGCTCGGCCTCGCGGTCCCAGCGTTCGGGCAGGCCCTTGGCGCTCACGTCGCTCTTGAGCTGGGTGAAGGTGGCTGCGGCTCCGTCCCGGTCGCCGGTCAGTTCCTGCGCCTGGGCCTTCATCATCAGCGCAGGCGCGTAGAAGAAGGTGTCGGGGACCTCCTGGAGCAGCTTGTCGGCGGTGGCCGCCACGCCCTGGTAATCCGCCAGCGAATACATGCAGCGGATCTGCCGGAAGCGGAGGTGCTGCCGGACCCAGGGAAAGCTGCGGCTCTTCATCAGCCGCGAATCCGCGAGCACGGTGTTGAAGGTCTGGATGGCGAGCGTGTAGTCGCCCTTCTCCTCCATCAGCTCCAGCCCCTGAACGTAGTCGTTGAGCAGCGCGGAGCCCATGTCGTGGACCACCTCCTGAACCTTGTCGGCGGGCTTGCGGCCTTCCGCCCCGCCGGTCGTGATGTAGGTCACCTCGGAGAAGGTCTCGGAGGTCACCTTCTTGACGGAGAGGACCTTCCCGCTGACGAGGTGGATCTCGTCACCGGGCAGGGCCGGGGTCAGGGCGAGGAGGGGCGCGAGGAGGACGCTGAGCATGGCTGTGGGGGCGGATCCGGTCTCTGGCTTCCGGGCGGGGAGCCCGATAGGGCCGGACAGGTTAGCCCTGGCGCGGCTCTACCGTCAAACGCCGGCTTGGTGACGGGCTTTAGAAGACCCGCTTCCATCCGAGGCCGGTCCGGCCTCGCCCCGGCGCCGCAAGCTCACCAGCTCGGCCATCAGGGAGACCGCGATCTCGCCGGGCGTGGCGGCCCCGATGGGCAGCCCGATGGGGGTGTGGATCGAGGCGAGGAACTCCGGGCCGGCCCCTTCATCGGCCAGGATGCGTTCGAGAGTGGCCTTCTTGGAGCGCGACCCGAGCAGTCCCAGGTAGCGCGGCGTGCAGCCCGAACGCTGGATGGCGAGCAGCACGTCCAGATCGTCCTTGTGGCCCCGGGTGGCGACCACCAGGTAGTGGTTGCGGGCCGGGGTCACCCGGGCCACCGCGGCATCCCAGGGGAGCGCCAGGCATTCGTCCGCGCCGGGGTGGGCCTCGGGGCGGGCGTATTCGGCACGCGGATCGCAGACGACGATGCGCAGGTCGCACTCGCGGGCCACGCGCGCGATGGCGGCCGAGACGTGGCCGCCGCCGAAGAGGACCAGGACGGGGGAGGTCACCGCTTCGGCCAGGATGGTGACCTGCCCGCCGCAGATCAAGCCCGACTCGGGAAGGTCGCGCTGGTTGAGGGTGAAGGTGCGCGTGCGCGGGCGCCCGTCCCCGAGAACTTCGAGCGCCATCCGGATCACGTCGTTCTCGACGCAGCCGCCCCCCACCGTGCCGAGGGTGGTGCCGTCCTCGCGCACGAGCATCTTCATGGCCTCCTTGCCGGGCGTGCTGCCGCGGGTGAGCAGCACGGTGCAGAGCGCCGCAGGGAGCCCCTCGGCGCGCATGCGCACGATCTCCTCGTACAGGTCGGGGCGGCGTTTCATGGGCAAGGACTCCAGTCTACCCCCCCTGGGAAACGCTCCCGCGCGAAGTTTCAGGAAAGCGCGGGCAGCACGCGGATGCCGGCCTCTTCGAGAGCGGCTGCGGCCACGCCAGGCCCTTCGACGAGCCCGCCCCCGCTGTGGGTGCGGCGCACGCCGCAGCTCGGCGAGCGTTCCTTCAGGAAGGCGTAGCGCGCGCCGCTTATCTGCGCGAGACGGAGCGCCTGGCGCGCGCCTTCGCGGAAGGCTTCGCTCACGTCGGCGCCGCGGGCGTCGAGGACGCGCTGCCGTCCGGCCCACACGTCGCGGCCGTCACCGGCGGGCGGTTCGGCCGCGGGCCGGGGAATCGGGAGCCCCCCCAGGACCTCGGGACAGACCGGCACGATCACGACACCCCGCTCCTGGAGCGCGGCCACGAGTTCCCGGTCGGGATTGGAATCCCCGCGATAGCGGGTGGCATGCCCGAAGACGCAGGCGCTCACGAGCACCGATTCACCCGGTTCGAGGTCGGCGGGAAGGGGCGGCGCGGGCATGGACGGGGCCGGTCGCACTCCTCGATCAGGAGATGGAAGGCTCTCCGGACACCCCCGCCCGCCTCAAGCGGTGCAGGTTCCGTCCGGCTCCCCGGAGGATAACCTGGAGAGGGATGCTTGCCGCCCTCCTGCTGGCGCTGGCCCAGGCCCCCGGGGCCGGACCCCCGCCCGAGCTGATCAACCGCGCGGTGGACCGCGGGGCCTTGTGGCTGATCCGCAACCAGTACCCGGACGGCTCCTGGGCCTACCTGCCCGACGGACGCTACGCCGCGGGCCCGACCGCCCTGGCGGCCTATGCGCTGCTCAAGGCCGGCATGCCGCGCGGACACCGCACCTTCCGCCTGGCGTTCGACTACCTGGAATCCCATCCGCCGCAGTTCACCTACGACGCGGCCATGCGCTGCCTGCTGCTCACAGCGCTGAAGGACCCCGGGCTTCTCCCCCGCCTCCATCGCGCCGCCGATCTGTTCCTGCAGCGCCGGGCGGGTTACTTCGACTACGTCCCGAAGGGAGAGGGCGGCGATTTCTCCAACACCCAGTTCGCCCTGACGGCGCTGGTGGCGCTGGATCGCGCCGGGCTGAAACGCAAGACCGAGTTCTGGCAGGACATGCTCGATTTCCTGCTCGGCGAGCAGGACGCCGGCGGCGGCTGGAGCTACCACTCCGACCTGCCGGCCTCCTTCACCATGACGCTCTCGGGTTTCGCCGGGGTCGCTGCCTGCCAGAAGATCCTCGACGGCCACAGCGCGGGCAAGCGGAGCCGCGCGCGGACCGAAGCCGCGCTCGAGAAGGCGCGCGCGTGGCTGGCGGCTCACCGGGCGGCCGGTCTTTCCGAGAAGAGGCGCAAGGAACTGGGCTATTGGATCTACTACGCCTATTACGGGCTTGAGCGCGCCATGGCGCTTTCCGGGCGCGACCGCATCAAGGACCACCCCTGGTATCCCAAGGCGGCCGGGGATCTCCTGCGGCTGCAACAGCCGGACGGCTCCTGGCGCACCGGGGGGGGCAACCCGTCCATCAATACCGCCTTCGCGATCCTGACGCTTCGGCGGGCCACGCTTCCGGTCACCGGGGTTTCCTCAACCGGGCTGTGGCGGTATTCCTGGAGCAATTCCGAGGATCCCCGTTCCATCCTGCACGTCACCGCCCAGGGCGCCCCGCATTGCACGGCCATCCTCACCGGATTCCGGGAGAGTGCGCGCAGCCTCTTCACCTGGGAAAAGGAATTGCGCCCGCGGGTCGTGCGCTTCGGCTGGTTTCTCGACGGGAAACCGCTCGACAAGAACGCCCCCGATGGGATGAAGGCCGTTGAAGATCCGCGCGCCTTCGCCAGCGCGGTGCAGGCCCCGCGCATGGAGGTCCGCTTCGACCTTCCGGGCAACGGCTCCTACCTCCTGACCGCCAAGGCGACGATCCGGCTCCCCAAAGGCGGGGACACGACCCTCCTCGATCTGGTCTCCACTCCCCTGCGGATGGAGGTCACCGGGCTTCTGGACGAGGCCTTCCAACGCGAAACCGGCTTTGCGCGGCGCAATGCCAGGGAAGAGAAAATCCCCGTGACCAGGATCAAGGCCTCGAGCAACTCCGCCTCGGGATCCTCGGCTCCCGAGCGGGCCTTCGACCGCTTCCAGGGATCCCGCTGGCTCTGCGCCAAGGAGGACGCCGAACCGTGGATCCGGATCCGGTTCACCCATACGCAGACGATCTCCGCTCTTCGCCTGCTTCCGGCCCTCTTCTCGATGGAGGCGCCCCGGGGGTACGATCAGCCCACGCTGGCCATCGTGGTCCTGGACGGCAGGCGGCCGATCACCGTGGGGCTCAAGGAAGAGGAGCTTCTTTCCGGCACCGTGTTGGAACTGAAGCGGGCCCAGCGCGTGCACGAGGTCGAGGTCCACATCCTGGAGCGCGAACCCGGACGGATCGAGCCCGGCAAGTGCGGCTTCCGCGAAATCGAGTTCCTGAAACCGGACCGGTGAAACGCAGGACATTCCTCCAGCTCGCCGGGCTGGCCGGCGCCTTTCCCCTTGAGGCCTGCCGGGCGGCCGGCGGAGGAAGGCGCCGCGACCGGGTCTTGATCCTCGGTGCGGGAATCTCGGGAATCGCTGCAGCCCGGATGCTGGTGGACGATCTCGGGTTTTCCGCCCCCGGGCAGGTGATTCTGCTGGAAGCCGAAGACCGCGTGGGCGGCCGCATTCAAACCGACCGTTCCCTGGGGACGCCGGTCGATCTGGGCGCGACCTGGATCCACGGATCCGACGGCAACCCGGTCGCCGCACTCGCGCGCAGTTTCGGCATCGCACTTCGTCCCAGCCATTGGGCGAGCATCCAGATCCACGATCTCGCGGGACCCGTGTTTCCCCAGGCCCTCGTCCGCCGGTTGCGGCGCCAGGTGGCCTCTTCCTTCCG
Source organism: uncultured Planctomycetales bacterium (assembly GCA_964591365.1). Taxonomy (GTDB): domain Bacteria; phylum Planctomycetota; class UBA1135; order UBA1135; family UBA1135; genus CAZQAP01. Next base: position 8,601 of record CAZQAP010000067.1, read on the forward strand.
GGAGGTGAAGGCCTTCCGCAAGACCCTGGGCGCCGACCGGCCGCTGGCCGGAACGCTGGACGTTCTCAATACCGGAAAACGGCTTCCGGGGCCCGAGGCCCGGCTGGCCGGTTTCTTCTACGGAGAGATGGTGGAGGAACTCTGCCAGTATCTCCAGGACTACTCCACCCGTTCCTGGTACATCGACGGCGCTTTCGCCGGTCCCGACAGCCTGGTCCCCGGCGGATACGGCCGCATCGTGGACCGGCTGGCCGCCGGGCTGGACATCCGACTGCGCCAGGTCGTTCGGGAAATCGATTACCGCAACGGCGGGGTCGCGGTGCGGACCGACCGGGGGGTCTTCCGGGCCGAACGCTGCGTGGTCACCCTTCCCCTGGGGGTCCTCAAGGCGGGCGGGGTCCGTTTCGCCCCGGCGCTGCCGGCCGGAATCCGGCAGTCCATCGCCGCCCTGGGCTTCGGCAACCGTCACCGGCTGGTCCTGGAGTTCCCGCGCGTCTTCTGGAATCCCCGGATCGAGTTCTTCGGAAAAGTGGGCCCGGCTTACGCCCCTTATGGGGCCGGGGAGAACATCCTCTTCGTCAACCGCTTCCCCGTCAACGGGCGGCCGATCCTTTCGGCGGAGACCATCCAGCGTTTCGGGGTCCGCATGGAGAGCCTGCCTCCGGCGGAGGCCGCGGCGCGCATCATGAAGGATCTGAAGGCCATGTTCGGACCTGGCATCCCCGCGCCGTTGCGAATCCTCTCCAGCGACTGGGGCACCGACCCCCCCAGCCTGGGCGCCTATTCAGGCTGGGTGGTCGGAACGGGGCCGCGGGAGAATCGCCGCTTCGAAGCCCCCGTCCAGGACCGGCTCTTCTTTGCAGGCGAGCACACCAGCCCCAAGTATCCCGCCACCGTGCATGGAGCCTGGCTTTCGGGCTTGCGGGCGGCGAAGGACCTGGGCGCCGTGGCCGGCTGAGCCGCTCGCGAATCGAGAACAAATTGCTCCGGCACGGTACTTCACCAGAGGGTGTCTTCGAGACCGGCGGCGGCGTTGGCGCGGCGGGCGCGCACGAAGAGCCAGTCGCTCAGGCGGTTGAGATAGGCGAGGAAGGGGGCCGGCACCTCTTCTTCGGTGGAAAGACGGACGAGGGCGCGTTCGGCGCGCCGGCAGACGGTGCGGGCGATGTGCAGGCGGGCGGCCGCCTCGCTCCCGCCGGGGAGGATGAAGGTCGTGAGCGCGGGGAGCCCGGCCTCCAGGGCATCGATCTCCTCTTCGAGGACGCCGGGGGCCCCCTCGTCCCAGCCGGGGAGCCGCTTGCGGGTGGCGGCGGCCGCCTCGGGGGGCGTGGCCAGCCAGGCGCCCAGGTCGAAGAGGCGCCCCTGCTCGCGGTGCAGCGGAGCGGCATCCTCCTTCCCCGCGGCCACGGCGCACCAGCCGAGCAGCGCGTTCAGCTCGTCGATCTGCCCGTAGGCCTCGATGCGGAGGGCGTGCTTGGCCACACGCCCTCCGCCGAACAGACCCGTTTCGCCGCCGTCCCCGCCGCGGGTGTAGATCTTCACGGGGCGGCGTTCCGGACCGGAATCAGAGTTCGCCCGCGTGGGAGGCCAGGAACGCGGCCACGCCCTCGGTCGAGGGGGTCATGGCCTTCTTCTTCTGGTCCCAGCCGGCCGGGCAGACCTCGCCGTGCTCCTCGTTGAACTGCAGCGCATCGACCATGCGCAGCATCTCGTCGATGTTGCGGCCGAGCGGCAGGTCGTTGACCACCTGGTGGCGCACGACGCCCTCCTTGTCGATCAGGAAGGAGCCGCGCAGGGCCACGGCGTCGTTCACCAGCACGTCGTAGTCGCGGGAGATGTTCTTGGTCAGGTCGGCGACCAGCGGGTACTGGACCGGGCCGATCCCGCCCTTCTCCACCGGGGTGTTGCGCCAGGCGTGGTGGCTGAAGTGGCTGTCGATCGAGGCGCCGACAACCTCGACATTGCGCTTCTTGAACTCCTCGTAGCGGTGGTTGAAGGCGATGATCTCGGTGGGGCAGACGAAGGTGAAATCGAGCGGGTAGAAGAAGAGGACCACGTACTTCCCGCGCAGGCCGGAAAGGGTGAATTTGTCGTTGAACGAGCCGTCCGGCATGACGGCGGTGGCGGTGAAGTCGGGGGCGGTCTTGGTGACGAGGACGCTCATTTCTCTTCCTTTTCTACAGGGGTGAATGGGGAATCGGGGGCCAGATCATACCCTTAGTCCGGCTTGGGGGCGCATTCGAGGGCCGCACAGAGGGTTTCTCGCGCGGCCGGCGCATGGATCCGGGCCATGGCCAGAACCTCCTGGTGGCTGGGCCGGCTCAACCCGATCCCCGCCGCCAGATTGGTGAGCAGCGACATCGCCAGGACCCGGCCCCCGGCCGCCCGGGCAGCCAGGGCCTCGGGGATGGTGCTCATGCCCACCGCGTCGGCGCCCGACACGCGCAGCCGGTGGACCTCGGCCGGGGTTTCATAGGAGGGGCCCAGGAGCCCCGCGTAAACCCCGGTCCGCAGCACCGGACAGGTCTTGAACAGGCCCTTGCGCCAGGCGGGATCGTAGAGGTCCGACAGGTCGAGAAAGACCGGCTGCCCGTCGGGGGTCTCGGGGGCCACCAGGGGGTTGGGGAGGCGGAAGTTGAGATGGTCGCGCCAGACCATCAGGGAGCCGGGCCGCCGGTGGGAATCGACCGAACCGGCCGCGTTGAGCAGCACGAATGCGGGGACGCCCCAGGCGGCCAGGGCCCGAACGCCGCGCACGATCTCCCGGGCCTTAAAGCCCTCGTAGGCGTGGACCCGCCCCCCCACCAGGATGGCCCGCCGGCCGCGGCAGCGGCCCTCCGTCAGGGCGGTGCCGTGGCCCGCCACCCTGGGGAGCGGCCAGTCGGGAATCTCCTCCAGGGGCAGGGATTCCGGCTGGAGCAGGATCCCCTGGACCGCCTCGCGCCAGCCCGATCCCAGCACGGCGGCCACCTCGGGAGGCTCCCCCAGGCGGTCCCGCAGGAGGGCCGCAATGCCTTCGATCCGCTCGGCTTCGGGGGGGGCCACCGGCCTCCATCCTAGGCCCGCCGAAAAAAAACCCGCTTGGGGAGGGGAAGGGGTTGCGCTCCGGCCCTCCCGTGGTATCTTGAGTTTCCCCCCTGTGCGATAAATCCTGGGGCGCTTGTCCCAGGTGCGGGCTAGTCGGAAACGGCCGGCCCGCTTTTCTATGGGTGTCCGCCGCCCCACCATGGGGCCCTCAGGCGAAACCAAAAGCCCCAAAAAGGGAACAATCAGGCATGGCGGACAAGAAAGGAAGGACCACCGAGGTGGCCAAGGCGGGCATCGGCTTCGGCTCGGCGCTGGCCATCGCGATCTCCTGGAGCGTGCACAAGTCGATCCTGTGGGCCATCATCCACGGCTTTTTGTCGTGGATCTACGTGGTCTTCTACGCGCTTTCGAGGCACGCCGCCTCGTAGGCGTCGCTGGGACCGGGCCGCGATCCCTGCGGGGCCCCGGTCAGGGGATGTCGATCCCCTGCTCGCCGGCGCAGCGCAGCGCCTCCTCGTAGCCGGCGTCGGCGTGGCGGGCGACCCCGATGCCGGGATCGTTCTGCAGCACGGCGCGGATGCGCGCGTCCATGGCCGCGCTGCCGTCGCAGACCAGCACCTGGCCGGAGTGCTGGGCGTAGCCGATCCCGACCCCGCCGCCGTGGTGCATGCTCACCCACGAGGCGCCCGAGGCGACCGCCAGCATCCCGTTGAGGAGCGGCCAGTCGGCCACCGCGTCGCTTCCGTCCTTCATCGCCTCGGTCTCGCGGTTGGGCGAAGCCACCGAGCCGCAGTCGAGGTGGTCGCGTCCGATCACGATCGGAGCTCCGACGCGCTTCTCGCGCACCAGCTTGTTGAAGGCCAGCCCGGCGCGCGCGCGGGCGCCGTAGCCGAGCCAGCAGATGCGCGCGGGGAGCCCCTGGAAGGCGACCCGCTTTTGCGCCAGCCGGATCCAGCGGCCGAGCGGCTCGTCGCCGGGGAAGAGTTCCAGGATCACCTCGTCGGTGGCGGCGATGTCGGCCGGATCGCCCGAAAGGGCCGCCCAGCGGAAAGGGCCCTTCCCCTGGCAGAAGAGCGGGCGGACGTAGGCGGGCACGAAACCGGGGAAGTCGAAGGCGTTTTCGACCCCGGCGTTCTCCTTGGCCATGGCGCGCAGGTTGTTGCCGTAGTCGAAGGTCTCGGCCCCGCGCTTCTGGAGCTCCAGCATGGCGCGCACGTGCTCGCCCATGGTGGCGAAGCTGCGGCGGCGGTACTCGTCCGGGTCGCTCTTGCGCAGATCGAGGGCCGCCTGAAAGGGGAGCCCTCGGGGGACGTAGCCGTTGAGCGGGTCGTGGGCGCTGGTCTGGTCGGTGAGAGCGTCGGGGGTGATGCCGCGCGCGATCAGGGCCTCAAGCAGCTCCACGGCGTTGGCCACGACCCCGATCGAGACCGCCTCGCCTTTGGCCTTGGCGGAAAGCGCGCGGTCGATGGCGGCGTCGAGATCGGGGGCCTCTTCGTCGAGGTAGCGGGTCTCGAGGCGGCGCGGGAGGCGGGCGGGATCGACGTCGGCGAGCAGGCACGCCCCGCCGTTCATGGTGACGGCCAGCGGCTGGGCGCCGCCCATCCCCCCCAGGCCGGCGGTGACGCAGAGGCGCCCCTTCAGGCTCCCGCCGAAACGCTTGCGGGCCACGGCGGCGAAGGTCTCGTAGGTGCCCTGCAGGATCCCCTGCGTGCCGATGTAGATCCACGAACCGGCGGTCATCTGCCCGTACATCATCAGGCCCTTGCGCTCGAGTTCGCGGAAGTGGTCCCAGTTCGCCCACTTGCCGACCAGGTTCGAGTTGGCGATGAGGACCCGCGGGGCGCCCACGTGGGTGCGAAAGACCCCCACCGGCTTGCCGCTCTGCACCAGCAGCGTTTCGTCGGTTTTCAGCCGCTGGAGCGTGGCGACGATCTTCCGCGCGGCCTCCCAGGAGCGGGCCGCGCGGCCGGTGCCGCCATAGACCACCAGCTCGTCCGGGTTCTCCCCCACCTCGGCGTCGAGGTTGTTGAGGAACATCCGCAGGGCGCCCTCGGCGTGCCAGTCGTTGCAGTGGAGTTCGGGGCCGCGGGGCGCCTTCTGGGGCCCGGGTTGGATTTCAAGCAGGGTCTTCGTGGCGGGCATGATGTCTCTCCGGCGATCCATCTTAGTCCTCGCCCGGCCTTCTTCCCGCGGCCCGGGGGCGTCGGCATTGCCGCCCGGCGGGCCCGGATCTATCCTCTCGGGTTCCCGGCCATGGAAACCACGGAAAAATCCGCACCGCTCGACTTCATCCGCCGCCGCATCGCGGCGGACGTGGAGAGCGGCAAGCACGGCGGCCGGGTGGTCACGCGCTTTCCGCCCGAGCCGAACGGCTATCTCCACATCGGGCACGCGCGCTCGATCTGCCTCAACTTCGGGGTGGCGGGCGAGCATCCGGGCGGGGTCTGCCACCTGCGCTTCGACGACACCAACCCCAGCAAGGAGGACCCCGAGTACGAGGCCGCGATCGGGGAGGACGTGCGCTGGCTGGGGTTCGACTGGGGCGAGCACCTCTATTTCGCCTCCGACTACTTCGAGCGGCTCTACCAGTTCGCGGTGGAGCTGATCCGCGCGGGGAAGGCCTACGTGGACAGCCTGCCGGCGGAGGAGATCCGCAAGCTCCGCGGCACGCTCACAGAGCCGGGGCGTCCGAGCCCCTACCGCGACCGCAGCGTCGAGGAGAACCTCGATCTCTTCCAGCGAATGCGCGCCGGCGAGTTCGACGAGGGCGCCTGCGTGCTAAGGGCGCGCATCGACATGGCCTCGCCCAACCTGAACCTGCGCGACCCGACCCTCTACCGCATCCTCAAGCGCCCCCATCACCGCACCGGCGACGCCTGGTGCATCTATCCGATGTACGACTGGGCGCACGGGCTCTCCGACGCGATCGAGGGGATCACGCACTCGCTCTGCACGCTCGAGTTCGAGAACCACCGCCCGCTCTACGACTGGATCCTCGACCAGCTCGAGGTCCCCTGCCATCCCGGGCAGATCGAGTTCGCGCGCCTCAATCTGAGCTACACGGTCTTGAGCAAGCGCAAGCTGTTGCGGCTGGTGGAGGAAGGCGCGGTCGGCGGCTGGGACGATCCGCGCATGCCGACGCTCGCGGGCATGCGGCGCCGCGGCTATCCGCCCGAGGTGATCCGCGCCTTCTGCCGCCAGACGGGAATCTCCAAGGTGGACGGCGTGGTCGATCTGGCGTTGCTCGAACATCTCCTGCGCGAGCACCTGAATGCCCATGCCCCGCGCGTCATGGCGGTGCTGCGCCCCCTTCGCGTGGTGATCGAGAACTATCCCGAGGGGAAGGTGGAGGAGATGGAGGCCGAAAACCTGCCCGGCAACCCGCAGGGCGGCACCCGCAAGGTCCCCTTCTCGCGCGTGATCTACATCGAGCGCGACGACTTCCGCGAGGAGGCCCCGCGCAAGTTCTTCCGCATGAAGCCCGGCCAGGAGGTGCGCCTGCGCTCCGCCTACTACGTGACCTGCACCGGATTCGAGAAGAACGAGCGCGGCGAGGTGACCGAGGTCCGCTGCACCTACGACCCCGAGAGCCGTGGCGGGGGTACCGCCGACAACCGCAAGGTCAAGGGGACCCTCCACTGGGTCTCGGCGGCCCACGCGCTCGACGCCGAGGTGCGCCTCTACGACCATCTCTTCCGCACCCACGAGCCCGACCGCGCCCCCGAGGGCGGCACCTTCCTCGACAACCT
>CAZQAP010000068.1:0-4489 GCA_964591365.1 uncultured Planctomycetales bacterium
CGCCGCCGAACATCGGAAAGCTGGTGCCGCCCTTGTCCGGGGGATCCTGACGAGTCATGGCGGCCTCTCCGCGTGGAAGGGGGTCCGCTCCCTGCAGGTCGCGTGGAAGGCCGGCGACGGCTCGTCGGGGTTCTTCCTCATCTCTCCTTCAAACCCGGATTCCCGCCCGGCACCGCCGCCCTGCCGGCTGCCCAGAGTCCTCATGGATCTTGCGCAGGGGCGGTTCCGGGCGGAAAGTCCCGCCGAGGGGCGGCTGGTCCTTCAGCGGGGGGGGGAGGGTCCGCTGCTCATCACGGTCGGCCGCGACGGATTGGTGCGCAGCCTGTCCCGCACCGGTGCCGGGGAATTCGAAGAACACTATGGAGGCTACTCGCTTCATGGAGGGCTCTACCTGCCGGCAACTTGTGCGGCCTCCGACGGGGCGGGGAAACGGGACCTCGTTTTTTCGGATTGGAAGGTCAACCCAAAAGGGGAGCATCCCCGATGAGTTCCACCTGGGTGGTGGGGGACATCCATGGCTGTGCGGAGGAGCTGGCCCTGCTTCTGGAACGGATCTCGCCGGGGCCGCAAGACCGGTTGATCTCGGTGGGGGACCTCTACCACAGGGGCCCGGATCCCCTGGGCGTGCTGGAGCTTCTTTCCGGACTTTCCCGCTTCGATCTCGTCCTGGGGAACCACGAACGCGTTCTCCTGCGGCGGGCCGGCGCCGCGGGGGAGCGGGCCGACGGAAGCGATGCACCCGCGCTTCCGGCCGGCCTCGGGCATCTGCCCCTGGACGCGATGAGCGGGGACGGCGGGACTCCCCTGCGCGGCGTTTCCCCTGAAAAGGCCGGAGACCTCCTGCGGTTTCTCGAGGGCCGGCCCTATTTCCTGGAAGGCCGGATTCCCGGCCAGGCCTGGGTGGTCGTCCACGCCGGGATGGTTCCCGGTCATCCCCCTTCCCGGACCCATCCGGATCACCTCGTCCGCCTGCGGCGCATGCGGCGAATGCGCGGGCGCCCTTTCTGGTACGAAGTCCATTCCGGGCCCGAACTGGTTCTCTTCGGCCACACACCTGCCCCCATCCCGCGCACCCGGTTTTCGGGGGGCCGGATGGTGGCTCTGGGGCTCGACACCGGCTGCGTCTACGGCGGCAGTCTGACCGCCTTCCGGCTCGAGGACGGTGAGTTCGCCAGCGTTCCCGCCCGCAGGGCCTGGGTGGAAGCCGGGTTTCCCTGACCCGATCGCCCGGCGATCAGGACAAGCCCGCCAGGATCTCCGCCATCCGGTCCCGCGCCTGCCGGGCATCCGGGGCCAGGGAACTTCCGGCGGCGAGGTCGTTCCGTTCCTCCGGATCCTTTTCCACGTCGTAGAAACGGCCGTCGTTGTGCAGCTTGAAGCGCGGACCGCGCAGGAAGCGTTTTTCGCCCGCCTGGCAGAAGATCCACTCCCGGGGGCTGCCCCTTTCCCCGCGGAGCTGGGGAGCGAAGCTCCGGCCATCGATCACCACGCCCTCGGGGAGGGGAGCGCTTCCGAAATCGGCGAGCGTGGGCAGGAAATCGGACAGGTCCACCAGGTCGTGGCAGACTTCGCCGGCGGGTACGGTGCCCGGCATGGAGGCGATCAGGGGGATCCGGGTGCCCGCCTCGGTCATCTTCCCCTTGCCCCCGGGGATGGTCCTCCCGTTCCTCAGGCGGGAAAGGAAACCGCCGGGAGTGCCGTTGTCGGAACAGAAGAGCAGCAAAGTCCGTTCACGCAGTTTCAGACGGTCGAGGGCCGCGGCCACGCGGCCGACCAGGCGGTCGAGAAAGGAGACCATTTCGGGGAAATGGACCGGATCGTTCTCCCAGCGCCATCCGCGGTCGCGCTCCTCGGGCGCGGACTGCCTCGGGGGAGGAAGGTAGGGACCGTGCGGCAGGGCCATGGGGTAGTAGGCCAGGAAGGGTTCCTCCTTGTGCTGCTCCATGAAATCGATCAGGAAGTTGCAGTAGAGCCGCGGCCCGTAATGGTTGTCCACCGTCCGGGGAGGGGCTCCGTCCACGACCACGGAAGGATTCCAGTAACGGTTGCTCTCCTTCCCTTCGATCATGAAGCTCCAGAGATAGGAGCTGTCGAAACCGCAGGCGCGGGCATGGTCGGGATGAGTGGCGAAATAGCACATCTGCCATTTCCCGGCCACCGCCGTGGCGTAACCGGCATCCTTCAGGACGTGGGCGAAGGTCCTTTCCTTGGAAGGATCGAGGAAGCGCCGGCCCCAGGGGCGTTTTTCGATGAAATCGTTCCAGCCGGTGCGGAAGGGGTAGCGTCCGGTCAGGAGCTGGACTCGCGATTGGGTGCAGAGCGGGGTGGCGAAGCAGTGATCGAAAAGCAGGCCCCCGGCGGCCAGGGCATCCAGGTGGGGGGTCTCGTAGGAGACGCCTCCATAGGCTCCAAGTCCTTCGTACCCCAGGTCGTCGGCCACGATAAGGACCAGGTTGGGGGGCCGCGAGGGTCCCTTGCGGGTGCAGCCCAGGAGGCTGGCCGCCAGGGTCGCGCCGGCGGCGCCCTGGACCGCCCGCCCGAGGAAGTCCCTGCGGCTGGGGTCCCCGGCGGGGAGGTTTCGACGAGGGAACGCCTTCGGCATGCGAGTCTTTGTTCAGGCCGGGGGGCGGAGCGGCCTTGGAGCGGAAGGTAGCACCTTCTTCTTCCGGACTGGAGAGGGGCCTACAATGGCTCTCCCGATTGTTGTGCCGGGGTCGGGTTTCCCGAGGTCCGCGGCGCATTCCGGCCTGGTGGCTTCTTCCGCTCCCCCCGAACCGGTCCCGACCCGAAACGGTGTTCCTTCCGGAAGACTTGCCGGCTGGGGCCGCCATCCCGTTGTCGAGGGGCGCGAAGTCTTTTCGGAGGACCTGGAAGCGATCACTGCCGGCGCGGTCCTCTCGCGCGGGCTGGGACGCTCTTACGGCGACTCCTCCCTGCCCCCCTCGGGCGAGACCGTGGCCGCCAATACGCAGCTCGCGGACCGGATACTCTCCTTCGACGAGAAGACGGGGGTTCTGCGGGCCGAAGCGGGGGTGCCGCTCTTCGAACTGAACCGCCTGCTCCTGCCCCGGCTATGGTTCACCCCGGTCTCGCCCGGCACCCAGTTCGTGACCCTGGGAGGGATGGTCGCCTCCGACGTCCACGGGAAGAACCACCATCGCGAGGGGTGCTTCGGGGAGCATGTCCTCTCCATGCGGCTGCGCGTGGCGGACGGGCGGATCCTCTCCTGCTCCGACACGGAGGAGCCGGAGCTCTTTCGCGCCACCATCGGAGGCATGGGGCTGACCGGGCACATCCTGGAAGTGACCTTCCGCATGCGCCGCATCCCGTCGCCCTGGATCTGGGGAGAAAGCGAGCGCATTCCCGGTCTGGACGCATTCATCCAGCGGCTCAAGGAGGCGGGGCCGGAGTGGCCCTTCACCGCCGGCTGGATCGACTGCCTTTCGCGCGGCAGCCGCATGGGCCGGGGCATCCTTTTCAAGGGCCGCTGGGCGGATGCGGAGCAGGCGCCCGCCCGGCGGCCGAATCTGCACCGGTCCATCCCCATCCCCTTCGAGCTTCCCGGATGGATCCTCTCCCGTGCGGCCATCCGGGCCTTCAACTTCCTCTACTACTGGAAACACTGGCGCAAGATCCAGAGCGGCCCGGTCCATCCGCAGTCGTTCTTCTATCCGCTCGACTCGCTTCTGCACTGGAACCGCATGTACGGGCGGCGGGGGTTCACCCAGTACCAGTGCGTTCTGCCGCAGAAGGATTCCAACGGGCCCGCGCGGCGCTTCCTCGAGCTTTTGACCTCGCAGGGCGGGGCCTCCTTCCTGGCGGTCATCAAGGACACCGGCGCGGAAGGAAAGGGCATGATCTCCTTTCCCAAGCCGGGCATTTCGATCGCCTTGGACCTTCCCGTGCGGCCCGGGCGGACTCAGGCCCTGGTCGACAGGCTGAATGAACTCGTGATCGCCGAAGGAGGACGCATCTACTTGAGCAAGGACGCCTTCACCCGCCCCGAGCATTTCCGCGCCATGGAACCGCGCCTGGACGCCTGGCTGGCCGTGCGGCGCAAATGGGATCCTGGGTTCCGGATTCGCAGCGCCCAGTCGGTGCGGCTGCTGGGGGATCCGGCATGAGGGCCGTCTTCCTGGGGGCCACCAAGGGGATGGGCCGCGCACTGGCACGGCTCATGGCGGAACGGGGCGAGCGCCTTTTCCTTCTGGGGCGCAAGGAAGAAGAATTGGATCGCAGCGCCCGCGATCTGGAGGTGCGCGGCGCCACCCAGCCGGTCGGCACGGCCTGCTGCGACCTGGAGCAGCCCGGCACCTTCCGCGATGCCCTCGACCAGGCCACCAAGGCGCTGGGGGGCTTCGACACGGTCGTCGTGACCGCCGGGCTGTTCGCCTCCCAGGAGGCGTTCGAGGAGGATCCCGTGCTCACCGAACGCATGCTGGCGGTGAACTTCACCCACACGGTCCTCTTCTGCGAGGAGGCCCGCCGC
>CAZQAP010000068.1:4589-15277 GCA_964591365.1 uncultured Planctomycetales bacterium
CATGCTGGCGGTGAACTTCACCCACACGGTCCTCTTCTGCGAGGAGGCCCGCCGCAGGCTGCTCGCCGGAGGAGGGGGGACGCTGTGCGTCTTCAGCTCCGTGGCGGGGGAGCGCGGCCGCAAGCCGGTGATCCTCTACGGAAGCGCCAAGGCCGGGCTGTCGCACTATCTCGAGGGGCTCGACCACAAGTTCCACGCCCGCGGCCTGCGGGTGGTGTGCGTCAAGCCGGGATTCGTGAAGACCGGCATGACCGCCGGCTTGAAACCCCCCCCTTTCGCGGGGGAGCCCGCCGCGGTGGCCAAGCGGGTTCTCCGGGCCATGGACCGTGGCCGTCCGGTGGTCTACGCTCCCGGGGCCTGGAGAGGAATCATGACCATCATCCGCCTGCTCCCCCGCGCCGTGATGCGGCGCATCGGCTTCTGATCCGGGGCGCATGATCCGCTCCTTCTTCCGTCTCGCGCGGCCCTGGCACTGGGTGAAGAACGTCTTCGTCCTGGTCCCGGTCCCCTTCGCGCTGGCCGCCGGCGGCGCCGAGCCTTCCTGGAGTCTTTTCTGCCTGGGGCTTTTCGGATTCTGTCTTGTCAACTCCTCGGTCTACGCCCTCAACGACGTGATGGATGCCGAGTCCGACCGGAAGCATCCCACCAAGAAGAACCGTCCGGTGGCCTCGGGTGCGGTTTCCCCTGGGGCGGCCTGTCTTTTCAGCCTTTTTCTGGCTGCCGCCGGAATCGTTCTGATCGGACTGGCCGGGGGGTGGGGAGACATTCTTGTTCTTCCCGTCATCTACCTTGGTGCCAACCTTCTCTACAGCATGGGCGGCAAGCATTTCGCCCTGCTCGATGTCTTCCTGCTCTCTTCGGGTTTCGTGATCCGGGTGCTCCTGGGGGTCTTCCTGATGGCCGTTCCGGCCTCGCAGTGGATTCTTCTTTGTTCCTCGGCCCTGGCGCTTTTTTTGGGCCTCACCAAGCGCCGCGCCGACCTGGCCGCCGGGCTGGGTCCCGAACACCGGCCCAGCCTCTCAGGCTACAACCTGGCATTCCTCGACCAGGCCATGGGGATCATGGCCGGGGTGAGTCTCCTCTGCTACGCGATCTACAGCATCACTTCCCAAGTGATGCTCCCCGGACGCGAACTGGCCTCGATGCCCTTCGTGGCCTTCGCGATCCTCAACTATTTGCGCATCGCCCATATCGAGGGAAGCGGCGGTTCTCCGGTCGAAGTGGCCTTCACCGACCGTCCCAGCCAGATCTGCGGCCTGGGCTGGGTGCTGGCCATCGCTTGGAGCCTGGGGTTCCTCTAATCCGGGTTAACGAGAAAAGGGACCGCCGGAAAACCCGGCGGCCCCCTCACCGAAAACCGCTTCCTTTACAAGGCCAGATCCAGAACGATGACCGAGTCGGGTTGGATCGAAACGGTCATGGTCTGCTGATCCAGGACGATCCCCGCCTGGCCGGCCGACTCGAGCTGCAAGGCCGTTTCGGGCAGGCTGTTGAGCAGTTCGATCTGGCTGGTCTGCATTTCCTGGAGGGTGCTGCGGAAGACCGCCCAGGCTCGGGTGGCCAGTTTGGGCTCGAGACCCTGTTCCACAGCCCATTTATGGAACCTTTCCGCCGTGATCGTGCCGATTTCCGGAGGGATTTCGGCTCCCTGCTCCGAAAGGAAGTCGGCCAGAGCCTGCCCCGCCTGGCTGCGGGCGGCATCTTCGATCTGGGTCAGGGTCGGGAGGATGGCATCCAGATGGGCTGCGGGATTGTTGTGTTCCTGGTCGAAACGCCAGACCGAGGTCACCGCGGGCTGGGAGGAGCCGTCCAGATGGAAGGTCAGGGAGCGGGGGTGGCGGCGGACTTCCTTGGCCTGGAGGGTGCGTTCAAGAACGTCCAAGGCGATGACCGTTTCCGCCTCGCTCAACCCTGCATTCATCAGTTTTTCCGCACTGGGGAGGGCTTCCCCGACCCGGTAGCCCGCAGCCCGGACGGCTGCCGAGAGTACTGCGGGATCGGCACCCTGCTCCCGGGTTCCATGCAGCCAGACCCAGTCGGGGTCGACGGTGTCGTTCCCGATCACCAGGCGCACGCGGTTGCCGGACCGGGTGCCCCAAACGCTGACGGCCCATTCGTTCTGCGGGTAGTCGATGGCCACGGGGGCTTCACGCGACATTGGATTCATGAACTCCATCACGCGGTAGACCGGCTTCTTGATTCCCCGCTTGGTGAGGGCGCCCAGGCCCCTCCCCTTCAGGTCGGCGATCCCCTGCTGGTTTCCCACGTCCTGGAGCATGAAAAAGGCCTGGCCGTCCAGACCGAGGTCCGCGGCACTGGAGACGAAACCCGCATACTGGGCCGCGGCAGCAGGTCCATCCGCCAGCGTGCCGAGGTATCCGGAGGTGGAAGGCGTCACGTTCCATTCCGAAACCAGGAGCTTCACGCCGGGAAGGCCCAGCTGATCGAGCTTGTCGTGAAGCTTCTGAATCGTTTGGTGGTAGCGCAGGCCGTTGGCCATGATGTAGTGGTGCCAGGAGAGGAAATCGAGCGGCATGCCCTCCTCGGCGGCAAGCCGGGGAAGGGCCATGAGCAGGCTTTCCTTGCCTCCGTCGCGGCCCAGGCCCGGTCCTGCCTGGCCGGGCCCCCCGACAAGGACGCCGAAGGGACCGAATTCCCCTTTCAGGCTCCTTGCGGCCACCTTGAAGAGATCCAGGAACTGGTCCGGGGAGCCGCTCCAGAATTCCCTGCGTCCCGGCTCGTTCCAGATCTCCAGGTAATCGGGCGGAGCCCCGACTTCGGAAGAGGCCGCTCTCACGATGGCGGCTGCCACCTCTGCCCATTTGGAGGAGGAGACGGGGACCGAGCGCGCATAGGCGGGAAGTCCGCCTTCGGGTTGGAATGTCCCCCGGTCGCTGGCCAGCTCCCAGGGAGTCCCAACCAGCGTCAGAAGCGTGTGCATGCCCGCCTTGCGGGCCAGGCGCATCTGGCCGGCCAGCAGCATGGCAGAGTCTTCGTTGTCGACCCGCACGAAGATCCGGTAGAGACCCCCTTCCGGAAGTGTCTTCTTGTAGGTCAGGAGACCCGCCTTGGATCCGCCCAGATGGGCGATGCCGATCATGCGCGCTCCGACGGGATCATTGAACTGGTCGAGGTGGATGTTGAATTCGCCCGAGCTGGTCGCATAGGCCCGGCCCCCACCGCCATCGCTCTGGCCTCCGGGCTGGGCCTGGGGCTGACCGGGAGCGGTCTTGTCCGCGGCCTTCTTTCCGGGAGCGCGGCCCGACTTTTGGGAGCCGCGGGCCTTCGAGCGTCCCCCCTTCTTGTTGCGGGACTTCTTCGGCCGTCCTTTCACGCTTCCGCGGCCGCTGACCTGGCCGCCCATCCCCCGGCCCTGGCCCCGTTGAAGCTGCTTGGGGCGTCCTTCCCTGTGGGCTTTCTGGGGAATCCGCAGGGCCGGGGAGGCGGGACTCGGAACGGCCGCATTGAGACCCGGCAGACCGAGAAGGCCGAACGCGAGCAGGAGCAGGGAGGGTGTGAGTCGGGCGAGTTTCATCCGCATGGAAGTGGAAGGTTTTCTGGTTGGGCACGGGGCCGGAAAAGACCGGGCCGGGTCTTGTTCACGACCTCGGCAGGTCCTTAGCGGACCGGGATCGGGGTGGATGATTCCCGGAGGAAATCTTTTTGCTGCTTGCGGAAGAAAAATCGGTTCAAGTGGGAGAGATGCGGAAGGCCGCTTTCTGCGGTTGTCCCGGCCCGGGACCCTTCCGGTGCCGGGTCGGGCCCCGCCCGGTCCCTTCCGGTTCCCGAGTGCTTCTGGGGTGGAATTGCCCCTGCGGGAAAGCGGCCCTAGACTGTCCGCCCCTTGCGGAGGCCGGCCCCAATCCAAGGCCATCCGAGAGGACCATCGGGGCGTGGCGCAGCTTGGCTAGCGCGCTTGCATGGGGTGCAAGAGGTCCGGGGTTCAAATCCCCGCGCCCCGACCCCCCGGGATTCCGGGCCGCCCGGCCCGCAAGGACGGGGCTGCGGGGGAATCAGGGCTCCACGATCACCTGCCGGGTCACCGGCGCCCCCTCGGCGATCCAGCGCGCCCAGAGCCGCGGGCGCGGGGCAGGGAAGTCGAAGCCGATGGCGAGCCAGTTCCGCCGCCAGATGCGCGGATTGCGGGCATCGACGGGCACCAGCCGCGTGACGACCCCGTCGGCCACCTCGAAGGGCCCTTCGGTCCCGGCCGCCTCGATCAGGAAGCGCTCGGACGATCCCGGCGGGGGATGCACGATCCCCGAGGAGATGATCTGTTCGATCACGCCCCGGCGGCCGCTCTTCCGATCGCGGTGTTCCTCACGCCCGGATTCGATGCGCGCCTGGGCCCCCACGTGCACGTCGCCCGAGAGCAGGGTGACGCGGCAGCGGGCGCGGGCCTGATGGCGCAGCAGGGTGAGGATGAGACGGTCGCGTTCCCCGTGATGGGCGGGGTGCTCCCACTGGTCGAGGAGATCGTCCTCGATCTCCTGCGCGCCGGGGACCAGCCGGCGCAGGATCCAGTCGGCGGCCGTGAAACGCAGGAAGGCCAGCGGGATGCTGGAGATGACCAGCAGGTGGCGGGGCACCTCCCCGGCGGCCTGCCGGTGGGCTTTCAGCCAGGCCTTGAGATCCTGCCACTGGCCCGCGGACATGACCTGCCAGAAATCCTCGCTTCCGCGGCGGACCGGGCCGCGGTCATTGCGCAGATCGAGGAGCAGCACGTCGAGGTGCGCGCCTTCCTCGTGGAAGGCCAGCGACTGGAGGAAGGGGCCCTTCCTCCCCGTGGCCCCGCCCGGCCCCCGGAAGACGAGCGGGGGCGGGGTTTCCGCATCGGGGTCGCCCCCGAGCTGGAAGGCCGTGAAACAGCGCCGCGCGGCGTGGAAGAGATTGCGGTAGTGGGGATTCCGCTGGATCTCGGGGCGCTGCGAGCCCCAGCCGTCGAAGATGTCGTGGTCGTCCCAGGTGAACGCTCCCGGGATGCGGCTGCGGACCTCCGCATCCGGGCCCCGCCCCCAGCGTTTTTCGTAGAGGTCGAGGTATTCGCGAACGGCGCGCTTCTTCTCGGAGTCGCGGACCTTGCGCTTCTTCTCGCGGGCCGTCTTGTGGTCGAGCTCCTGCAGGATCTTCAAGCTGTCGGCGTAGAGCTGGTCCCCGCCGCCCAGGAGCAGGTGGAAGGCGCAGGGATCGTCGGGAGCGGGGGAATCGAGCCCCAGGGAATGGCACTCGGCCATCCGGCTCCAGAGGGCGTGGCGGTGCGGGGTGCGGCGCGCCAGCCCCGCGCTGCTGAAGCCGTTGCAGGTGAAGAAGGCGATGCGCGGAAGCCGACCGCGGGCCGGAACGACGACCGGACCGAAGGAAGTCTCCCTTCCGTCCTGCCGGATCGCATAGGAGATTCCTCGGTCCCCGGCCTCCCGTCGGGCCTCCACGTCCCAGGCCCAGACGCTCACGCCGGTGTCGGATCCGACCTCGGCCACCTTCCGGGCGGCGCGGATGACCACGCCGTCATCGGGTGCCGTGACGCCGATCTGCGCAGGCCCTTCGGCGGGGACCCCCTGCAGGGTCATGTGGATCGAGAAACGCCAGCGGTCGGACTCGCAGGATCCGATGTGCAGAACCGGGTCGAAAACCAGCTTCATGGCGGGAGTATAGGCGGAAGAATCCCCTGGAGGACCCGGAAGGGAACCGCCGCGAAACGGACGGACCCGGTCAGGCCTTGGAACCTCCTGCGAACAGGTTGTAGAGCCAGGCGAAGATCGCTCCGCCAACGGCTCCGTCGAGAAGCGCGTAGAGCGCGCCCACGATCAGATCGCCGATCGATCCGTCGACCTGGAAGCCGGGGTAGATCGACCCCGCCAGGACGAGGAACTCATGGCCGTAGCCGGGGCTGGCCTGGCCGATCAGGCCCACGAAAAGAATGCATCCCGCCCAAAGCAGGCCGGAGGCAAGCGCGAGACCGCGAATGCTCAGCTTCATGGATCACCTCCCTTCGGGTTTCCCCGAATCTCGGACCCCCAAGGTACCTCCCGCGGGAGGCAAAATCCCCCCCCCCGGCTTCAATCCTCCAGAAGCTGCCGGGTACGGGCGGAACAGGCCGCTTTGAGGGGGCAGATCACCTCGCTCGAGGTGGGGGGTTCCAGGCCGACGGAGACGTAGCGGTCGGAACAATCGGGCCAGAGGGTCACCGTCACGCGGCCCTGGTCGCGCTGGCGCCAGGCCGCCACGAGGTTCGCGCCGGCGCTCAAGCCGACGCAGAATCCATAGCGGCTTCGAATGGCGTGGGCCGCCTCCCGGGCCTCGGCCGTGGAGACGCAGGCCACTTCGTCCACGAAACCCATGTCGACCAGGTCGGGGATGAAACCGTCCCCGATCCCCATGATCCCGTGTTCTCCGGAACAACCCCCGCTCATGACGTTCGATTCGGAGGGTTCCACCGCGACGATGCGGAGGTCCGGGAAGGCTTCTTTCAGAGCCTGTCCGGTCCCCATCAGGGATCCTCCCGTGCCGACCCCGGCGACGAAGGCGTCGAGATGCTCGCAGCCTTGTTCCGCAAGCTGGGCCAGGATCTCGGGGCCGGTGGTCCGGCGGTGGCAAAGAGTGTTGTCCGGATTGGCGAACTGGTCCGGCACGTAGAAACCCGGCCGGTTGCGGTACGTGTCGCGGATCTCGATGGGGAGTTCGAAGCCTCCTTCCCGCGGCGTCAGCCGGACCGTGGCGCCCATGGCCTCCATCATCTGGCGCCGTTCCTCGCTCATGTGCTCGGGCATGAGGATCAGAACCGGGAACCCGAGTTCGCGCGCAACCATCGTGAGCGCAATCCCGGTGTTGCCGGAGGTGGCTTCCACTACGGTATCGCCTGGATGGAGTTCCCCGCGTCGGATTGCAGCTTCGAGGACGAACTTCGCCATGCGGTCCTTGACGCTCCCGCCAGGATTGGAGCACTCAAGCTTGACGTAGACCCCTTCCAGGAGACGCAGGGGGGTGTGGCCGATTTCTTCAAGCAGGGGGGAGTCGGGCATGGGTTCCTCAAGGACTAAGCCTTCCCCCGCGCGAAGGCAAGGCCCGGGCTTGCGGTGCAAACCGGATCAGCCGCTTCCGGAAGAGGCGTTGCAAACGGCCGAGAATCTCCTTCCCGGCCAGTCCGAACTCCTCCTGGAACTCTTCGATCAGTTTCTTGAGCGTGGTTTCTCCCGTGCAGGCCTCGAAAAGCCCGAGTTCCAGAGTGTCGGAGTCGAAAGTGCGTCCCCGGCTCAGGAAACGGACCTGGATCGGCTCTCCGCGGGCGTCGCTGACGACTTCCGCGCGGGAGTCCGGGTCGTTTTGACAGGGGCGGACCTCGGAAAAGTTCTCCAAAGCGGGAAAGGGGGTTTTGCGGACCATCCGATCGCCGAGGACCAGCACGTCGAGATCGGAGTCGAGGAAGGAACGCAGGGCGTCGCAGGGGGCCTCCACCAGCGGTTCGCCGCGGACATTGAAGGAGGTGTTGAGAAGCAGCGGCAGGCCCGTGAGCTTTTCGAATTCCTCGATCAGAGCGAAGAAGAGCGGATTGTCCTCCTGGCGGAGGGTCTGAATGCGCGCGGTTCCGTCCGCGTGCACAACCGCGGGGATCCGGCGGCGCCTTTGAGGGCGCACAAGTGCGGCTGCGGACATGAACGGGCTTTCTCCGGGGTTTTCGAACCACTCCGCAGCGCTGCGGGCCAGCACGGCGGGAGCGAAGGGCCGGAAGGCCTCGCGTTTCTTGATGGAGGCATTGATACGCCGGACCATCGATTTGCGTCCGGGGTGGGCCAGGATGGACCGGTTCCCCAGCGCGCGGGGCCCGAATTCGCTGCATCCCTGGAACCAGCCCACGACCTGGAAGGCCGCCAGGGCCTGCGCTGTTTCCGCCAGGAGATCCCTGCTCCTTTCGGAGCGGCAGAAGGGCGCGAATTCGGCAAGGGCCGCCTCGATCTCCTTGTCCCGGAAGGACCGGCCGAGAAAAGGGGACAGCGGGCGGCGGCGGGGAGCGCGGGAACGGCGCTCTCCCTGCGCGTGCAGGCCGAAGAAGGCGCAGCCCACGGCAACTCCTTCGTCGCCGGGATAGGAGGGGATGAAAACCTGTTCGAAGCCGCACTCGCGCTGGATGCGCCCGTTGAGAGCGCAGTTGAGCGCCACACCGCCCGTAAAGCAGAGATTGCGGGCGCCGGTTTTTCGTCGCAGCCTTCGCAGGAAGGGGAGCACAACCTTCTCCAGACCGGCCTGGACGTCCGCGGCCAGCCGGGCGTAGGCGCGCCGGTGGCGCGTTGTCGTCCAGGCGTTCGGGTGCGGTTCCTCTTGCAGCCGCTTCCAGTGGATCTTGAGCCGTTCCAGAGGCCCGCGCAAGATCCAGTCCCCGGCCTTGGGTAGCTCCCCGTTCCAGACGGCATTCCATGGAGCGAGCCCCATCACCTTGCCGCACGCGTTCCAATCCCCGAAGATGTGACTGGAAACCCGGGAGTAGACCGCGCCCAGGCTCTCCATGTTTTCGAATCCGTAGTTGTAGAGGAAGTCGGGGGTCCGTTCCCGTGTCCAGCGCTTGAAGAGCCGCTGGAGTTCCAGACCGCGGAAGGCGTAGACGCTCTCTGCTTCGCGCCAGCCCCACTTTGGATCGGGATGTTCGGGCGCCTGGGAGAACCCGCGCGCCCTGGGGAGGTCCTCGTCGGTGGTGCGGCCACTTCCGGTGGTGCGCACGTCGCGCAAGGTGTTCCCGATCCCGTCCATCACAACGATCAGACCTTCGTCGAAAGGCGCCGCGGGCAGCACGCTCCAGGCGTGGGCCAGATGGTGGGAGAGCTCGTGTTTGGGGACTCCCGGGAGCAGGTTGAAAGGGTCGAGAAAGGAGGGCCGCTGCTGGTTGAGGGCCACCGCCCAGGGGAGGGTCTCCTCGAAGGGCCGGATGCGGAAGAGGTGGTTGTTGGCCACAACCCGGGCGATGTCGGCGCGCCGCCGGCCGATGGCCCGAAGCGCGTACTCCACCAAGGAGGCGGTGTCCCCGCCGTCGAACTTCTTGCGGGTCAGCCGTTCTTTGGAGGCCGCGAAGAGGGGTTCGCCATCAGGGCCAAGCAGGCAGCAGGATGCCGAGTGGGTGTACTGCTGGAGTCCAAGCAGGAGGCCTGCGCTCATGGGGGTGGGATTATGCAGGGCGCGGCGCCCGGATGCCTTGGCCGGATACGATGGGCACCATGAAAGCGGCCTTCCTGCTTCTCCTCCCCGCCCTTCTATCTCCTGGTTCCGCTGCCGCCCAGGAAGTCGAGGAGCCCGGCCCTTTTCCCGTCGGATGGCGGGACATCACGTTTCTGGACACTTTTTTCGGGCGCGGCACGATCGACGGCCGGATCTTCTATCCCGCACAAAACGCCGGGAAGGATGCCCCTGCGGATCCCGCTTCGGGCCCCTATCCCCTGGTGGCCTTCGAACACGGTTTCACCGACACGCCGTCCGACTACAAGATGCTTTCCAAGCATGTGGCGAGCTGGGGGTTCGTGGTGGCTTCCATCGGCACCGAAACCGGATTGTCCGCCACGATGCAGAACGAGGCGCTCGACACCCGTTCCCTGCTCCACTGGGTGGACGATCAGTCGGCCACCCCCGGCACCTGGCTGGACGGGATGGCCGCCCCCGGCGACTGGGCCGCCAGCGGGCACTCCATGGGCGGGGGATCGCTGATGTACCTCATCGCCGCCGAGCCCCGGATGGGGGTGATCGTGCCCCTGGAACCGTACCGGGGTCCTCTTCTGGGAGGATCTGCCGGGGGAGAGGCCAATCTGGGAAACTTCGACGGGCGCGCTTTTTTCGTTGCCGGGGAGGTGGACGGGATCGTCCCTCCCTTCACCGGGGTGCACGTCTATTTCGAGGAGGCCGCCCAGGTCCAGCGCGATCTTTTCTATCTTGTGCTCGGAGGCGGGCACTCCGGTTCCACCGATTCCCCGCCCACCAACGAGCCTCTGTCCGCATCCGAGCAGCAGCGCGTCCACCGGTTGGTGGTGGGGGGCATCCTGCGGGTGGAAAGGCTTGGCCAGGAGGATCTCTTCTACGATCTGCTCGGGGAGGGGATCCTCGCCGACCCGCTCACCTTCGAATCCGCCAGCGAAGATCCGCCTTTCTGGGCGCGGGAAACCGCCGCCCAGCCCGGCACGCTGGCGGAGGGGCTGGCGGGCAGCCCGGGAGACCGCGCGCTCCTGGCCTGGTCGCTGGTTCCGGCCTCCAAACCGACCTCTTTCGGCATCCTGGGCCTCAAGAAATCGGCGCTGGTGAAGGTGTTCGATGGATTCCTTCCGGTCCCCGGCGGCGCAGTCGAGGTGCAAGTCCCCGGGAAGGCGTCCTGGCGCGGGCGCACCCTCTATCTGCAGGGGCTCGTCCGCAACGGCGCCACCGGCCGTTTGACCCGCGTGGTGGCGATTCCGGTTCCTTGATCCGGAGGGGTCTTCCTGGAGCTGGGGAACCCTGGAGGACGAGGATCTCCGAAGAAGAAGAAATAAACCGCGGAGACGCGGAGAGCGCGGAGAAGAAGAAGAGAAGAAGGATCCCAATCCCCGACCGACGCCGTGTTCACCCCGGAGACGGCTGTGCTTGACGACAGCCTGGGCTTGAGGGCGGCCCTCTCGTTCTTTCTCTTTTTCTTTTCTTCCATGAGAAGGCCTCCTCCGTCAAGGCCGACGTGGCGGCCGTCG
>CAZQAP010000069.1:0-3353 GCA_964591365.1 uncultured Planctomycetales bacterium
ATCGTCTTCCCACATCCGGAATCAAGGGCTACCTTCTGCGGCGCAGACTCCTAGGCGGGTTGACCGTCTTGGGGATCCAGTGGTTCTGGAAGACCTTACTTCCAACCATCGTTCTTCGCTTTCAGAAGAACGAACCTAGGATTGCTGGAAAATGGAAGACAAGCTTCAAAGAGGACGGAAACGAATACTCCGAAATCGTAACGTTGCGTCAACGGGGAAGGAAAGTAAAGGGGGAGATCGTGCTCCGGGAGGAAGACGCTCAAACCGTCTACAAGTTCGCAGGCACCTTTCGGAATCTGATTCTCTCCGGGACGTACTATTCCGCAGATGAAGCCGACTACGAGCAGGGGGCCATCCTTCTCCACTACAATCGGCACGGCGAATTCGAAGGTCAAAATGCGTTCTTCTCGAAGAAAAGTGAGGAATTGGTTTCGAGCCCCTATCGTTGGGCCCCTCATCATGGCTAAGGCAGATACTCTCTCTGGCCACATGCGATTCTGTGAAGGGTGTCCAGGGAATGCCAACTGCTGCACGGGCAAGTCGGTGGATCTTCCTGTACTTACTCCTCAGGATGTGGAACGGATCGTTAAAAATACAGGTCTGGACGCTGGGGAGTTCAGCGTGCCGACCGAGGGCGTACTGCACCGAATGAAAGCCAGAGGGCAGGCGTGCAACTTCTTTCTTGGGGGACGCTGCGCTATTTATAATGTCCGACCAGTGGACTGCCGGTTGTTCCCCTTCGATATCCATCTCGATGCCGAAGGATCTCCCATTTGGGTCCTACACCATTCTGCATGCCCTATTCCCGTAGACCCGAAACCTTATTTCAACGAGGTTGTCAATCTAGTAGAGGAGCTGAAGCCCTGTCTAGTGGAGTTCGCGACAATTGAAGCGCCCCGCAATGACAGGCACCCTACACTGATCCTGGATCGTGTTGATATACCTGTCACGAAAGGCATTTGCCCCAGACAAAAGCATCCAGGGAACGGCGCTGGGCGCGGCCGCTAATGCTTGGCGTCAGGAAGAAAGAATGAGCATGCTTAAAGGCATCGGCACCGTCGTCGCACTCCTTGGGCTTTTGGTCCTCGGTATTTGGGCCCTCGTCCATTTCGCTGGCCTGCAAGGGTCCCTTCTGTGGACCGGAGTCCTTGGGGCCATCGCGTGGGCAATCCGCAACAGTATAGAGAAGAGGAGGGAACATATACGTCTACTCGCAGAAGCAAAACGCACACACTACTTGGAGTTTCTTGACTTCTTTAACAACATCATTGAGGAGACGAAGGCTTCAGAGGCAAAGACAAGGGGGACAAAGATGGGAGTGGCTCAAGATTTGCCCATCGCTGAGGTTCGCAAATGGAGCCTTAGGCTCACCCTTGTTGGGTCTGATGAAGTTGTACGCGCATGGAATAGGACAAGGTCAGTGGCCGCTGAGTTGAAAGGCTCTGGTCCGGGGATCCCGGTCTTAGCGGCGTGGGGCCAGTTGTGGTTGGCGATGCGAAAGGACTGCGGACATCCTGAAACCAAGCTTGCGGTTCCCGAGGTCCTGGCATCCTTCGTGAACGAAATCGATCGGTACAAGAAATGGTTGGTCGAGAAGAGCTAAAGGTATGCCGAAAGACTGCTTAACATGTTGAACATGATGAGAATTCATAAAATGACACAGGCTAAATGGGTGGAGTTTTGCACCGCAGTTTGTGATCGGATGACCACTTTCGTGGCACCGAGCGTGACTCCTATTTCACGTTCAAAGGACATGAAGCATGGCTTAGCCTGGGGAACGGGATCCTACCTTCGCCTTCCGTCCGGTACGAGCGCCATTCTCACAAATGACCACGTTGCTCGCCAAGTGGAAAGTGAGCATCTTTCGCACCTACCCGTGCCGAATTCTCATTTTGAGGTTCTCCCTGAGTTTAGGGCGATGCCGGAGCCAGAAGATCTCGCAGTGTGTCCAATCCCGATGGCTCGCCTTGGGAACGATCGACGACTCCTGAGCATGGCCTGCTTTGATTCTGTGTTTTCCCCTGTGAACAAAGAGTTGCTCTTCTTGCTGGGGTTTCCGGGAACGAAGGCCTTCCGGCACGATGCGATAACCCAACAAAACACACGGTACTCATGGTTCGGCCAACTTCAAAATGTCGGCATGCCGATGGTTACCCAACAGGTTCCGGCCTGGCCTAAGACGCTTTCAGGTAGGTTCGACGCGAAATATCATGCAATTGTACACTATCCGAGCTTTTCTAGACGGATTTGCAAAGAAAGGAAAGTCGGTTTGCCGAATCCGGCAGGGCTCAGCGGTACGCTCCTCTGGGACACAAAAGCTGTCGCAAACAATGCGCGAGGACAACCTTGGAATCCGTCAAAAGCGCGCGTCTGCGGGATTCTCTGGGCCACTTGGGACAACCCCGAGATCCTGGTGGCGACGAGGGTAGAATTCTTACATGCTTTCATCGCAGAAGTTGATTCCTGGGTGACCTAGCAACAGATGAAGTCAAGAACGCTTTGTGTGGCCCCTGATACGGATCCGCTACGAAAAGCGTTCCGGGCCTCTGAAATCCTGGATATCGCAGGCGGTCGGGAAACAGTAAAGTGGCCTCCTGGCTGCCGCTCAACTGTTGGCCGGTTTAGCCAGGGAGAAGAGGGAATGACACTCTGGAAGAACAACTGCATGGAAGACCGCTACCCGGGCATGTGGCAACGGTGGTACCGTCACCAGTGCGTTGCCGTGGGTTGGTGCCACAGATGGGGCTACGATCTTGAGGGTCCTTTGAAATGTGACCTGGGATGGTCGCGGGCCCGGCGCACCTCAGGTGACTCGACTCTTTTTGTGGAAACGTGAACGAATACCGATACCAGGTTCGGGTGGCGTGCGGCTGGAAGGTGGCCGCGGAGCTTCTGCGGCGGCATCACCGGAAGGACCGGCTGCGGATCATCATGGCGCATCCCTGCGGCGGGCAGGCGCGCCAGCTCTACGTCATGCAGGACCCGGCGCGGGCCGACCCGGCCGCCGAGTTCTTCACTTCGCTCCTGGCCTTGAGCTTCTCCGATGGGATGGCGCATCTCCTCACGGGCGCGGACGCGCCCGATCCGAAAGGATGGCCGCGGGAATACATCCCCGATCTGCTCTCGGGCGGGGACCCGAAGGAGGTCGTGGACCGTCTCGAATGCGCCGCGGGCCTCCCCCCGGTGGAGGAACCCCTCCCCGAATGGACCCCGCCCATCCTGGCCGCCAAGGTGCTGGCCGCCTTGACCGCCCGCTTCGCCCTCTCCTCCACGATCTTCGACCCCGAATGCGGCTGGATCGACAGCTCGGGCTACGGCACCGGGATCTGCGAACGCCTGCGGATCTTCCCCTG
>CAZQAP010000069.1:3453-15207 GCA_964591365.1 uncultured Planctomycetales bacterium
TCGACAGCTCGGGCTACGGCACCGGGATCTGCGAACGCCTGCGGATCTTCCCCTGGATCGAGAAGACGCTGGTGGAGTCGTCTTCGGAGCGGGAACAGACGTTGCAGGCCCGCAGTGCCTCGAAATACTGGCTGCTCGGTCCCGGGTTCAACCAGGCGTACGAGGCGCGCGGAGTCCTCTCGATGGGCGGATTCTGGGCCACCGCGGACCAGCCCGAAAACCGCCGCAACCTGTGGGAGGAGTTCGTGCGCGCGGGCCGCAACGTCGAGGCGGTCGCCGTCCGCATCCTGACGATGCTCGGCGTCGAGCCCTGAAGCGGTCAGGCCCCCTGGAGGGCGGGGGGCGGGAAAGCCGCCTCGCGGGTGTGGCGGCCGGCCGCGGCCGCGCCGCAGGCCTCGAGTTCGCCCGGAAGCGGGACGGGACCGCGCTGGTCCACGATCTCGTAGCGCTGGTTGCGGCGGCGCGGCACGAAGCCCGCGCCGCGGATGCGGGTCTCGATCTCCTCAAGCGCGACCAGCTCGAAGCAGCCGGCCGCGGAGACCACGTTCTCCTCGAGCATCGCGCTGCCGAAGTCGTTGCAGCCCATGCGCAGGGCGGCCGACGCCGCATCCGCCCCCTGGGTCACGAAGCTGGCCTGCAGGTTGTCGAAGTTGTCGAGGAAGATGCGCGCCACCGCCGTGGTGCGGAAATACTCGGCGTGGGTGGCCTTGCGCCAGCCTTCCCGCAGCATGGCTTCCCCCATGGGATTGCCGCCCGGCTGGAAGGTCCAGCCGATGAAGGCCGTGAAGCCGCCGGTCTCGTCCTGGAGGTCGCGCAGGCGCGCCAGGTGCTCGATGCGGTCCGCCACCGTCTCCACGTGCCCGAACATCATGGTGGCCGTGGTGCGCAGCCCCTCCTCGTGCGCCTCGCGCATGATCCGCAGCCAGGCCTCGGTGTCGGTCTTCTTCGGGGCGATCCGCTTGCGCACCGATTCGACCAGGATCTCCGCCCCCCCCCCGGGGATCGAATCCATCCCGGCCGCGTGCAGCCGGCGGATCACCTCGCGGGTGGGGATCTTGGAGATCTTCGCCAGGTGGTCGATCTCCGGCGGGCTCATGGCGTGGAGATGCAGCTCCGGCCAGCGCGCCTTGATGTCGGCCAGCAGCTCCTCGAACCAGTCCACCTTGAGGTAGGGGTGATGGCCGCCCTGCATGAGGATCTGCACGCCGCCCAGATCCACGGTCTCCTGGATCTTGCGGTAGAGGGTCTCGCGGTCGTGGAGATAGGCCTTCTCCTCGTCGTTGGGGCGCGCGTAGAAGGCGCAGAATCCGCAGTCCGTGATGCAGACGTTGGTCGGATTCACGTTGCGGTCGATGATGTAGGTCACCACCGGCTCGGGATGCTTGCGGAAACGGATCTCGTCGGCCAGAAAGGCCAGCGTGGCGAGATCGGCCTCGCGGTGAAGGCGCAGCGCCTCCTCCGGCGCGATGCGGCCGCCCTCCAGCACGCGGGCGGCGATTCCGGCGACCGGAGGGGAGGACGATGCGGCTTTTCCCGACATGGCCCGCGATTCTAGCCCGCCCCCTAGAATGACGCTTCTTCCTCGTGGCGCCCCGTTCCCGCAATCTCCTCGTTCGACTCGGCCTGCCGCTCCTGGCGGCCGCCGCGGTCGTGGTGCTGCTCCTGCACGGCCGGAACGATGCGCCCGGGGAACCGCCCCCCGGCATGGGTTCGCTTGCGGCCCGCAATCCGCGGGACGGCGCCCCGGGAACCGCGCTTTCCCCGTCCGCCCGGGGGCGCAGCGACTCGGACGCCCGCACCCCCGTTCCTGGTGCGGGAGAAGAAGCGCCCCCCCGCGCCCCCCGTCTTCTCGCCGGCCGCGTCCAGGACGAGGCCGGCCATCCCCTCCCCGGCGCGCAGGTGTCCGCCGGGGGACTCCCGGTGGCGGCCGGCACCGGGGGCGAATTCCAGTTGCAGCTCCCCGCTCGCGAATCCACGGCTGTCGCGCGGCGCCGCCCCGTCTTCCTGGAGGCCTCCGCGCCCGGGCACCGCCTGGTCTCGGTCCCCGCGACGGGCGCCTACACGGTTCTCGAACTCCCCGCCGACCCCGGCCTCGCCGTGCGCGCGGTGCGGGCCTCCGACGAGAAGCCCGTGGCCGGAGCGCGTGTCACCCTTTACCTCCTGCGCCCCGAGGAGCCCCGCGACCTGGCCGGGCCGCAGCCCTTCGCCAGCCGTCCCTCCGCGGAGGCCGGGACGGATGCCGAGGGACGCGCCGTGTTCCCCACCCCGGCCCGCTTCGCGCTGCTTGCGGTCGAGGCCCCCGGCTTCGCCCAGGCCCGTCTCTGGTTCCGGCCCCGCAGTCGCGTGGCCGACGCCCAGGGTCGCCAGGCGCCCCTGCTCGCCCGCCTGCGGCCCAACCGCGCGCAGGAGATCCGCATCGTGGATGCCGCCAATCAACCGGTCCCGGGCGCGCGGGTCGGTTTCGGGATCCCCGGCTGGCCGCCGGCCACGGCCGACGCGGACGGCTTCGTTCCGCTCCCCGACCTCGATCCCGAGCGCCCGCTCCTCCTGCGCATCCAGCTCCCCGGGGAGCGCGGCTGGGTCGAAGCCCTCCACGAACCCTGGCGGCGCCTCGCGGGTTCCCAGGTCGCCTGCCGCAACCAACCCCTGGAGATCCGCCTCGAGGTCGAGCAAGGCGACCACCCCGAACGCTACGAAATCGCCTCGACCGGGTTCCTGCAAGGGGACCTGCGACCCTACGTGCCCGATCCGCGCAAGGAGGCCGCGCTCCTGATCTGGGCGCCCGTCCCCGCGGGCGGACGCCTGACCCTGGAGACCGGCTGGCAGGCCGCCGAGACTCTGGTCCTCTGCCGGCGTCGCGACGACGGCGAGATCGTGGACGCCGTGCGGGTCGTGCCGGGCGCCCCCGTGGAACTGCGCGGCTCGCGCGGCGCGGCCCTCACCGTGCGGCTCGAGGGCCCCGAGGCTTCCGAGGTCGAGGGCTGGAGCATCCGTCTCTACGCCGGCGGCTCCACCACCCCGGGCTACGAACGCAGCCGCGAGGCGGCCGTTCACGGCTTGCAGGCGCGGTTCCGGGTGGAGCCCGGCCGATACAAGGTCGATCTGGTGCCGCCGTCGGGCGGCCTCGGCCGCCGCCTGGGGCGCGTGAAGGTGGAAGGGGATCCCGTGGAGAAGGTCTTCTCCCTCGGGCGCCTGCGCACCGTGGAGGGCGAGATCGTCTGCCAGGGCGCCCCGCTGGCGGGGGCCCTCGTGCTCCTGGCCCGGGAAGGGAGCGCCGCCCGCCTGGGACAGACCTGGAGCGACGCGGCCGGCCGCTTCCGGCTCGAGGGCGCGCCGGAAGGCCCGCTCTTCGTGCGGGTGGTCCCGGGCGACCCGCTGCTCCACCGCGCCAAGGAGATCACCGCCCCGGTGGGCCGCGAAGGGTGGGTCGCGGTGGATGTGCCCGCCGCCACCCTGGAATACCGCGCCGCCGAGGCCGATGCGGCCCTCCTCGGGAACCTGCGGATCCTCCAAGGCTTCCAGACCGGAGCGGTGAAGGACCGCGAATCGTTCGCCCTCCCCCCTCCCGGCCCCCTGGCCCGCAGCGTCCGCGTGGCGGCGCCGGGTTTCTATCGTTTTGCCCTGCGCAGCGATTTCCTGACCCTGGACCAGCCCGAGTTCCGGGTGATCCCCGGCGACGTCCGGCGCATCGATCTCCATCCGGCTCAGACCGGCGTGATCTGGATCGATCTCGACCGCAGCACGGTCCCCCGGGCGCTGCGGTACACGGTGGAAACCTCCTGGAACCCGCCCGCCGGGTTCCCGGTGCCCGAACCGGCGGAAAGGCGCGGCGCGCTCGGTTCCTGGAGCTGCGCCCCGGGGGAATGGGGCCTCACCCTGAAGACGCTCCTGGCCTACGGCGAGTCGGGCCCCGAACCGGTCGGAACGGGCGCCTGGAGCGGCAAGGTGCCCGTGGAAGTCGGCCGGGTCACCCGCGTGCGGCTCACCTTAGCCGGCGGACGGCTCACGGCCACGGTGGGGGCCCCCCGCGAGCCGTAGGTACAATCCCCGGTCCCGTGGCGCGCCCCCAACCTGGTTTGATGGACAAGATCGTCTCCCTGTGCAAGCGCAGGGGGTTCGTGTTCCCCGCATCCGAGATCTACGGCGGCCAGGGGTCCACCTACGACTGGGGACCGCTGGGGGTCGAACTCAAGCGCCGCGTGAAGGATGCCTGGTGGGAGGACCTGGTCTACGCCCGCCAGGACGTGGTCGGGCTCGATTCGGCCATCATCCAGTCGCCCGAGGTCTGGAAGGCCTCCGGGCACGTGGGCGGCTTCAGCGATCCGCTGATCGACAACCGCACCAGCAAGCAGCGCTACCGCGCCGACCACCTGGTGGAGGGCGAGATCGCCCGCCTGCGCCAGGCGGGCGAGGAGGCCGGGGCCGAGGAGCTGGCCCGCCGGCTGCAGACCGCGCAGGCCGACAACGGGGCGCTCCACGCCCTGATCCTCGAGGCCGGCATCAAGGATCCCGCCAGCGGCACCACCGACTGGACCGAGGTGCGGCGCTTCAACCTCATGTTCCAGACCCACGTCGGCCCGGTCGAGGACAGCGCCAGCGTGGCCTGGCTGCGCCCCGAGACCGCCCAGGGGATCTTCATCAACTTCGCCAACATCCTCACCGCCACGCGCAAGAAGCTCCCCTTCGGCGTGGCCCAGATCGGGAAATCGTTCCGCAACGAGATCACGCCGGGCAATTTCGTCTTCCGCACGCGCGAGTTCGAGCAGATGGAGATGGAGTGGTTCTGCGAGCCCGCCGAGGCCGAGCGCTGGTTCCCGTACTGGCGCGAGGCCCGCTTCCAGTGGTATCTCGACCTGGGGATCGACCCGGCCAAGATCCGCCTGCGGGACCACGGCCCCGAGGAGCTGGCCCACTATGCGGCCTGCTGCAGCGACGTGGAGTACCTCTTTCCGTTCGGCTGGTCCGAGCTGGAGGGCATCGCCAACCGCACCGACTACGACCTCAAGCGGCACTCCGAGGCCTCCGGCACGAGCCTCACCTGGTTCGACCAGGAGCGCAAGGAGCACGTCTCGCCGTACGTGATCGAGCCGGCCGCGGGGGTGGACCGGGCCGCCATGACCTTCCTGGTGGACGCCTACCACGAGGAGGGCGAGGGCAAGGACCGCCGCGTGGTGCTGCGCTTCCATCCGCGCATCGCGCCGGTCACCGTGGCGGTCTTTCCGCTGGTCAAGCGCGAGGGCATGCCCGACCGGGCGGCGGCCATCGAGAAGATGCTGCGCCGCCGCTTCCGCACCGCGATGGAGCTCAACCAGTCGATCGGCCGCCGCTACCGCCGCCAGGACGAGATCGGCACCCCGTTCTGCGTGACCGTGGACGGCCAGACCCTCGAGGACGGCACGGTCACCCTGCGCGAACGCGATGGGATGACCCAGGTCCGCTGCCCCGAAGGGGAGCTGCCCGCCCTGCTCGAGGAGAAGATCGCCACCTGGAAGCGGCCCGAGGCTGTCGGCCCGCCCGTCTCCGCCCCGGCATAATCGAGGTCCGTGGCACGGCTCGAACTCAAGGGGATCCCGGTCTCACCGGGCGTCGGCAGCGGCCCGGCCCTGGTGGTCGTGGAGGCCGGTGCCAAGAACATCCCCACCCGCAAGCTGCACCGGACGCAGCGGGAGAGCGCCCGGGAGCTTTTCGAGAACGCGCGCCAGCGGGCCATCCAGGGGCTGCAACGCATCCAGGCCGCCACGGCCCGGGAGCTGGGCATCCAGGATGCGGCCATTTACGGCGCCCAGATCGCCGTGCTGCAGGATCCCGAGGCCCTGCGCAGCATCGGGAAGATGGTGCTCGAGGACGGGCTGGCGCCCGAGTCCGCGATCCAGGCGCTCTTGAACCGTTTCCAGGGCCTGTTCGAGAGCCTGGAGGGGGGCGACATCAAGAACTGGGCCGCCGACCTGCGCGACCCGTGGTTCGCCGTGATCCGCGAACTGGGCGACGAAGAGGAGCGCAGCCTCGGTCCGGGAACCGACGGCCGCCTGGTGCTGGTGGCCGAGGAACTCACCCCCTCCCTGGTCACCCGCTTCCCGCGCGGGCGGATGGCGGCCATCCTCTGCACGCGCGGCGGCCGCTTCAGCCACGGCGCCGTTCTGGCGCGTTCGATGGGGATTCCCACCATCGTGGGACTCGAGGGCCTCCACCAGCGGGTCCGCAAGGGCGAACTCTGCGTGGCTTTCGGGGAGGAGGGCCGGGTCCTCCTCGGTGCGCTTAAAAGAGAACGGGCCGCGGCCCACCAGCTGGCCAGGGAACGGGAGACGCTTCGCCAGGCCATGGAACAGGCGGCCCGGCAACCCTGCCTCACGGCCGACGGCCAGGCGATCAAGACGATGGCCAACATCGAGTCGCCGCGCGATCTGAAGATGTTCGACCCTGCCACGGTGGGGGGGGTGGGGCTTTTCCGGACCGAATTCGCTTATATGGAACGGGCCACCTTCCCCAGCCAGAAGGAACAGGCCGAGATCTACGCCTCCGTCCTGGACTCCTTTCCAGGCAAACCGGTCGTCTTTCGCACCCTCGACATCGGCGGCGACAAGAAGCTGCGTTACTTCGACACGCCGAAGGAACTGAACCCCGCCCTGGGCTGGCGCGGGATCCGGGTCAGCCTGGAATGGCGCGACCTCTTCCTGATGCAGGTCTCGGCCCTCGTCCAGGCCCGCCGCAGGGGAGACGTCCGCATCCTGCTGCCGATGGTGACCACTCTGGAGGAACTGCGCCAGGCGCGCGCCCTGGTGGAGGAAGTGCAGGCGCAGTTCAAGGAGAATCCTACGCGCATTCCGCTGGGCATCATGATCGAAGTGCCGGCCGCCGCCATGGCGCTGCGCGACCTGGTCCTGGAGGCCGATTTCCTGAGCGTGGGCACCAACGATCTGGTCCAGTACCTGTTCGCCGTCGACCGGGACAACGCCTGGGTCTCTTCCCTCTACCAGACCTACCACCCCGCCCACCTGCGGGTCCTGCGTTACATCGCCCGCACCTGCAACCTTGCCGGAAAACCCGTTTGCGTATGCGGCGAGATGGCCGGGGAGGCCGCCGGGGCCCTGTTCCTCGTGGGTGCCGGCTTCCGGAGCCTCTCCATGGCGCCCCCTTTCGTCCCCGAGATCAAGGGCCTGCTGCGCCAGGCCCCCTTGAACGAGCTGGAGAAGCTCTCCAGCCGGGCGGCCGTCTGTGCAACGGGGAAGGAAGCCCGGAAGCTGCTCGACGCGGCCGTGGAACGCTACTGGAAACGGGCCGTGAACCGCGCCCGGGATGCGGCTCCCGGCGGCGCATGAGGTTCCGCCCCCGGGGGCCCGAAACGGTGCTCCAGGGGATCGCGGGCCCCCCAGCCCCCCCCTCTTTCGGGGTTGGAGGCAAAATTCTTGCAAAGAGCGCGCCTGTGCTCCTATGGTGGACTCCCCCCGCCTGAAGAGGTTCGGACCCTCGCGGGATTTTCAGGCTGTCCATGAACCAGGAAGTCGGACGTTCACAATCCGCTCGCACCCGGCGGCGCAAGGGACCTTGGTCCCAGGCCGAGATCGAGCGGCTCAAACGCCTCTACGGGCTGAAACCCGATTCCCAGATCGCCCGCGACCTGCAGCGCTCGGTCGAGAGCATGCGGCGGCTGGCCCGCCGGATCTTCTCGGGGAAGCAGCGGACCGGCCCGTGGAGCGCCCGGGAGGTCCAGAACCTCAAACGCTATCTGGGCGTGGCCCGCCTCGAGGTGATGGCCCTGGTCCTGCGCCGCAGCCCCCAGGAGATCCGGCGCAAGGTCGAAGACCTGCAGCGTCAGTTCAAATCGGGGCCCTGGAATTCCACTGACGTGCAGACCCTCAAGCACCTCTACGGCACACGCTCGAACAAGGATCTGGCCCTGATCCTTGGCCGCAGCCACCGTGAGATCGATGCCAAGGCCCGCCAGCTCTGCCTGGCCAAGGACAAGGGCTTCCGGCGCCGTCATGGGGCTGCCAACCCCACGCGCATGCCCCGCTGGACGGAAAAGGAGAAGGAGATCCTGCGCCAGCTCTACGGCGATCATCCCAACCTCGAGATTGCCAGGAAGCTGGACCGGACCGTCAAGAGCGTGGTCTCCAAGGCTCACGACCTGGGGTTGCGCAAGAGCCAGGAGCGGCTTCGCAAGATGGGCCGGGACAACGTCCGGGTCCGCTACAAGGAGGAATCGGACCATCCCAAGGCCGGGAGGAAGGAGCAGAAGGCCGCTTCGGGGCCCCGGCGGTCCGAAAGACCGCATGCTTCCCGGCGTTCCGGCTGGACGCCGGCTTCGGATTAGGCCTCCTGATCTTCCTCCTTTCTCGTTCCGCTCCCCCTTCCCCCTACCGTCTTCCTTGGCCTCTCCCCCCAAGCTCATCGGCCTCCGGCGGGGCACCCGGGGCCTGGTCTTCTCCTGGGAGGGGGGACGGGAGGCTGAATTCACCGCCAGGGAACTGCGGATCGAATGTCCATGCGCGCTTTGCGTCAGCGAAGCCACCGGCCGGCGGATTCTCGATCCGGATCGGATCCCCGAAGATCTGGAAATCCGGGACATCCAGCCCGTGGGCAGCTACGCCTACCGGATCCTCTTCAGCGACGGGCACGACACGGGGATCTTCACCCTCGAACTTCTGCGCCGTCTTGCGGACGCGGGCGGCGGGGCCTGACGCGGACGTGGGGTAAGCCGGGCCAGTCGTGAGCCCCCTCGCCGCCCTTCTTTCCGAAGCCCACCGCCCGGTGGCGATCCTCACGGCCCTGATTGTGGATTCCTGGGCCCTCTGGTTCACCCTCGGCCGCGGCGGCCGGCCGACGCTCCTTCTGGCCCTGGCCGCCAACGGAGCCAGCTTCGCCGCCACCTCCCTGGCCCTGGTTTCAGGAGCCCTGGGACCGGAGGCCCGGCCCTTCGGTCTGCCGCCCGGCGTCCTTCCGCAAGCTTCTCCCCTGGCCTGGATCCTGGCCTGGTTCTGCGCGCTGGGGGCCTTCTACGGGCTGGAGGTCCTGGTGCTCCGCCAGCTCATGCGCCGCAGCCGTCCCTCTTTTCAATGGGACCGGTACGACCTTGCGGTCTACTTCGCCGCCAACGCGTTTTCCCTGGGGATCACCGCGCTCGATCTCTGGTGGGAAGGCCGGTAGTTCTATCATCCCCTCTCCATGGCAGACCTGGAAGACGGGATCCGCAGGCCGGTGCGCGCCACCGAGGTTGTCCTGGTGCTGCTCGGGTTCCTGCTCGTCACCTGGATCTACTGGAAGCCGCTTTTCCTGGACCCGGGAAAGACCTGGTCGGTAGGCCGGGATTACTTTCAGAACAACTGGAACCTCTGGTGGACCCGCTTCGCCTGGGGTTCCGGACGCAATCTCTTTCACTGCGACCATCTTTTCTACCCGGCCGGGACCTCGCTGGCCTTTCACACGATTTCCTTCTCCAACACCATCCCGGGCCTCTTTCTGCAGGATTTCCTGCCGCTGGCCAAGACCCATACCTTCCTGTTCCTGGGCAACTTCTACTTGAGTGCTCTGGCCGCCTGGGGGCTGGCCCGGCAGGTGACCGGATCGGCGTGGGGAGCTTTCCTAGCGGGTCTTTTCTATTCCTTCAATCCCTATCACACCGCCATGGTGACCCAGCTCAACAACGCAACCTTCCAATGGATGCCGCTCTTCTTTCTGGCCTGGGTGCTGCTCCTGCGCACCGGCCGCTGGTGGTACGTGGCCTGGACCGGGATCTTCCTGGCCCTGGCCGGCTATGCCGACTGGTACCAGCCGGTCCAATGCGCGCTCGGCGGGGGGGTGTTTCTTCTCCTGCTCCTTTTCCGGGAAGGGCGCTGGCTGGACTGGAAGCTGGGGACGAAGATCCTTCTTGCCGGGACGTTCGCATTCCTTCTCGCCCTTCCCGGCCTGGCACCCCTTATTCCCATCCTGAAGGCCAGCGGAGCGGAACTCACCGTTCCGGCCCGCTTCGTGGGTTCCATGCAGCTCTTGGGCATGAGGCCCCAGGGCTCGCCGTTCTTCCACTTCTGGCCGGCCGTGCTCGGCTGGTCGAGCACGGCGCTTCTCGTCTATGGCCTGTTCCGGGCGCGGGACCGAACCGCCCGCGGTTGGTGGGCGCTTCTTCTTTTCGCCTTCCTCCTCGTGCAGGGACCCTACCTGGTTGTCCTGAATCGGCACTTCGAGAGCATTCCGCTGCCCATGGCTCTTTTTCCCCATCTGCCGGTCCTCAACCTTCTGCGGGTGCCCCATCGCTTCTTGATCCTGGTTGTCCTTGCCATGGGGGTCCTGATGGCTTTCGCCCTGCGGAGGCTGCTGGACAGCCGGCGGATGGCGCCCCTGGGGGGACTTCTTGTCTGCGGACTGGTCGCCCTGGAGCTCCAACCGCCGCAGCGGGAGCCGGTGACGCTCGACTATGCAGACATCTACGACGACCTGGCCGCGGATCCCGCTCATTATGCGATCCTGGAGCTTCCCCTCGACTTCCGAGACGGTTACTCCATGTGGCTCCAGACCCGTCATCACAAATCCCTGGTGGGGGGCTATACCTCGCACATCCTTCCCGAGGCGCTGGGACCCTTCCGGACGCCCCTCATGCGGGCGCTTCTTCCCGCGGTCTTCGACCAGGACATGCCGGAACTTCCCCGGTTCGAAAAGGTGGACGTCGCGAACCTTTCCGAGGGGACGCTGGCGGACTGGCGGCGGGAGCTGATGACAGACAAGAAGGTGCGGGTGATCCTCTTCCATGGCGGACCTGACTTTCCCCCCCCTGAGCGGAAGATCCCCGCCAGCCCGGGTTTTGGGGAGAAGCTCGCCATCAGCCTCCTCCCGTTCCGCTTCAATCCGCTCCTGGCGGACGTGGAGTCCTGGCGCCGGCGGGCCGTGGCGGAGGGGATGGAGAAGCTGGCCAAGGGATCGGGGCAGGCCCGCCAGATCGTCGAACGGCTCTTTGGACCACCCGACTATGTCCAGGGGCGCACCGAGGTCTGGGACCTGCGGCGTCCCCGCGCCGGCGCGGCCTCGCCGCAGGCCCCCCGGATCCACAGGCCCGACAGGAAGTAGACTCGCAGGCCATCCCATGGAGAAGGACAGCTACCTTCAGTTCCACCGCAAGCGTTTCGATTACCTTTTTGGGCTTGTCACCCGACTCAAGCCTGGGGC
This sequence comes from uncultured Planctomycetales bacterium, assembly GCA_964591365.1. Lineage (GTDB taxonomy): Bacteria > Planctomycetota > UBA1135 > UBA1135 > UBA1135 > CAZQAP01. The sequence goes on from CAZQAP010000069.1 coordinate 14,608, forward strand.
CGGCTGCCGGGTGCTGGATGTGGGGCCCGGACCGTTCACGCAAAGGTTGAAGGACCATTATCGGGAGGTCTGGAGCCTCGGCTTCGAGGAATCGCCCATTTTCAGGAAGGAGAAAAAGGGCCGGGATCGCCACATTGTCTTCGATCTCCGGGACGCCATGGAGGAGGAACGCTGGGCCAGGCTGCCCGCCTGTGATCTCATCGTGTTCGCGGAGGTGATCGAGCACGTCCATGCGGAGCCGAGCCGTCTGCTCGCCTTTCTTGCCTCCGGGCTCAAGCCCGACGGTCTGCTGGTCTGCCAGACGCCCAACGCGGTTGCGCTCCACAAGCGGCTGGCCAGCCTGGCGGGAAGGGCCTCCTACAACCGCTGGGGCAGCGGGCACGTCACCGAGTTCACCAAAGCCGAGCTTGTCGGGGTCGGAGAGCGGGCCGGGTTGGAAGTTGTGGGGCACGAGTTCCGCAACTATTTCGGTTACGACGGTTCCAGGGGGAAACGAGCGGCGCTGCGGGTTTTCGACACAATCACCGCGCCGTTTCCTGGGCTGCGGAGGGGGCAGACCATCATCTACCGGATGCTGGCCCACAAGAGTGGGCCCAAAAG
>CAZQAP010000070.1:0-14661 GCA_964591365.1 uncultured Planctomycetales bacterium
GGAGGAAAACGGAAGAAAAAAAACCGCGGAGACGCGGAGACGCGGAGAAGAAAGACCGAGAGCGCCATCCGAAAAACCAGGTCGCCGCCGGATGCCATGTTTTCGGTGTGAAGTCTGCATCGGCCCGAGGTCCAGATTCTTATTTTCTTTTTCTTCTCCGCGCCTCCGCGTCTCCGCGGTTGATTTCTTCTTCGGAGATCCTCGTCCCCCCGGGATCGGGGCCTATTTGTCCGCGGGCTTCCCGGTTCCCAGGATGCTTCCCACCAGGCCCTGCACGGCGTCCTTCATGCGGGTCAGGGGCCCGCTGGAGGGCATGGCCTGGGGAGTGGTGATCGAATTGATCGACCGCTCCATTTCTTCGCGGGCCGCGGAAATGGCTCCTTCCGCCGCCTTGAGCATGAATCCGTAACGGGTCTGGATGTCCTGGACCGCCTTCATCCTTTCGGGGGAGATCCCGGCCCGCTGGAGGTCGCGGGCCATGATGTCGGCCACGGCCAGGACCTCGACGATGTCGAAGGGCTCATCCTCCTCGATGTAGCGGGTGAGGAGCTGCCACGACTCCCAGAGACCCTCCTTGTTTCCGTAGATCAGGGCCAGAAGCCGCTGGCGCATGCACTCCACGAAGGTGAGTTTGGAGGAGGCCTTGGAATCCTGGGGATTGCGGGATAGAACGGCCTGGTAGGCGTCCCGGGCGTTGTCGAACTGCAGGCTGGCAGCTCCCAGGCGGGCCCGGGCGGCAGGGTTCCGGAGAGGGAAGGAGGTCGGGGCCGGGTCCCCCGAAGCGGCCTTGGAGAGGATGGCATCCGCTTCTCGGATGCGGCGGGTGCCCATCCGGCGCTCCAGGTCGCCCCGAAGAAGGTCCAGGCGGTCCTGGTCGCCGGGGTCGGACAGCCCCATTTCCTGGAGCTGGCGGAGGATCCCGCGCGCGGCCCCGAAGTCGGGGGCCTCGGGGTCCAGGGTCAGGTCCGCGGCCTTGAAGAGGTATTCTCCCCTGCGCAGAGGGGCAAGATCCATGGCCTGCTGGTAGAGCGCCAGGGCCGGAGAAAGCTGGCCGAGCTGCTTGAGGATGTCCGCCCGCAGGAGAACGGCCTCCAGCGTGTCTTTCTGGGATGCGGGAAGGTCGTCCAGGAGGCTGCGGGCCGCTTCCGGCCGGCCCCCGATCAATTCACTTCGAGCCTCCATCAGGATCTGACCAATGCGGGCCTGCCCCGCGAAGCGTTCGTTGATGGTGATGTAGGCCGCCACGCTGCCTCCGATCACCAGAGTGGCCACAGCGAAGCGCCAGGCCAGGCGGTTGCTGCGCAGGCGGCGCCAGGCGCGCGAGACGGGGCTCGGAAGCGTGGCCTCCACGGCCTCCCCGCGCAGGAAGCGGGCCAGATCCGCGCGGACCGCCTCCATGTCGAGGTAGCGGCGGTCGCGGTCCTTCTCCATCATGCGCATCACGATGGCCTGCAGGGCGGTGGGGACGTCAGGACGGAAGCTGGACAGGGAACGCGGTTCGATCTCGGTGATGGCCCGCAGAACGCTCATGGGATTGTCTCCCTGGAAGGGCGGGATCCCGGCGAGCATCTCGTAGAGCATGGTCCCGAGCGAGAACTGGTCGCTGCGCCCGTCGAGCTTGAGGCCGCGGACCTGTTCGGGGCTCATGTACTGGGGGGTGCCCACGAGGGCGTCGCTGGCCGTGATCGTCACGCTGTCGGTGCGCCGAACCAGCCCGAAATCGGTCAGCCGGGAGGTTCCGCTCGGATCCAGGAGCACGTTGCCGGGCTTGACGTCCCGGTGGAGCAGGCCGGCACGGTGGGCGTGCAGGAGCGCCTCGGCCACGTCGAGGGCGATCTCTGCGGCCCGGCGGACCGGGAGGGGGCCCTCCCGCTCGAGAAGCTGCTTGAGGCTCCCCCCGCGCACGAGTTCCATCGTGAAGTAGGGGAAGCCCTCCTCGCTGCCCACCTCGTAGACCGGCACGATCTTGGGATGGGAGATCTGCGCCATGGCGCGGGCCTCCTGGTAGAAGCGCTTGACGGTGATGGCCCGGCCGGCCAGTCCCGTGGTCAGGACCTTCACCGCCACGTTGCGGTCGAGGGGTTCGTGATAGGCGTCGTAGACCACCCCCATGGCTCCGGCTCCGATGCAGCGGAAGTCCCGGTAGCCCGAAAGACGGCGCTCCAGTTCTTCCGAGGACGGAGCCCCTTCCGGCGGGGAAACCGATTCGAGAATCAAGGAATCCGGGCGGAGAGACCCTTGCGGAACTGGAAGAGGTCCAGGACCTCCCGCAGGACCTGGCCGAGTTCCGCGAAGGGGATCATGTTGGGCCCGTCGGAGGGGGATTCCTCCGGCCGGGGATGCGTTTCGAGGAAGAATCCGTCGAAACCGGCCGCGGCGCCGGCGCGCAGGAGGAGGGGGGCCCGGCGCCAGTCGCCGCCAGTGGTTCCGTCGAGCGCTCCCGGCCGCTGGACGGCGTGGGTCGCGTCCAGGATCAGCGGGCAGCCCGCCCGGCGCAGTTCGGGAAGTGCGGAGAAGTCCACCACGAGGCGTCCGTAGCCGAAGAAGGTCCCCCGTTCGGTCAGGAATACGCGCTCGTTTCCGGTGGATGCGACCTTTTCCACCGCCCGGCAGGCGTCCTCGGGCGCCAGGAACTGCCCCTTCTTGACGTTCACGGCTCGGCCGGTGCGCCCGGCGGCAAGGAGGAGATCCGTCTGGCGGCAGAGGAAGGCGGGGATCTGCAGGACGTCGGCGACCTCGGCGACCGGAGCGCACTGGGCCGGGAGGTGGACATCCGTGAGGACGGGGACTTCCAGCTCCTCCTTGATCCGCGCCAGGATCTTCAACCCTTCCTCCAGGCCGGCGCCGCGCCCGCTTTTCAGAGAGGTCCGGTTGGCCTTGTCGAAGGAGGCCTTGAAGATCCAGCGGCAGGGGAGCGGCCGCAGGATTTCGGCGAGTTCGCGGGCGATATCGATCGTACGCGGTCCCTCGATCACGCAGGGCCCGGCGATCACGAGCGGAAGTTCCGCGTCTTCCCGCGCCCGGGCCACGGCCGACTTGGAAGAGGAGGGGATCATGTCCGCGGGCTCCGGCGAGGCCGGTGATGTCCCGATTCTATCCCTCCCCCTCCGCGCCGATCTTCACCAGGACGGCGCCATGGCGGGGGACCCGGGCGCGAAAAACCTCCTCCGAGACCCCTTCGTCCGTGCCGGTCCAGAGGTTGCGCACCGGCCGGGGGCCGTGCAGATCCAGCTCCTTCCAGGAAACCTGGAGGACGGCGGCATGCCGCCCGCGGTTGAAGAGACCCACCGCGATCGTGCCGTCCGCGAGGGGCCGGGCCCAGACCTCGGCATGCCCGTGGACCGCGACCCGGCGGGCCTGCCTTCCGAGGGTGTCCTGATCCACTTCCAGAACCTCCGGGTTGGAAAGCAGCGCCAGGGTGAAGTCGTCGAGATGGGAGAGATCGCAGCCGATCAGGAGCGGGGCGGCGAGCAGCGCCCAGAGGGTCATGTGGGTGATCTGTTCGTTGGGATCCAGCCCGCTCGGGTGGAGGTTCTCGCCCCAGCCCAGGCGGCCCACCACGAGCATGTCGGGGTCGTTCCAGTGCCCCGGGCCGGCGTACTTTCCGAGCCCGGCCTGCCCGAAGCCGATGCGGGCCATGCTGGACCAGGAATCCGTGATGTCGCCCGTGGTGCGCCACAGGTTGCCGCCCACCGAGGCGCCCCATTCGGCCACGTTCCCCATGCCGTACTGGCACAGGCTGAAGACCATGTCGCGGCCGGCCCCGTCGAGGGCGGCGCGCATCACGTCGTAGGGCTTGCGCAGGGAGGCCCGGCTGGCGTCGGGAGCGATCTTGCCGTAGGAGCACCAGTCGTACTTGACGTAGTCGATGCCCCAGGCCGCCCAGGTGCGGGCATCGGAAGCCTCGTGCCCCAGACTGCCGGCGAAGCCTGCGCAGGTCTTCGGCCCGGGGGAGGAGTAGATGCCGAGCTTGAGCCCGCGGGCGTGGACGTAGCCGGAAAGCGCCTGCATGTCGGGGAACTTGTCGTTGCACTGGATGCGCCCGTCCGGATCCCGCTCTCCCTCCCAGGTGTCGTCGATGTTCACGTATTGGAAACCGAGGTCCGCGAGCCCGCTCGCCACCAGGGCGTCGGCCGCCGCGCGGACCCGTGCTTCGTCGACCGCCGTCCCCCAGACATTCCATGAGTTCCAGCCCATCGGGGGGGTGAGGGCCAGAGCGTGCGGGCCGCCCACGATCGTCAGGGTGGCGCGGTCGCTTCCCCGGGGGCCTTCCACGGTGAGGAGGACCTCGCTGCGGCCCGCAGCCTGCAGGGAGCCGCGCAGGATGCCGGTTTGCGGATCGAGAACCAGTCCCTCAGGCAGGTTCTCCGCCGCGAACCGCAGCGGTTTTTCGCCGGTGGCCGGGATGCGAAAGAGGAACGGACGGCCGGGGGTTGCGCCCGTGATGCGGGGGGCGTGGATCCAGGGCCGGGCGGGGAGGGCCCTGCGGATGGCCGGTGCCGGTTCGGGGGTGGCCGGGACCGCCTGCGGGATCTGGCGGCTTTCCGGGGCCAGCCGCAGGCGCGCCTCGGCCCAGTCGGCGTGGTCGTAGTCGATTCCGTCCCCCCCGTCCTCGAGAACCAGGACCAGGCGCTTCGCACCGGTCAGATCCACCCCGATGGGCTGCGGAGCATCCCCGCCGTGAAGAACCGGGGTGCGAAAGCTCTCCTGGCCGTCCACCCAGACGGAGAAGACCACCGAACCCTGCTTTCCGACCTCGTCATCCACTCCGGCAAAGGCCAGGAACTCGAGCGCGGCCCCGTGCAGGTCGATCTCGAACTCCCCTTCGGCGTGGGTGCCCAGGCCGTGGGCGAAGCTTCGCCCGCCGATGCTGAGCGGATGGCCGTCGACCGAGCGGGCGGTTTGCGGCCGGCCCCAATCCTGCTCCACGGCGGAGAGATCGAGGGTCTCCAGGCGCAGGACCGAAGCGGGCGGGGCCGTCGCGGCGGCGTCCTGGGGGAGGGGTGCGGGAAGCGGCAGGAGGAGCAGGGAGAGGAGGATCATGGGGCAGGGACCAGCAGGGGAAGTTTTTCGGAGGTGACCTCGAAGGTCAGGGGGGTGGATCCGGCGTGGTCGCCGTCGATTTCGATCGGCGCGGGCCGCTCTCCTTCGACGGTGATACGGCGGGCCTGGCGGAAGACCACGCCGGGGAAGCGGCGCAGGCCGCCCACCAGGGCGGCGAACGCAAGCGGCCCGCTGCCGAGCAGGGTCAGGCGGCGGAAGAGGAACAGCTCCCACAGCCCGTCCTCCAGTCCCGCCGGCCCCAGGCGGACCCAGCCGCTGCCGTAGGCGCCCAGGCCCGTGGCGAACCCGAAACGGAACTCGCCAAGATCCTCCCCGTCGGCGGTCACCCGCTGAAGTGGGGGATCCCAGCCGCGGAGCATGTTCCAGAGGATCGGCACGTACTGGGTCTTGCGGATCGGGCCGTCGCGGGTTTCCTCCATCCGGCGCATGAGTTCGCCGTCGTGGCCGAAGCCCCAGGCCAGGAAGCACTTCCGGCCGTTGACGCGGGCCAGATCGACCGGCTGGACCCGGCCGGTTTCCAGGAGACGGACCACGCCCTGCGGAGAGCGGGGCATGCGGAAGCGGGCGCCGACCAGGTTGCTGGTGCCCAGGGGGACGGCGGCGATCGGGGGGGGGGAGTCGTTCAGGCCGGACAGGACCGCGTGGAGGCTGCCGTCGCCTCCGATCACGACCAGCCGGCCGGCACTGCGGGCGGCCCGGGCCGCCCAAGCGGCCGCATCGGCGGCGCCGGCTCCGGAGTGGAGCGAGACCCCGTGGCCCCGTTCCCCGAGCAGGGCGGCGATGCCTTCGGCCCGCGCGGGGCCCAGCCCCCTTCCTGAGCGGGGGTTGGCGAGGATGGCCACCTGCATGGGGCTCTTTTTACCCTTTCCGCCTTCCGCTCGAAGCCCGCCCCCCCGATCTGCGACAATCCCCTTTCCGTCCCTTCGCGAGGTCTTGTTTCCCGTTCGCGGGCCGGGACGCCCCCCGAGAACCATGCCATGACCCAGGCCACGGCCGACCCTTTGAGCACGCGCTTCGATCCGGGCAGGATCGAAGGGGAGATCTATCGCCGCTGGGAGGAAAGCGGATGTTTCACCCCGCCCTGCGAGCCCGGCCCCAAGGGCGCCTTCACGATCATGATCCCGCCCCCGAACGTGACCGGGATCCTGCACATGGGGCACGCGCTGAACAACACCATGCAGGACGTGGTCATCCGCCACCGCCGGATGTGCGGGTTCGACGCGCTCTGGCTGCCGGGCACCGACCATGCCGGCATCGCCACCCAGGCGGTGGTCGAGCGCAAACTCTGGGGGGAGAAGAAGCTCACCCGCATGGACCTTGGGCGCGAGGCCTTCCTCGGCGAGATCTGGAAGTGGCGCGAGGTGCACGGCAGCACCATCCTCCAGCAGCTTCGGCGTCTGGGGGCCTCCTGCGACTGGTCGCGGACGCGCTTCACCCTGGACGCCGACCTTTCGCGCGCGGTGCGGGAGGCTTTCGTGCGGCTGTGGGAGAAGGGGCTCGTCTACCGCGGGGCGCGCATCGTCAACTGGGACTGCGCCCTGCAGACCGCGGTGAGCGACGACGAGGTCGAATACGTCCCCCGCAAGGGGAAGCTCTACTACATCCGCTACCCGCGGCAGGGCCGCCCGGGGGAGTTCGTGACCGTCGCCACCACCCGCCCCGAGACCATGCTGGGGGATACCGGGGTGGCGGTCCATCCGGAGGATTCCCGCTACCGGGATCTCGTGGGCGGGACGCTGCTCCTGCCGCTTGCGGAGCGGGAGATCCCCGTGGTGGCCGATGAATCGGTGGACCCCGCCTTCGGCACCGGCGCAGTCAAGGTGACTCCCGGGCACGACCCCGCCGACTACGAGCGCGGGGCGCGGCACCATCTCCCGATCCTCAACATCCTGGAGAAGGACGGCACGCTCAACGCATCGTGCGGCGCCTACCGGGGCATGAGCCGGGAGGACGCACGTAAGAAGATCCTGGCCGACCTGGACGCGCGCGGGCTGCTCGAGAAGATTGCGGAGATCGAGCACAACGTGGCCACCAGCGACCGCTCCAAGACCGCCATCGAGCCGCTGGTGAGCGAACAGTGGTTCGTGCGCATGAAGCCGCTGGCCGTGCCGGCCATCGAGGCGGTGCACGACGGGGCGCTGGTCCTCAAGCCGGAGCGCTGGAGCAAGGTCTATCTCGACTGGCTCGAGAACGTGCGCGACTGGTGCATCAGCCGCCAGCTCTGGTGGGGCCACCGCATTCCGGTCTGGTACGACGAGGACGGCGTGCCGGTGGCCTCGCGCGAGGACCTGCAGCCGGGTGCCATGCACCCTGCCACCGGCAAGCCGATCGTGCGCCAGGACGAGGACGTGCTCGATACCTGGGCCTCCTCGTGGTTGTGGCCGCTCGCCACCCTGGGCTGGCCGGAGAAGAGCGCCGACCTGGCGCGTTTCTATCCCACCCAGTTCCTCTCCACCGCCCGCGACATCCTCTATCTCTGGGTGGCGCGCATGGTGATGGCGGGCTACGAATTCGCCGCCGATCTCCCCGCGGAGAAGCGCTGCCCCTTTTCGGTCTGCTACATCAATCCCACCGTGATGGACGCCCAGGGCCGGCGCATGTCGAAGAGCCTGGGAAACGGCATCGATCCGGTCGAGATGATCGAGAAGTACGGTGCCGACGCGGTGCGCTACTCGCTCATGATCCTCACCCGCGAGGGGCAGGATGTGAAGCTGGCCGAGAACCGCTTCGAACTCGGCCAGCGCTTCTGCAACAAGATCTGGAACGCGGCGCGCTTCGTGCTCCAGAACCTGGCCGGGGAGATCGCCGGGGAACGCGGCCGCGCTCTCGAGGACCGCTGGATCCTCTCGCGCACTCACGCCGTCCGCCGGGAGGTCTCGGCCGCGCTCGAGGACTACCGCTTCCACGACGCAGCCACGGCCCTCTACCGCTTCGCCTGGAACGACTTCTGCGACTGGTACGTCGAGGCGGCCAAGCGCCGCCTTCGGCTGGCCGAAAAAGATGTGGAGGCCGGAGCCGGCGCAGCCCGCGTGCGGCGCACGCTGGGCGAGGTCCTCTCGGTGCTCCTGCGCCTCCTGCACCCCTTCACGCCGTTCCTCACGGAGGCCCTCTTCGGGCGCCTCCCCGAGGCCTTCCGGAGCGGGGCCGGGTCGTGCATGACCGCCCCCTGGCCGGAAACCGCCGGAGAGCCGGACCCCCATGCGGAGGCAGATTTCGCCCGCCTCCAGGATGCGGTGCGCGCCTTCCGCAACGTGCGCGCACTGCAGGAGGTCCCCGTTTCCGCGCGCCCCGAGGGCATCCTCCAAACCCGGGACGCGGCGGAAGCGGAAAGATTGCGGGAGGGGGCCCCCCTGATCCGTTTCCTTTCCGGCCTGGGGGGACTTTCGATTCAGGTGGGGGGGGAGCGCCCGGCCGGCTGCGGCACCGACTCGTTCCTGGGAGGGGCGGTTTTCCTTCCCCGCGGCCAGGAGACCGATTCAAAGAAGCTGCGCGGCTCCCTCGAGAAAAAGCTTCAGAAAGCCCGCCGGGGCCTGGAAGGGGTGGAGAAGAAGCTCGCCAACGCGCGTTTCCTGGCGCACGCGGAACCTGAGATCGTGGCGGGGGAACGCGAGCGCCGGATCGCCCTGGCCCGAGAGGTGGCCACCCTGGAGGCCAACCTGGAAGGCCTTGATTGAATGAGGCGGGCCCGGCCCGGCGTCAGGAGTCTTCCTTGGGGAGGCGGGTCTTGAACTCGCCGGACCAGTAGTCCTGGCGGATCACGTCCCCTTCTTGACTGAGGGGGATCACCGCGAACTCGAAGACGAAAGCCCGCGAGCCCTTGGAGGGGGCTGCCAGCGAGAAATCGATCCGCTTCCGCGCAAGGTTCAAGGTGGTTTCATGCTTCGCGCTGCGGGAAGAAACCTGGATCACGCGGTGCAGGGCGACTGCGCCGCGGGCCACGTTGTCGTTGTCCACGAAGAGCAGATACTTGGTCTTGGGTTCCAGGACCAGGCCGGTCACGTCGGGCCCCTTCCTGGGGGGCGTTTCCTTTTTTCCGTCGGTGGCGGCTGCCGGAGCGGCGTCCTTTTCGTGCTTCTCCATGAGCTTGGGGGGGAGGGTGGCCCCGAGGGCCAGGACCTCCTCTTCCTCCTGTTCGGGGAGATAGGCCAGGAGGAAGGATCCCGCCGGAAGATTGGGAGTCTTGAGGGCCAGCGTGGAATGGATCATGCCGATGAAGAGCGCGCCGAGCCCCTTGGCTTCCCGATCCAGCCGGTCCAGGCTGGGGAAGGCCAGTTCCCGCACCGGGAGGACGCCCAGGCTGTCGTATCCGTCGAAAATGGCATAGCCGGCCGGGGGCTCGGTGGCGGGGACCTTGAGCGGCTTCTTGCGCGCGGCAACGATCTTGGCGAGATCCGCGTAACTGCGGCGTTCCAGACCGAGGGGTGCGCCAACGTTGAAGAACTTCTCGGGGACTTCCCCCAGGAGGGTGGCCTGGACTCCCAGGGCGGCACTCTTCATGGCATCCAGGACCGGCTTGGCGCTGGCCGCCACGCGGAAGCCGACGAAGGGGGAGCGGTAGAGGGGGTTGATTCCGGGACGGTTGCCGATGCGTTCGGCGATTGCTTTCTGGTTGTAGGCGCCCCCCTTGATGACGGCGGCGGCGGAATCCCAGTTGGGAGCCACGTCGATGGGGTCGAGCCCCTTGGGCCGGACCCGGAAGGACTTGAAGCCCGGAAGCGAATGGAATCCGCTGGCGGTCAGCTCATAGACGTTGCCGACCATGTCCACGCATCCGTAGGGGGAGGCGTTGGTCGGGAAGGAGTTCACCGGCAGGATCTTGTAGGCCATCCTGCGCGGTTTGGTGGCCTCGAAGGAGATCCGGGCAGGGTCGAAAGCCTCTCCGTAGGGATAGTCCCATTTCTGGTCGCCGCGGGCGGCGCGGATCCACTCTTCTTCGGTGGGAAGCCGGAGACCGGCCCAGGTGCAGTAGGCCTCGGCATCCTTGCGGTTCACGTAGACGACCGGTTCGAGCGCGATCTCGGGGGGCATCTCCCAGCTCTTGTCCGGATCCCGCCAGTGCAGCTCCCACCAGGCGGCCAGACGCGTGGCGTCGAGCACGTAACCGGGGCCGAACTTTTCCTTCCCCTCCTCGATCGCCTTCAGGCGCTGCTCGGAGCTGATCTTGGCCCAGTTGGCCGGGGGGAAGGCCCCGGTGGCCTGGACAAAGCGCAGGTACATCTCGTTGGTGACCTCGGTGGGGCTGATATAGAAGGTCGGGACGTCCACCTGGCTCTGGGGAGTCTCCGCCGCCAGCCAGTTGGCCGAGTTGGGGTGCTCCTTGATCTGCTCCTTGCACCACTTGACGTCGGTGCCGATCCAGGTCTTTCCACCGGGGATCTTCACCATGCCGGGGAAGGGCGCGGGGGGGGCCTGGAGGGGAAGGGCCAGGAGAAGGAATGATGCGAGCATTGCGCTTTCGAACGGGCTGGGGCCGGAAAATCGGACCGAACAGGTTACCCGCCCCGCGCACTCCTGGCAAAACCGGGTCGCAAGAAGCCTGGGGCGCGGGCTCCGTCGCGCTTTAGATAAGCTGGCCCGGCAGGTTTCACGATGATTCCCGTCCCCGCCGAATCCTCCGCCGCCCTGGTTCCTCCCGAATGGGCCGGCGAACGCCTGGACCGGGCGGTCACCGCGCTTCTGGGTCAGGGGCTCTCCCGCTCGTGCCTGGCGCGCTGGATCCGCCAGGGAAGGGTCTCCCTGGACGGAAGCCCGGTCCTGCGCCCCGGCTGGCGGGTGGAAAGTGGGCAGAAACTGGTCCTCTGCCCCCCGGTGGGGGAGCCGCTGCCCCCCGGGATGGAGGAGCCGCGCATCCTTTTTCAGGACGAGGGGCTGGTGGTGCTTGAAAAGCCGGCCGGGCTGCCGATGCACGGCAACTACCGCGGCGACCCCCAGGCAAGCCTGGCGCGCTTCCTGGCCGAACGCTTCGGGCCCGATCTTCCCACCAACCAGGGGACGGAACGGCCGGGCATCGTGCACCGTCTCGACCGCGGCACCTCGGGGGTCTGCGTGGCGGCCCTCGAACAGGGGGTCTTCCTCGACCTCCAGGAACAGTTCAAGGAGCGCAGCATCAAGAAGGAGTACCTGGCCCTGGTCCAGGGGCGGCCGCGCTTCCAGGGCGACTGGATCGACCGGCGCTTGGTGCGCGATGCGCGCCAGCCGGGGCGCATGCGCACCACGCGTTCCAGCGGGCCGGGCACGCGCGATGCATCGACCTGGTGGGAGGTGCGTGAGCGCTTCCGCGGCTTCGCCCTGCTTCTGGTCCGGCCGCGCACCGGCCGCATGCACCAGATCCGCGTGCACTTGACCTCGATCCATCTTCCCGTGGTGGGGGATGCGCTCTACCGCGACCGGCGGCACGGATCCAACTCGCTTCCCAAGGAAGCCCCCCCGATCGGCCGCCCGCTTCTGCACGCCCTGTCTTTGACCTTCGAGCACCCCGCTCGCGGAGAAACGATGACCTTCCATTCGGATCCGCCGGCCGACTTCCGGGAACTCGTCCTGTGGCTGGAACAGAACGCCCCCGATCCCGGGGAGCCCGTCAAGTAGAATCCCCGCTTCCATGACGGAGTCCCGTTCCGAAGAATGGCGCCGAAAGGTCTACGGGCCCTTCCTGCGGGATCATCCCGAACGCAGGCCGGAGTTCCGCACGGCTTCGGGGCTTCCGCTTCCGCCGGTCTGTTTCCCCGGGGAAACGCCCGCGCCCGGGGAGGGCCCCGGGGAGGCGCCTTTCACGCGCGGCATCCACCCCACCATGTACCGAGGGCGGCTGTGGACCATGCGTCAGTACGCGGGCTTCTCCTCGGCCGCGCAGACCAACCGGCGCTTCCGCTACCTGCTCGAACAGGGCCAGACCGGCCTGAGCGTGGCCTTCGACCTGCCCACCCAGATCGGTTACGACAGCGATCATCCGCTGGCGGCGGCCGAGGCCGGCCGGGTGGGCGTGGCGATCAACTCGCTGCGCGATTTCGAGCGCCTCTTCGAGGGGATCCCGCTCGGCGATGTCTCTACCAGCATGACGATCAACGCCACCGCGCTGATCCTCTTCTGCATGTATATGGCCCTGGCGCGGCGCCAGGGGGTGGCCGCGGAGAGGATCCGCGGAACGGTGCAGAACGACGTCCTCAAGGAGTTCATCGCGCGCGGGAACTACCGCTTCGACGTGGAGCCCTCGCTGCGCCTGGCCCTCGATCTCTTCCGGCTGCAAGGGGAGGCGGCCCCGCGCTTCCATCCGATCAGCGTGAGCGGCTACCACATGCGCGAGGCGGGCTGCACGGCGGTGCAGGAGGTGGCCTTCACCCTGGGCGACGGGCTCGCCTACCTCGAGGCGGCCCGTGCGGGGGGGCTCGACCCCGTGCCGGTGGCGCGCAGCCTCTCCTTCTTCTTCAACGCCCACAACGAGCTGTTCGAGGAGGTGGCCAAGTTCCGCGCCGCGCGGCGGCTTTGGGCGCGGCTCGTGAAGGAGCGCCTGGGGATCGAGGATCCCGTGGCGCGCAAGCTGCGCTTCCACGCGCAGACCGCGGGGAGCGCCTTGACCGCGGCCCAGCCGCAGGTGAACGCGGTGCGGGTGACCTTGCAGGCGCTGGCGGCGGTCCTGGGCGGCACGCAGTCGCTGCACACCAACGCCTGGGACGAGGCGCTCGGGCTGCCCGCGGAGGCGACGGCGCGGCTGGCCCTGCGCACCCAGCAGGTCCTGGCCTTCGAGAGCGGGGTGGCCGACGTGGCCGATCCCCTGGGCGGCTCCCCGCTCGTCGAGGCGCTCACCCGCAAGGTCGAGGAGGCCGCCCGCGCCGAGCTGGAACGCATCGAGCGCGATCACGGCGGGATGATCGGCGCGGTGAAGGCCGGTTCCGTCCAGCGCGCGATCCACCGCGAGGCCTTCCGCCACCAGCGCGCGGTGGAGGAGGGTGTGCGGGTGGTCGTGGGCGTGAACCGCTTCACCGAGGCCGAGGATGCACCCGTCGAGGTCTTCGAACCGGACCCGGCGGCCCGCGGGGAGATCCTGGAGGGCCTGGCCGCGGTTCGCAAGGAGCGCGACAACGCGGCGGTCCAGAAAACTCTCGCCGCCCTGGAGGGGGCGGCCCGCGATCCCGCCGCCCCGCTCGGCCCGCCGGTCCTTTCCGCGGTGGAGGCCTACGCCACGATCGGCGAGATCTGCGCCGCCCTGGCCGAGGTCTTTCCGCCCTACCGGCCCCAGGGGGCCTTCTAGGCCCCTTTTCCGGACCTTCCCGGCGGCTGCGGCCGGCTCCTTCGTTATCCTGGCGGAAAACCCCCGGGGAACCCCCGCTCCGCCCGGGCCCGGGTCCCCGCGGCCTTCCCCCCCCTCCCCCGGAAAACCGGAGGCCACGGAATGCTTCTCGGCCTGGTCCTTCTTCTTTGCCAGGCAGGTCCCCCCCTGCCCGTCCTGAAACCCGGCGCACTCCTCGAGGGCGAGGTGACCGATCGAAGCGCGCTCGTCACCACGCCCACCCTCGCGAAGAGCTACACCGATGCGCCGGTCCTGGGCGAGACCTTCACTTTCCAGGTGCCCCACTCGGGCCCCTGGCACCTCGACCTGCGCAGCTACTTCTTCGACGCCTATCTGGTGCTGCGCGAGGGGCAGGCCTTTCGCGCTGACCGCCTGCGCCCTGCACGGCGTTCGCGGTGCCCTCATCCTGTCGGGGGACTGGAGGTGAAAGGATGATGTGGCTTCTTGCCTGGACAGTCATTTTCCTCCCCCTTCAAGAGCCCTCCGTCGCGCCCACGCTCTCCGTCGGGCAGCCCGTGGAGGGCGTGCTCGGGGAGGAGGCGCGGGAGGTCCACACGCCGGCCCTCGACCGGCACCAGGCCGAGGCTCCGGTTACCGGGCTCCTCTACCGCCTCCAGGTCGACGAGTCCGGGGTCTACCGGATCGAGTTGCGCACCCATGCCTTCGATCCCTACCTGGTGCTGCGGGATGCCGGGGACGCGGTTCTCGCCGAGGACGACGACGGGTTGATCGGCCGCAACTCCCGGATCGTGGCCGACCTGCAGGCGGGCCGGGAATACCGCGTGCAGGCAGGCGCGCTGGGTGGGGAAGGGGGCGCGTTCCTGCTCCAGGTGATCGCGGGAGAACCTCCGCCGATGAGCCCGGAAGAAAGACGGGCGGCAGACCTGGCCGACGCGCGGGCGCGCGTGTCCTGGGCCGAGAAGGAGTGCGGCCCCGAAAGTCCGAAAACTACTGACCGCCTGACCAACCTCGCCATCCTCTACAGGAGACAGGGTCGCTACGCGGAGGCCGAATCGATCTACCAGAAGGCTCTCGAGATCCGCGAAAAGGCCCTGGGGCCCGAGCACCCCGACGTCGCTCGGAGCCTCGACAATCTCGCCATTCTCTATGCGCAACAGGGCCGCTACCAAGAGGCTGAGCCGCTCTTCCAGCGCGCCCTCAAGATCCTTGAGGAGGCGCTGGGGCCCGAGCACCTGGCCGTCGCAGGAAGCCTCAACAACCTCGCCATCCTCTACAGGAGGCAGGGCCGCTATGCGGAAGCCGAACCGCTCTACAAGCGTGCGCTCACGATTTCCGAGAAGGTGCTGGGGCCT
>CAZQAP010000071.1:0-8872 GCA_964591365.1 uncultured Planctomycetales bacterium
CCACTCTTGTGGGCCAGCATCCGGGGGGCGCCGGGTTAACCTGGGATCTGCATGAAGGTCGGCTTCGACATCCGTCCGGCCCTATTCAGTCGGGCCGGCATTGGACGCTACACCCGAGAACTCGCTGCGGCCCTCACCCGGCTCCCGGAGGCCCCCTTCCTGGAGCTTTACGCGCCGGCCTGGCGCCGCTCATCCCATCCCCTCCACGAGCTGGTCCCCACCCATTTCCGTCTGCACCGCGGAATCCTTCCTGCGCGCGCCATCCGGGCCCTGAACCGCCTTCCCGGGCTGGACGCTGGTCGCTTCCCCGCTCGCGTGGATGTCTTCCACTGGACCGATTTCGTCCATCCGCCGGTGCGCTCCTGCCCCGCCGTCCTGACCCTGCACGATGCCGCCTTTGCCGTCGATCCGACTTTTCACGGCCCCAATTCCGCCGTGCTTCTGAACCGGGTCCGGTTGGCCGTACAGCAGGCCGCCCGCATCATCCTGGTGAGCGAGACCTCCCGGGCGGATGCGGTCCGCGTCGGCGCGGCCCCCGAAAAGCTGCGCGTGGTCCCCAATGGAGTGAACCCCTTCTTCCAACCTTCTCCCCAGGGCCCGGAAGCACCCCTCCATTTCCTCACTGTCGGGACCCTGGAACCGCGCAAGAACCATGCCCGCATCTTGCAGGCTCTCGAACAGCTCTGGGATCGCGACGCCGCTCCGGACTGGGTGATCGCCGGCCGGCGCGGCTGGGAAACGGAGGCATTCCTGGGGACCTTGGCCCAGTCCCGGCATCGGAAACGGATCCACTGGCTGGAGGCGGCGCCCGACAGCCAACTCCTGCAGCTCTACCGGAGCGCTTGGGCCCTGGTCTACCCCTCCCTCCACGAAGGATTCGGCCTTCCGGTACTCGAGGCGATGGCCTGCGGAGTCCCTGTCGTGGTGGCGGCCGGCACCGCCCCGGCGGAGATCGCCGGAGAATCGGGGATCCAGGTCGATTCCAAGGATGTGGATTCCATCCGCACCGCCCTCGAAAAGGTCCTGACCCTCGGCGAGGAACGGGAAACGACCTCCCGCGCCCTCCGCGAACGGGCCGCGCACTTCTCCTGGGAGGAGAGCGCACGCCGGACCCTGGCCGTCTACCAGGAGGCTCGCGCTCCCCACGGTTGACCCGCATGCGCATCGCCATCGACGTCCTGGCCCTCGACCAGCCCTTTGCCACCGGGGTGGAGAAGACCCTGCTCCAGCTCCTGGCCTCCCTGGACGCGCTGGGCGGGGACGACGAATTCTTCCTCGTGGCGCCCAAGCGCCCGCGGCTCCTCCCCGCGGAGCTGGGGCCCCGCTTCCACGTGGTGGAACTCGCCCCCCGCGGGCGGGGTCTCCTCTGGCGGGAACGCCGCGTGCCCCCATTCGCCCACCGCGACCGCATCGATGTCTGGCATTCGCCCGTGCAGGCCATTCCACTCCTCCTCGACCGCCCCAAGGTCGCCACGGTGCACGAACTTTCCTGGCTCGAAACCCGCGGAGTCGGGGACGAAGGCCTGCGGACGGTCCGACGGATGCAGTCCCTGGTGGTCGCGCGCGCCGCCGACCGCATCGTCTGCGTGAGCCGCCGCACGCGCGACAACTTTCTGTGCCTGCACCCGCGCGCGGAAGACCGGACGCTGGTCCTGCATCACGGCGTGGATCCCCGCTTCCGGGACGCGGTTCCGCGCCGGGAGCACCTCGAAAAAACCTACGGAATCCCCGCCGGACAACCCTATCTCCTCACCCTGGGCCGGGCCCTGAAGCGCAAGGGGCTGCCGCGGGCCGTGCGGGCCTTCAGGGTTCTTCTGGACCGCACCGGCGGCTCCTACCTTCTTGTGATGGCCGGACCCGACAACTCCTGCCTGCGGGAGGCCGCTGCCGGTGCCGACCGGCTGGATCTCTCCCACCGTGTGATCCTGCCCGGCTACGTGGCCGAGGAAGACCTTCCCTCCCTCTACGCCGGCGCGGCGGCCTTCCTCCTGCCCAGCGAATCGGAGGGCTTCGGACTCCCGCTCCTCGAAGCCATGGCCGCGGGCACCCCCGTGGTGGCCAACCGCGCCGCCGCGCTGCCGGAAGTGGCCGGCCAGGGAGCCCGGCTGGCCGACTTCCGCCATCCCGCCCAGGTGTGCGCCGCCCTGCTGGAGGTTCTCGGCCCGGACCGGGAGGCCTGGATCGACCGCGGGCGGAAGCGGGCGGAGGAATTCCCCGCCGACCTTCCCGCCCGGTTTTTACTCGATCTCTGGCACGAGATGGCCGTGGAGAAGACCCGGTGAGCCGGTTTCACCGAGTGGTTGTCGCCGACGGAACTTCCTACGACAACCGCAGGTCGGGAGCCGCCCGGAGGATGACCTGCCTGCTTCCACGGCTTGCGCAGCGGGGATGGCATCCGGTCCTTTTCGTCAGCCGCAGGGCCCGGGCGGACTTCTCCGGGCTGGCCGGCGTGGACGTCGTGGATCTGCCGATCCCCGCCCATCCGGCCCCGGTCCGCAACCGGCTCGCCCGCGCCTGGATGCCGGAGCTGGTGCGCTCCAAGGGGGCCCGGGTCCTTCTGACGGAAATCCCTCCCGCCCCCGTGGAGCTCCCCTGCCTTCTGACCGTCCACGATCTGCGCGTCTGGGACGACCCCCTCGCGGCGGGTTGGGGGCGGCGGACCTGGGTACGGCACACCCTCCCGCAGGCCCTGGACCGGGCCGCCGCGTTGGCAACCCCCTCGGAAGCGACCGCCGCCCGGCTCCGCATCCGCTTCCCCGACTGCGACCCGGTGGTGATCCCCAATGGCTGCGATCACCTCCAGGACCCCGGGCGCCACCCGGGGCGGGTCTTCTTCCTGGCGGTGGGTCCCTGGCAGCGGCGCAAGGAACTCGGGGTGCTTCTCGCGGCCCACGCCAGCCTCGAACCCCGCCCGCCGCTCCTCCTGGTGGGCGATCCCGGCCGCCCGCTGCCCGCGGGGATCGTCGCGCTGGCCCCCGACGACGCCACCCTGGCCGATCTCTATGCCGGGGCCGCCGCCACGATCTGCCCCTCGCGGATCGAGGGCTTCGGTCTTCCCCTGGCCGAGGCCCTGCGGCTGGGCTGCCCGGTGGTCGCAAGCAACATCCCCCCCCACCGCGAGGTGGGCGGCACGGTGGTGCGCTTCTTCCCGCCGGGGGATGCCGTCGCCCTGGCTCGTCAATTGAGGGCGGTCCTCCAGAACCCCGGCCCGCCCGCCCCCCGCCGCCGGCAGGCGGCCCCCTTCACCTGGAACCGGGCCGCAGCGCTGACCGATGCCCTTCTCCAAAGAATCTTGGCCGAGAACCCGCGCTGAAGGGCCCCGGCACACAATCCCTATCCCTGCGGGGCGATCCGCTCCCCGAGCCAGCGGACCGCCAGGAACACCCCGGCCAGGAAGAGAAGCCCGGCGAGGAAGATCAGCACCTGAACCCGGAAGGGCTGCTGGGAAAGATCCCCCATGCCGCGGGAGCGCCGGGAAGGGAGCAGCCGGGCGCGGGCGGCGGCCGGGGAGGAGGCCGACGAGGAGGGGCCGGCCGAAGCAGCCGCCGGGACGCCCTCTCCTCCCAGAACCTCGAGGGCCACCCCGCCAAGGGTCACCAGATCCCCGGCTTTGAGGGGAAAGGCATCTTGGAGGCGGCCGTTTTGGCGGGTCCCGTTGGAAGAATGCAGGTCGAAAAGCCATAGCCGACCTTCGCGCTCCTCCACCCGGGCATGGCGGCGGGAGACGCTCTCTTCCTCGACCTGGAGATCGGCCTCCCGGCACCGGCCGATCACCATGCCCGGGCGCAGGAGGTATTCCTCCCCCGTGTCCCGCCGGCGAAGTTTCACGGGCTTTCTGGGGCCGCGTTCCAAAGGCGGGCAGGATAGGGTTCCGGGCCGGAAGATAGAATCCGGGGCCGGTGGACGCGGTTCTCCAGCTTCTTTCCCAGCATGCCGCTCCGGCGGCGTTCCTGCTTCTGGTGGCCTGCGGGCTGGGTCTGCCCCCTTGGTCGGAGGAGATCGTCATCCTGGCCGCCGGCCACTTCGTCGCCGAGGGGCACTTTTCCTTCCTCACCGCCCTGGGGGCCTGCTGGGTCGGCATCCTGGGCGGAGACACGGTGATCTTCCTTCTGGGCCGATACGCAGGAGAACGGGTCTACAAATGGCCGTTTCTGCGCCACCACATGGGGCCGCGCAACCGCCACCGGTTCAACCGCACCTTCCTGAATCACGGCACCAAGGCCGTCTTCCTGGCCCGTTTCGTGCCCGGATTCCGGATGATCGCCTATTTCGTGGCCGGAAACCTGCGCATGCCGTTCTGGAAGTTCTCCTTGCTGGATTCCCTGGGAGCCATCCTGACGGTCCTGGGACTGGTGAGCCTGGGAAAGGTCTTCTCGGAGAACCTCGACGCCGCGGTGGGCCTGGTCCACCGATTCCAGATCCCCCTGATCGTGGGAGGGGTCCTGATGACCGCGGCCGCGGGATGGTGGATTTCCTCCCGGCGGCGGCGGCGGCTGGCCGCCTTGAAGCGCATGCGGGCCCTCCGGACCCAGGATCGAAGCCCTGACGCCCGGCCCGGGGAAGGCTAGAATCCCGCCTTCAATTTTGGTTTCCGGGGCCCGGAAAGGCCCCCCTGTCCCCCCCCCTCCCGAGCCAACACGGATGGACTCCCTGCTCAACCACCTTCCCTGGGTGGCCGCTGCCGCTGGACTGATCGTCGCGATCCTCTTCCAGCGCCGGGTCATGGCCGCTCCCGCCGGCAACGAACGCAT
Source organism: uncultured Planctomycetales bacterium (assembly GCA_964591365.1). Lineage (GTDB taxonomy): Bacteria > Planctomycetota > UBA1135 > UBA1135 > UBA1135 > CAZQAP01. The sequence goes on from CAZQAP010000071.1 coordinate 4,752, forward strand.
GGCCGAGATCGCCAAGGCCGTCCAGGAGGGTGCCATGGCCTTCCTCAAGACCGAGTACACCCGGCTGGCCATCTTCGCCGTGCTGGCGGCGGTCGGACTCTTCGCCCTGGGCGAACGCCAGGGCGGGGGCCTGCGCACCGTGGTGGCCTTCCTCTGCGGCGCCTTCGCCTCGGCCCTGGCCGGCTGGCTGGGGATGTACACCGCCACCCGGGCGGCCGTCCGCACCACGGAAGCGGCCCGGACCAGCCTCTCGGGGGCCCTGCGGGTGGCCTTCGGGAGCGGCACCGTGATGGGCATGAGCGTGGTCGGCCTGGGCGTCCTGGGGATCTACGTCTTCAGCAGCCTCTATGGAACCTCCACCTCCGCCCTCCAGAACGTGCTCGGATTCTCCTTCGGGGCCTCCTCCATCGCCCTTTTCGCCCGCGTGGGCGGGGGGATCTACACCAAGGCGGCCGACGTGGGCGCCGACCTGGTGGGCAAGGTGGAAGCCGGGATCCCCGAGGACGATCCCCGCAACCCGGCCACCATCGCCGACAACGTGGGCGACAACGTGGGCGACGTGGCCGGCATGGGGGCCGACCTCTTCGAGTCCTACGTGGGCTCCATCGTGGCCACCATGACCTTGGGGGCCGCCCTGGCGGCCGGGGCTCCGGGAGAGGGCGCCAAGGCCCTCGTCATGCTCCCTCTGACCCTGGCTGCCGTCGGCATCCTGGCCTCGATCGCGGGCACTTTCTTCGTGCGCACCAACGACGAGTCCAAGATCCACTCCGCCCTCTTCCGGGGGCTGGTGGTGGCCTCCCTGATCCTGGTGGGCTTCGCCTTCCTGCTGACGAACCGCATGGAAGACGTGGTCACCGACGGCCGCACCTACACCGGGATGGGGCTGTTCGTGGCCATCATCGCGGGGCTCTTCTCCGGGGTCCTGATCGGCAAGATCACCGAGTACTACACCGCCTTCGAGTACAAACCGGTCCAGTCCATCGCTGAGCATTCCGAAACCGGGGCCGCCACCAACATCATCGCCGGACTCGCCGTGGGCATGAAGTCCACCGCCTTGCCGATTCTCGTGATCTGCGGGGCCATCTCCCTGGCCTATTCCCAGGGCGGGATCTATGGGATCTCGCTGGCCGCGGTGGGCATGCTCTCCACCCTGGGGATCTCGCTGGGCGTGGACGCCTACGGCCCCGTGGCCGACAACGCCGGCGGGGTGGCGGAAATGGCCAACCTCCCCGAAGAGGTCCGCAAGCGCACCGACCGTCTGGACGCCGTGGGGAACACCACGGCCGCCATCGGGAAGGGTTTCGCCATCGGTTCCGCGGCCCTGACCGCCCTGGCCTTCTTTTCGGCCTTCGGCACGGCCGCCACGGCGCTGATGGCCAACCAGGGGCGCCCCTTCAGCCTCGACATCACCAATCCCGACCTGGTGGTGGGCCTCTTCCTGGGGGGCATGCTCCCCTTCCTGTTCAGCGCCCTGACCATGCAGGCCGTGGGCCGCGCGGCCTTCTCGATGATCGCCGAGGTGCGGCGCCAGTTCCGCGAGATTCCGGGCATCCTGGAGGGGACCGCCAAGCCGGATTACGCCGCCTGCGTGGCCATCTCCACCAAGGGCTCCCTGCGCGAGATGGTGGTGCCCGGGCTCCTGGCCCTGGCGGCCCCCTTCCTCGTGGGCTGGTTCGGAGGACTCGAAATGCTCGGCGGCCTCCTGGCGGGGTCCCTGGCCAGCGGGGTCATGATGGCCGTCTTCATGGCCAATGCCGGCGGGGCCTGGGACAACGCCAAGAAGTACATCGAGAACGGCCACCATGGGGGCAAGGGCTCCGACCCCCACAAGGCTGCCGTGGTCGGGGACACCGTGGGAGACCCCTTCAAGGACACTTCCGGCCCCTCCCTGAACATCCTGATTAAACTGATGTCCGTGGTGAGTCTCCTGCTGCTGCCCTTCCTCGCGTCCCACTGACCCGGATGAATCAGGAACAATAGGGGGGTGCCCGCGAACCCCCAGCCCGACCCCGCAGCCCTGCGCCTGGCCCGAACCCTGGCCGGTGCTGCGCTGGAAAAGAAGGCTGGAGAGGTCCGGGTGCTCCATCTGGGCTCCCTTTCCTCGATCACCGACTTCTTCGTCCTGGTCACGACCGGCTCTCCGCGCCAGACCCGCGGGCTGACCACCGCCCTGAACCTGGCCGCCAAGAGCCTGGGCCGCCCGCACGGGGCCATGGATGGGGATCCCCGCTCCCCCTGGGTGGTGCTCGACTTCGGGGAGGTGATGGTCCACATCCAAAGCGAGGAGGCTCGGCGTTTCTACGCCCTCGACCAGCTTTGGGCCGATGCTCCCGAGGTCGATTTCCAGGATGCGGCCTGATTCCTGGGCCTGCCCTCCCGCCAGCCCTATCTCCTGCGGCCCTGCCTATCGGTCCAGTTCGATCTTCCAGGAAGAACCTGTCCCGGGCAGCGGGCCGTCGACCGGGCGCCCCAGGGCCTCCAGGACGGCCTCCACGAGAGGGCCGGGCCGCCCCCCAAGAGGAAAGCGGGTCCGGAAGGAGCCCCCGGCATCGAGGGTCAGGTTGCCATCCTCGAAGGAGATTCCCCGAAGATCCGCCAGTGCCAGGGAGGTCTGCCAGCCTTCGGACCGCGCCTTGCCCTGGAACAGGTGCAGGCGGCCCTCGGTGATCCACCAGAAGGTGTTCCCGGATCCCCGGCCGCGGCGCACGTTGCCGTGGAAGAAGGCCGCGGGCAGGCCGTAGAAACTGGCCGAGAACAGGGTGTAATCGGTCACCACGAAGTGGATGCGGCGCCCGTCCGCCAGCCGGATGCGATAGTCCATCGTTTCCCAGTCCCGGAGGGACGAACGGGTGCTGCGGGAATCCCGAAGGGAATACCGGACCTCGCGCCCGTCCAGGCTGGTCAGGACCCGTTCGTCCCCCTCGATCCTCCAGGTGACCGGACCGAGGTCGACCTCGGGGCCGCCCATCCGGATGGAGGCCTGGGGCAGGGTCACGACCGGCCCGGCCCGGCGGGATCCGGTGGAATCCGCGGGGGCCTCCCCGGCGACCTGGACGCCCCACAGGATCAAAGCCAGGAACCCGGCCACCACCGGAAGCTGGACAGGGTCGAAGGACCGCCACCGCATGGATCCATCCTAGACCGGAGCCTTCACGAACGCCGGCCGCGTTTCCGGAAGGACATAAAGAAACCAGGGCGGCCCGCTGGGGGGCCGCCCCGGTAGAAGCGCGAACTTGCTGGACCCTAGAAGGGCAGGCTCATGGTCGCGAAGATCACGACCTGGTCCGACAGGATGCCCAGGTCAGGCTGAACCCAGCCGATGCCCAGCGAAAGGGCATGGCCGGCGTCGAAGGTGTGGCCGAGGGTGACGTCCACTTCGGTCGCATCGAACATCCCGGTTCCGGTCTTGTCCACGAAATTGATGAAGGTCGTGTGGGCGTCCCAGCCTTCAACCGGCTCGAGGCCGATCCCGACCCACTCGGTGCCGGCGAAACCGGAGAAAACACCGGCCCGCTGGACACCCGAAGTCCGGGCGATCCAGTCGCCGATCCCGGCTTCATCGTGGTAGACGGGGTTGATGGTGATGCCCCTCTTGTCAGACTGCGTGAATCCACCTTCGAGGATGGGGCTCACGTTGCCCGGAAGATTGCCTGTGAAGTTGCCGAGGTCCACTCCGACGGTTCCGGCCCAGGCATTGAAGTCGCTGTTGCGCGGAGCCTTGTTCCGGTCGGAATCGACGAAGACTCCTTCAACGTTGTAGGTGACTCCCGGGTCCTCCACCTCGCCGGAAACCTGGGCTCCGTACCACATCGTGTCCCCGGTGGCGCTGCTGTTTACGGCGTAGCGCAGCGCGTAGGGCTGGATGTTGACCGTCCCCAGGAGGGGGATCGCATCCGTGACGTAGTCGAAGGTCAGGCCGTAGAGGTCGGCATCTCCCTGGCCGGGGCGAACGACCCCGGGAGGGAAGGCGCCAGCGAAGGCACCGTTCACACCGCCGGCGTTGAACACGTCGGTGATCATGAAGACCTCGAGGTTCCAGCCTTCCAGCGGGTTGGTGTACCAGATACCGCTGTACGAGCTGGGGATCTGGTCGAAGTCGTCGGTGCCCAGGATCCGGCCGG
>CAZQAP010000071.1:8972-14598 GCA_964591365.1 uncultured Planctomycetales bacterium
CCGCTGTACGAGCTGGGGATCTGGTCGAAGTCGTCGGTGCCCAGGATCCGGCCGGAGCCCAGGGTGTAGAAGCTGCGGCCGACCTTGAACTCACCACCGTCCCCGATCAGGTCGGTCGCGGTGAAGTAGGCCTGGTTGACCGTGCCGGTGTTCAGCGTGACCGGCTCGAGAGTCGCCACGTTGGGGCCGAAACCCGGGTTGCCCCAGTTCTCGGCGGCATTGAACTGGACGAACGCCGAAGCCTGCTCCGTGACATCGAACGCGAAGTTCAAGTGGAGCCGGGCATCGACATTCTTGTGGTCACCCACACCCCTGGCCGGATTGAACCAGGTGTTGCGGACTCGGGCTTCACCCGAGATGTTCAGGCTGGTGGAACCGTTGGCGGTGACATTCCCGGCCAGCGGAGCAACCATCCCGTTGTTGAGGTCGGCCAGGGCGCGGTCCAGAGCGTCGTCCTGCTGGGCGAACGCGCTGGAGCCCATGGCGATGGCGGCCAAGGCCACCCAATTCAGCAAGCGCACTTTCATCTCCGAAACATCCTCCTAGGGAACCCTACTGGGTTGGTTGACCAGCCGACAGGAACACGCCCCTATGAAGGCCTTGTTCTCGAGGGAGAAGGGGGCTCACGTGAACGATTTCCTTGGGGCTGACCCCCGGATGGGCTCCGAATGTGGATCCCTCCGGATTTTGGCCGAGCATTGTGCCGTGGCGGCACCACCGGGCAAGCCTTTTTTTCCCACCCGGACCGGGGTCACCCGGCCACTTTTGATCCATCGGCCGGAGCGCCCCCGGATTTTCCGGAAATCCGGCGTTCTTCGGGAGGCCCCAAAAAACGCCCAAGTTCTTTATTTACAACGGTTTAGGGAAACAAACCCCGTCAAAAGGCCGCATGGCCCGCCAGAATGGCAGCCTTGTCGGCCTCTCCGGGCCTCGAAAAAGACCCGCCCGCGGAGGCCCACAGAAGGCTAGGATTTCTCGTTCCAAGTCTGCCCAGGGCGGCAGGAGCCCCGGTTTGAAGGTCCTTCACCTCCACGATGCCCCCCAGATCCTCGGGGGCCCTTCCTGCTATTTACGGCGTCTGATTCCCGAATTGGCCTCCCGCGGCACCCGTAGCGCCCTCTTCTCCCTTTCCCCCGCGGGCGAGGTGCTGGCGCCCGAGCAGGAGGCTTTTTCCTACCGATGGCCGCGAACCTCCCTCCGCCGGCGGCTCGATTTCCACCGCTTCCATGCCCCTCTGGCCCGGGCCTTTGCCGCCTTCGCGGGGCGGGTGCGGCCCGACCTGGTCCATGTCCAGAACCTGGCGGCCTTCCGGAGCACTCTCTTTCCTGCCCTCCGCAAGCTGGGCCTTCCCACCCTGATGACGGTCCACGACTTCACCCTGGTCGATCCCAACCCCTGGGGGCTTTCCCGCAAAGGTCTTTTCGGGCCATGGAAGAAGGCCCTCGATCGGCGCGCCCTGATTCGCTCCCGGCAACAGGTTTTCTCAACAGTTTCTCTCTTCCTTTGCCCGACGGAAGCGCTCCGCATAGGAATCCCCTTTCCTGACGGCCGGGCCCGGCTGCTTCGTCTGCCGGTGGAGGAAACCCCATCCCTGCCGCTGCCCGGCCCCCCGCTGCGGCTCCTCTTCGCCGGCACCCTTTACCGCTCCAAGGGGGTGGATCTGCTCCTGGAGGCCCTGGCCCGGGCGCGGGGCCCAGCTGCTCACGCCCGGCTGGAGGTGGCCGGCCAGGGAGACCAGGAAGCCCATCTGATCCACAAGGCCCGCGCTTTGGGTCTGGCTGGGAGGGTCTCCTTCCTCGGGCTCCTGGATCCGGCCGGGATGGATGCGGCCTATGCCCGTGCCGCCCTCCTGGTGCTCCCCTCCCGGGTGGCGGAGAATTCGCCCCTCACCGTGCTCGAGGCGGGCGCCCGGGGCCGCCCTTCGGCTGCCACCCACGCGGGCGGGGTTCCCGAACTGATCGCCCCCCCTTCCAGGGGATGGACCTTTCCTCCCGAAGATCCCTCCGCCCTGGCCCGCGTCCTGGAGGAAGCCGCCGGGAATCCGGCCGAGCTCATGGCCCGCGGAGCCTGCATGCGGGCCTGGGTGCGGGAAAATTTCGCCCCCCGGGCCCACTGGGACGCTTTGATGTCCCTCTACCAGGAGGTTTCCACGTGAGGGTGGTGCTTGAGGGCCGCAGCCTGGGACTGGAAGGCGGGCGCGGGGGGATCGACACCTATTGGCAGGAACTGGTCCAAGCCCTGCTGGAGCTGACCCGCAGGGATGAGGATCCCACCTTCACCCTCCTGACCGCCTTCCTGCATCCGCGCCGCACGAAGGGCCTGGACGCCTTCCGCCGAGGCGGGGCGGTCCTGCGGCACTGGTGGGCCACCCCGGAGATGCTGGAGCGGGCCGGGCGCCTGGGGCTGCGCACCGAATGGCTGGCGGGCTCCTACGACCTTTTCCACGCCCTGGAACCGGTCTGGGGGATGCCGGGCTCGGGCCGCCTGGTCGTCACCGCCCATGACCTCATGTTCCGCCGTCATCCCCAGTACCTCCACCCGAGCTGGGTCCGCCGGCTGGAGGACGGGGTGGAGCGGGCCGTGGAACGGGCCTCCTTCTGGATCTGTGTGAGTCGCCACACCCAGGAGGACGTGATCCGCACCCTGGGGGTGCCCCGCGGGCGGACCCGGGTGATCTACCACGGGGTGGACCCGCGCTTCCGGCAGGCTGGCGAAAAAAACGGAGCCCGGGCACGGGCCCCACGCCTCGCGGGCCTGGGGGAGCGGCCCTATTTCCTCTTCCTGGGCTCGGTGGAGCCCAAGAAGAACCTGCCTTTCCTCCTGCGAGCCTTCGGGGCGGCCCTGCAGGGCGGGCTGGGAGCCGACCTCGTGGTTGCCGGCCGGGCCGGCTGGCGGGCCGAAGCAGTCCAGGAGGCCGCCCGCGCCCTTCCGGCCCTCCGCAGCCGGATCCGCTTCCTCGGTTTCGTCCCCGGCGCGGACCTGCCCCTCCTGGTGTCAGGCGCCCGGGCGCTGGTGCTCCCTTCGCGCTTCGAGGGGTTCGGCATGCCGGTCCTGGAGGCCATGGCGGCCGGGGTTCCCGTGCTCCACTCCGACCGCGGCGCGCTTCCGGAGGTGGCCGGAGGGGCCGGGCTGAGCTTCGATCCGGACGACCTCGAAGGTCTCGCGGAGCTCCTGCGCAGGATCGACGGGGATGGCGCGCTCTGGGAAGATCTCCGCCAGGCCGGCCTGGAAAGATCCCGCCCGTTCACCTGGGAGCGATGTGCCCGCGAGACGCTGGCCGCCTACCAGCGTGCGCTGGAACTCCCGCGATGAACATCCTGCTCGACGCGACCCCCCTCGCGCTCACCGGATTCTTGAAGGGAGGGATGTTCCGCTACTGCGTGGAACTGGCGCGCCATCTCCCCGCCGCCCTGGCTCCGGAAGGAGGCCTGAAACTCTATTTCAACTTCTTCCAGGCCCGCCACAAGGCCCGCATGGCGGAGGTCCTGCTTCGGCTTGGAAACCCGGATTTCGTGCTCTCGCGCCTTCATCCGCGGCTGCTCGAACTCCTGCACGCCCCGGTGGAGTGGACCGCCGGGGCCCACGACCTCTTCCATGGCCCCTTCGACCGCCTGCGGCCCACCCGGCGCTCCGCGCGGGTGGTCACGATCCACGATCTGGCCTTCCTGCGCGCCCCCGAGGGGCTTCCGCCCGCCATGGTGGCCGAACTCGGCCGAGTGGTGCCCCGCGCGGTGAAGGCCGCCCACCGCATCCTGACCGTCTCGGAATACTCCCGCGCCGACCTCATCGAACGGCTGGGCGCGGACCCCGAGCGGGTCGAGGCCATCCCCCACGGCGTGGGCCCCGAATACCGCCCGCCCTCCGACCCGGGAGCCGACGAGGCCCGCCTGCAGGGTCGCTACGGCATCCAGCCGGGTTATCTCCTCTACCTGGGAACGCTGCAACCCAACAAGAACCTGGAACGGCTCTGCCAGGCCTTCCAGATGCTGCGAAGCCGTGGCTTCGCCGGCCAGCTCGTCCTGGCCGGGGCCCATGGCTGGCTATTCGACGCCATGTGGGCCCGGATCGCGGCGCGCGGCGACGACCAGGGTGTGCTCCTGCCCGGATTCGTGAGCGAAGAGGACATCCCGCGCCTCTACGGCAACGCCCGCGCCTTCGTGCTGGTCTCGCTGCTCGAGGGCTTCGGCATCCCGCTTCTGGAGGCCATGGCCTGCGGAGCCCCGGTCGTGGCCGCGGAAGCCTGTTCGCTTCCCGAAGTTGCCGGGGGGGCCGCGGTGCTGGTCGACCCCCTGGATCCAGAGGCCATCGCAGCCGGAATCGAGGCTGCCCTGCGGCCCGAAGATCGCCCGGCACGGGTCGAGAACGGCCTCCGGCGGGCGGCCGGCTTCCGCTGGGAAGAAACCGCCCGCCGTCACGTCGCCGCCTATCTCCGGGCCCGGGAGGCGGCCGCCTGACCATGCGCTTCTCCGTCCTGGTGCCGACCTTCCAGCGCCCCGGCCTCCTGCGGCGCAACCTGGAAGCCCTGGCGCTCCAGACCCGCAGACCCGATCAAATCCTGGTCTCCCTGCGCCGCGAAGAGGACGCCGAAGGGGTCTCCACCTTCCAGGATTTCGCCGGCGCCCACGCCGAATTGAAGATCGAACCGGTCTTCGTAGACAAGCCCGGCATCGTGGTGGCTGAGAACGCTCTTCTGCAAGCCGTCACCGGCGACGTGGCCTGTTTCCTGGACGACGACGCCATCGCCCGGCCCTTCTGGCTGGAGAACCTGGCCCGGCACTACGAGCGCGACGCCCGCATCGGCGGGGTGGGCGGCCCGGCGTTTCCGGTGGTGGACAGCCGGCCGGTGGTGCGCCGCGCCCGTCACCGCAACCGGGTCCTCTTCCCCGGTCTGGTTCTCGACCAGAGCACGCGCCCCACCCAGCGCCGGGTGCGGGTGGACCACTTCCGCGGGGCCAACATGAGCCTGCGGGCCGACGCGCTGCGGCAGGCGGGCGGTTTCGATACCCGGCTTCTGGGAGATTGCTTCCGCTTCGAGCTGGACGTCTGCCTGGGAGTGAGCGCCCAGGGTTACAGGCTCATCTACGACCCCGACGTGGAAGTGGACCACCACGAGGCCCCCCGCAACTTCGGCCCCGGCCATCGCTTCGAACGGGCCACGGTCCGCAACAACGCCGCCAACGAGACCTACGTCTTCCTCAAGCACTATGGGCCCGCAGGGCGACTGGCCCACCTGGTCTTCGCCTTTTTGGTCGGGAACTTCCCCTGCCCGGGATTGTTCTGGGCGGTGGCCGGTTCCCTTCTGCGGCCCTTCTGGGCCTCCCCCTATCTGTTCGGCCTCGGCTCCCTGCTGCCCGCCTGGAAGGGCCGCCTGCAGGGCTGGAGGATGCACCGCCGCCGATGAAGGTCGTCCTGGCCCATGATTTCGTGCGCCATGGCGGGGCCGAACGGGTCCTGGAACAGCTCCACGCCCTCTGGCCCGACGCGCCGATCCTGACCCTCCTGGCGGAGCGGGATCCCGCCCGCAGCAGCTGGGACATCCGTCCTTCGAAGCTCCAGCGGTTCCTTCCGCCTTCCCGCTACCGCTGGCCCTTCTTCCTCTACCCGGGGATGGTCGAGCGGATGAAGG
>CAZQAP010000072.1:0-14481 GCA_964591365.1 uncultured Planctomycetales bacterium
TTGACGATGATGAAGAAGATGATCAGCAGGAAGACCATGTCGATCATCGGGGTCATGTCGATCCCGACCTCGGTGTCCGGGCGGCTACGCTTCGACATGGCTGCGGCAGGGTTCGTTCACGACCGGAAAGGATGCAGTTCAGGCATTCTCGGTGGAACGGAAGCGGTCGAACAGCTCCTCGGTGATGGCGCCGATCTCGAGCGCCAGCATGGTGACCTTGTTCCGGAAGAAGACGTAGAAGCCCGTCACGGGAATGGCCACCGTCAGGCCCAGAACGGTCGTGATCAGGGCCAGCTGGATGTTGCCGGCGAATTCGGAGGGCTCCACGCCCCCTTTGGCCTTGGCGATCGTTCCGAACGCCCCGACCATCCCGACCACGGTTCCGAACAGGCCCATCATGGGAGCGATGCCGGCGATCAGCGAAAGCCAGCCGATCTTCTGGTGCAGCTTGACGGCTTCCTCGTCCTCCATCTCTTCAAGGGCCTTCTCCACGGTCCCGAACGAGAAGCTGAGCTTGCGGATTCCCGAGGCGACCACGTTGGTGAAGAAGGTCTGCTCGGATTCGCAGTATTCCAGGGCTTCCTGGTAGTTCCCCTCCTGGAGCAGCTCCTCGATCTCGTCGATGGCCTCCGGGGGCGCCAGCTTGTCCCGCTTGAGGCTCATGAAGTGCTCGATGATGAGCGCCAGGGCGACGACGGAAAGGCCGATGATCAGGTAGCCGATCAGACCCCCGGCCTGGATGACCTCGAAAAGGGTCATCCCTCCCTGGGTGGAAGCTGCGCCAGGCTCGGGGGCGGCCTGGGCCAGGAGCAGGGGTGAGGAGGCCAGGAAACCGGCAAGGGTCATGGCGAGGAATCGGAGGCGGGGCATTGTCTTGACAGGGTCCTTCGCGGGGGAATCAGGGGGGATCTTGGCTTCAGGTCGGGAATGGGGAATTCTAGCGGCCCAAGGGGAGGCGGTCACTGCCCAAGCTCCTTGCGGGCCCGGGCGGCCCAGAGAGTGTTCGGGTAGGAATCCAGCACTTGACGCAGGTAGGTCTCCCCTTTGAACGGGGTGTCCTTCAATTTGCGGCAGACCTCTCCCAGCCGGAAGAGAGCGCGGGCCTGGATGGAGGGCGTTGCCGGGAGGGTGGCGACCACGCGGGCCAGGAGGAGCTGGGCTTCGCGGGGCCGGCCGGATTCTTCGGCCGCCTGGGCCTGGCCGATGAGGCTGGCCGCCTGGACTTCGGGGCCGACCCCCGGATCGCGCAGCAGGCTCTCCCAGTAGGGCCGGGCGGCCTGCGGGCCATCCTTGGCGGCGATGGCGTCCCCCAGGGCGATCCGGGCCCGGACCAGGAAACCGCGGACTTCCGCCCGCTCTCCCGGTTCAAGGCCGGACCGGATCAGGTCCTGGATCTTGGGAACGAGGTCCCTCAGGCGGGTGGCCGCCATCTGGGGCTTTCCACCGTCCAGCAGAACCAGGCTCCGTTCCAGGCGGGCCCTCAGCTCCACCCTCTTCCCGAGGTTCTTTTCGAAGGCGAAGGTGCCCAGCTCCTCCAGCTTGGCGGCGGCTTCCTCAACCTGGCCGGTCCGGGAGAGGGCCCGGGCCTGGCCCACCCGGGCGCGTACCACGAGGAAATGATCGGGGTGGCTCGCCAGCCATTCGTTGAACAGGGCGAGGGCTTCCTGGGCCCGGTCGGGATCGATCTGCGACCAGGCCAGCAGGGCTTCGGCCCGCTCGAGGGGGGCTTCGATCGGGACCCAGGAGGGGCCCTCCCCGCTTTCCGCCGCCTGGAAGCCGGCCACCGCATTCTGGTAGTCCCCGGAGGCGAGGAACTCCCGGGCGCGGGTGAGGCTCTCCGGCGCATTTTCATGACGGATCCGGATCACGTCTCCGCCCGCCAGGGTCACCTCCTTGTCGTCCGCGTCCTTCAGGACGACCTCTGTCAGGGAGGCCCGCACGACCTCCCCCTGAAGGGTCCGTCCGTCACGGGTGAAAACCTGGTCCTGGGGAACCGGGATCAGGAGCAGCAGAGCAGCGAGGACGGGCATGGTTGCTACGGCGGTCAGTTTTGCTGGCGGAGCCACTGGAAGAGACGGGGGAGGTCTTCGCCGACCACGTCGCCCCCCAGAGAAGGGGCCAGCTTCTTCAACTGGTCGATCAGGGAGCGGTGACGTCCGCGGTAGGTCCCGTCGGTCTTGCTGCGGCGGTAGAGGATGTAGGCCTGGTCGAACTTGGCTTCCCAGTAGGGAGCGTAGGAATACTTGTTGATCTCCTTTTCCTTGGCGTTGGCTTCCGCAAGGAGGGCCAGGCCCTTGACGAGATCGGCTGCCTTCTGGAACGCTTCCGGTGTTCCAACGCCCGGCACTTCCACCACGCCGCCGTCCCGCAAGACCGGGAACCCCGCCAGGACTTTGACGGCCGCAATCATGACGCGCAGGTTCTTGGGATGGCTTTCCAAGAGCCGTTCGACGATCGGAGCGGCGGCCCCGGTCTTGTCCTGGGCCAGCAGCGCATCGAGGAGATCGAGTTCGACGAAGAAGCGCCACTGCGCAGTCAGGCTGTCCTTCTCGTCGTACTCCTTGAGGATTCTCTGGAGCAGGTCGGCGCTGGTGGCCACCTCCCCGAGCCGCAAGTGATAGCGGGCCTCTTTCTGCAGGTTCTGCCAGGCGGGGTGGTTGCTCAGGGAGTTGGCGATGTGGAGGTAGTTGGTCGCCGCCGCCAGGTTCTTGGAGGCCTTCTCCCCCGCTTTCCCGTCTTCCTTCTGGAACAACGCGTCGAAGTGCTGGAAGAGGCTGAAAGCGGCTTTCTCCTGGAAGCGCTTGGGAAGGTTCCGGGAGACCAGGCTTTCATACTCGGAAACCGCCTCATCGATCCGGCCAAGCTGAAGGAAGGCGTCCGTCCGGGCGAGCAGGGTGGCGGCTCCGTATTCGGTCTGCTGGGGGTGCCGCTGGAGGTAGCCGTCGAAGGATTGGAGGACCTTCTCCCAGAGTTCGGGATGGCCCGCACCCGCGGCGACGGCCTGGAGGACCCGCACCTGGCCCCGGTAATAATCCGCCTTGGCGGAGGCGTCCCTGCGGGCCTGACGGCCGGCCGCATCCACGGGCGTGTTCCCGGGATCGGGGATGTATTTCTCGAGATAGTCGCTGAAGATCTTGAGGGCCCGCTCCGCGGCGGAGGGATCCCACTTGATCTTCCGGAACTCGACCAGCCCCATTCCGACCAGGGCCTCTTCGTAGTGCCGGGTCCCCTTGGGAACCTTCGCATAGCCTTGTTTTGCCTGATCCAGCGCGGCCAGGGCTTTGCGGGCCTCAGGGCTCCCCGGCGCGGCGCCCTTGGCCTGTTTTTCGAGGGTCTTGGCGCGGCTGTAGTCGTTTTTGGCCGCCGTCCAGATGGCCGCCGCCGGAGTGTTGTCCCGGCTGGTGGCCTGGACCGCCTCCAGGGCGTCATTGCGGAAGTTCATCAGGACCGTGTCGCCGGAAACGAGGGACACGAAGCGTTCCGCCAGGGCCAGCCAGGCCTGGGCGTTCTTGGCGGCAAACTCCTCGTCGTCGGGGAAGAGCTGGAATCCCTCCTTGTGGGCCGCGGCGGCTTCCAGGGGACGGTCCTGATTGGACCACGACCAGCCCAGGTAGTAATAGGTCTTGGCTCCGTAGTCGCCGGCATCGTGGGCCCCCTGGAGGCGGGGGATCAAGCTGCGGAATCCCTCCACCGCCTGGGCATATTTTTTTTCGAAGAAGGCGCCTTCCGCAGCGGAGTAGAGCACGCCCAGATCGATCTCGGCGTCCGGAGGGGCGAGTTGGATGGCCCGGGCCATGACTTCGTTGGCCTCCAGGCGAAGAAGGCTGGTTGAATTCTCCCGTTCCACCATCGAGGCGATGTCGATCGCTTCCTGGAAACGCCCCTCTTCGGCCAGCGAGGAGGCGTTGCGGAGCAGCATCCGGTATCCCGCCGGCGAGAGGATCACGCCCTGATCGTTCACCCAGGCGCGGAAGGTCTCCGCCAGGCGGCGGGCGTCCTTGCTGCGGCCCTGGGACCGCAGGAGGTCCATGTAGCCCAGATAGGCCTGCTGAACGATTTTCTGGCGCCTTTCGATTTCGGAGGGTCCCAGTTTGTCCAGGACGTCCGGGTCATCCGGGAGAGCGTTCTCGAGGATGTGGTTGTAGAAGATCTCGGCATCCTCGTTCTCGCCCCGGATGGCATAGGTGTCGGCCATGTATTTGTAGGCCGTGAATCCCGCCGAGGAGGAGGCCCCCGCGATCAGGGCGAAACCTTCCAGATATTCCAGGGCCCGGCGGGAATTCTCCATCCGATCCAGGGAGCCCGGAGCATACAGGAGCGACCAATGGTAGTAGATCAGGGCCCGGTAGAACTCGCTGGGATAATAGGTGGTGAAGCGGGAACTGTCCTTGCTCTCCTGGTCCGGAAGATGGTTCCACCAGTCGATCAGGGCGTTGACTCCGCGCAAGGCGCCTTCGAAGACCTTTTCGGCCTGGGCAACGAGCTTCGCCCGTTCCTCTGCCGGCACGTGGGCGGAATCGAGGTATTGCTTCAGGGTGTCGCCATAGTTGTAGGCCACCTGGGCGAGATCGGTCTCCGCCTGGTTGGCAAGTTCCTGGCTGGGTTCCGATTCGGCCAGGTAGGTGTCGTAGGCTTCGGCCGCGCTTCCCAGGGCTTTCAGGCGGTCCTTGGGATCGGTGGTGCGGGCTGCAGCCAGCTTGCGGACTTCGCAGCGGGTCAATAGAAGCTGGGAGCGGTCGCTCGGGTCGGTGGCCTTTTCCAGGGCCTTCTCGAGAACGGATTCCGACAGGTCGTCGAAACCGAACTGGATGGTGAGCTGCCGCGCGAATTCCCCTTCCCGGCGCATGCCAAGGCTGCCCGAGCCCTCCTCCTGGAGCGGGAGGAGGAGGGAGAGCAGTAGGAGTCCTGCCGTGGGGCTCATGCGGGACGATTCAGGGTTTCAGGAGGAAGAGAAGGAGGGAAAAGCCGGCTCCGAAGTGGCGGGCTCCATTCCCGGAAGAACGGGCTACCGGGTGCCGGCTGGAAGAGGCTTCGGCTCGAATTCCGTGGGAATGATGACCCGGGCGGAGAGAAGGATGAGCAGCTTGCGGTAGGACTCGAACTGGCCCTGCCTCGAGAAGAGGAAGGAGAGGAAGGGGATCCGGTTGAGGAACGGAACCCCGGATTCCAGATTCTGCTGATCGACGATCTTCATGCCGCCAAGGAGGAGCGTGCCTCCATCCGGGATCATCACGGTCGTGCGCACCTTCTGGACCTCGAGTTCGGGAAGCTGGAGCGTGACGGGAGACCCGAATCCGAGAGAGGTCTGGAAGGTGGGGATCGGGCGGCGGAGCGTGGCCACGGTGGGGCGGACATCCAGGGTGATGTATCGCCGGTCGGCTGAGACGGTCGGACGCACGTCGAGGAAGACCCCGTCCTGGGCCACCCGCACGATGGGGTCGGCGATGGCCGCCGCCTGGGCGATTTCCACGTCGAAGTCGCCCACGTAGGAGACCTGGTTGGCCACGGTCAGATTGGCCCGCGAAGTGTTGTAGACCATCAGCTTGGGCTCGGTGACGATCTCGCTGCGCTTCGATTTCTCCACGGCCCGCAGGATCAGCTCCAGCTGGGTGTCCCCCAGGAAGGTGTACTGCATGGAAAGGCCGCCGGATCCGACCAGGACGTTTTCGTCTCCCAGGCTGGTGTCGTAGAGGTTCTCGCTGCGGCCCAGGATGTTCACATCGTCGCTGGCCTCCCGGAAGAAGACGCCGGAGCTGTTGCCGGTGCCGATGGTGCCAGGGGAGGCGGGGGAGCCGGGGTCGCTTCCAAAATCGTCGAACACGAAATCGGATCCTTTCCCCGCGACTCCCGCCGTGGCGTCGTTGCCCAGGCCGCGGAAATCGACGCCGATGTCCTGCAGGAAGGAATCTTCCACTTTGAGGAACCGGACCCGGATCTCCACCATGATGTTGGAGGCTTTGCGCAGATCGTTCAGGAGCTGGCGGACGCGGTCCTGGACGTCGGGACGGTGATAAACGATGAGGGTCCCGTTCTCGATGGTGGCCGTGCTCTGGTCCCCCCAGGAATCGGGTTCGATGTTCTCCTGGATGGCCGCCAGGAGTTCATCTTCGGTCATGATCGTGGCTTCCTTCTCGGACGGCGGCTCCTCCTGGGCCTCGATGCCGCCCGAAGGCGTCAGGTTCACCTCGGTCCCCTGGAAGTCCTGGACCTTGCGGACGATGTCGCGGACTTCGTACTGGATGAGCACTTGGTTTCCCTGGGCCTCCTCCGGGGTGAGGACGTTGACCACTCCGTTGCGGATGACGAACTTGACCTGGTTGCCGGTGAGATCCTCGATGATGCTCAAGATCTGGGAGACGGGCATCGGCCGGTTGTAGGCCATGTGGATCGTCTTCGTGTCTTCATCCACATCTTCTCTCACCGCACGGGAGACGACGAAGTTCACCTTGGTGTAGGCCGCCAGGTTCTCGGAAATCGCCTCGACCTGGTCGTCGAAGCGGGGTTCGATCCGCGTGCTGTCCAGGGCCTGCTGGATGGCGGCTTCGGTGGGATCCTTGGCGTGCTCCTCGGTTTCCGTGTCGAGGGGGACCCGCTTGGCGACCACGTTCCGCCAGTACTCCAGGTCGTTCTCGATCGCGCTCTTCGGAGGGACCGCCAGGTGGCGAAGTTCTTCGAAGGTCCGCTTCCACTGCTCGCGGAACTCGGTGGAGGTCTGGCGCTCCCGCTGGGCGTGCCAGGCTTCGTTGGCAACCTCGCGGAGCTCCTTGGCCTCCGCATTGCGGGGGTCGATCTCCAGAAGGCGGTCGAGAACCGATCCCGCCTTCTGATAGCGGCCCTGGGTGAAGAGGCTGTTGGCCTCGGAATAGAGGCTTCGCAGGATGTTGTCGAAGTACTGCCGGCGGGCGGCTTCCGCGGCGGCCTTCTCCTGCCCGGCGGCGGCGGCCTCCTGGGCCCGGCGGGCGGCCTCGGCATCCTGGCGGGCGTTCAAGGCGGCCTGGAGCTTTCCTTCCACGACGCTGGCGTCCAGCGATCCGCCCGCAAGATTGGGGTTGTAGCGCAGGGTGGTTTCCGCGATGCGGTAGTTCTGGATGGCGGTGTCGAAGTCCCCCGCCCCCATGGCCCGGTCGCCCTCGGCCATGAGCCCTTCCACGCGCATCCTTTCCCGGGCCCAGCGGATCTGCTGCTGGGAAGCGACTCCTTCGGCGGAACCGAGCTCGGCGGGCTTTCCTCCCAGGACGGCTTCCGTCCGCCGCACCCCGTCCCGCGCGGCCCGGTTCTCGGGGTCGAGCTGATACGCATCGGCATAGAGTCCCGCGGCTTCCTGGAACTCTCCGCGCTGGAAGGCGTCATCGGCCTGCTGCACGAAGTCCCGGGCCAGGACTTTCCGTTTCCCCTGGCGCGCCTGGATGGTCTCGCGGGCCTTCTGAATTCCGGGCTCCTGCGTGCCGGCGGTCCCCGGTTCCTGGGTCAGGGCGGCCTCGGAGGCCGGCGCGGCCAGGGTCGGCGGGGTGGCCAGGGAATCGGCCGCTTTTCCGCTGGAAGAATCCTCCCAGGGGAGAGCGGGGCTCGCGCCCTCGGGGGACGAGCTGCAGGACGCCGCGAGAGCGGCCAGGAGGAGGAGAATGGGGAGGATCCCGGGCTTGCGCATCAGGAGTCGTGGGTGATGGGGTGGGGGGGCTTTCGCGGGGGGCGGCCCGGTATTCTGCAGTGCACCGGAGCGGGGAACCCGCAGAACATTCGAGAACCGTTTTGGCTGCCCGGGGATGCCGGATTCCAACCTTACCGCCCCGAACCCCGGGAGTCCTGGGGGAGGAGAAGTTCCAGGCTCCAGGAGGCTCCGCAAGGATCGTTCAGGCGGATGTTGGCAAGAAGTCGGGTTTCCGCAGTTTCACGAACTCGATCAGCGGGATGGCCGTCGATTATGACCCTGCGCCCCAGGGCGTCAAAACGGGGGCTTCTAGTGAGAACCCGGCGGGAGGTTTCGCGGACTCTCCAGGCATCCAGGATCCAGCCGCTCCGGCCGACCTCTTCCCCCGCCCGGGCGGGGATGGGCCCCACCGGCGGCCGGCCCGGCCGCTCGAGCCGAAGAACGATCTGATCGTCCCCCGCCGTGCCCAGGGCCTTCCAGACGGCGGTGCGGGGCTTCTCCGCGGTGGTGGTCGCGGGCGGGGACTCCCGGCGGGCCGGGTGGCCTGGGAGGATCTCGCGGGTGAGCACCGAACTCAAGCGGTAGTGGTAGAGCACCCCCTCGCAGGCCACCGGATCGAGGAACTCCAGGCTGCGGGTCTCGCCGACCCGTTCGGGCGCCCGGTCCGCCGCCCAGCGGGTCAGGCGATAGGAGAGGCCCTCGACCGGGTTGCCGGGGTTCGGCAGCCAGGAAAGCCGAATGCCGCCTTCCTGCACGGCGGCCCGGAATCGCAGCGGAGCGAAGAGCGGCGGGAATCCCCCGGAGGCGGGCGTGGAGGAGGTCCGGCGGGAATCGGGGACCGCTCCCTGGGAGCCGGCCGGGAAGAGCGGGCCGCGCGCGGCGATCTCCATCCTGCGCCGGAAGCGGGCCGGATCGAAGGGCTTCTCGGCCTGCATTCCCTGCGGAGAGGGGGAAGGCGCCCGGGGCGCGGGAAGCTGGGGAGGCAGGACCAGGCGCAGGGCCAGGCTGCTCCCCGCGGCCAGAAGAGCCAGGACGGCGATCCAGGAGGCCCAGGGGACCGGCTTCATCGGGGTGCGGGCGCTCCGGCTCCCCCTTGAGGTGCCGGGGGGGCAAGAAGGGCCTCCGCAGGGACCAGCCGCAAAGAAAGGTCGGCCCGCATGCCGCCAGGGTCTCCCTCCAGGCGCAGCCGGAGGGGATCGGTCCAGTAGCCCGCTGCGGCCGGTTGAGAAAGGATGTGGGTCAGCCAGGGGAAAAGCGCGGCCGCCGGTCCGGAAAGCCCCAATCGGATCTCCACGGCCTGGCCGTCGGGGGTCAGGGCGACCCCGAACCGCTCGGCCTTCCCGGCCGAGGGCCGCAGCTCGAGCCAGCGGGCCAGCTCGGCGCGGGCGGCCGGTCCTGCGGCAGGGTCGTCCAGGGCCTGCGGGTCGCCTCCGAACCCGGTCAGACCCCAGGCTTCCAGCTCGCCGCGCAGTTCGGCCCGGCCGGGGGCCGGGGCCGTCCGGCCGAGAAGCGGGGGCAGCCAGGAGGAATCGGGGGGCCGAGGGGCCGGGGCCGGGAGGACGATCTGGGAGGTTGGGCTTTCCGCCAGCGCACGGGCCGTGGTCCGCTGGTCCCACCAGTCCCGCAGGCTCAGGCCTGCCAGGGCCAGCAGGAGGAGCGGCAGACCGAACCTCAACGAGGCTCCTCGGCGACTTCGCCGGAGGCGGCTGTGGAGCCGTCTTCAAGGGTGCGGACCTGAAGGTTGAAGCCTGCGGGAAGACCCGCCGCCCAGGCGGGGGTCTCGGAGGGAGCGGGGGCCGAGCCGGGAAGAAGGCGCAGGCGCACCCGGGCCCGGCGGGATTCCTCGGCCGAAACGATTTCCAGCTCCTCCAGGGAGCCTCGCGGGATCCGCCCAGGAAGGGTTTCCAGGGCCCGGATCACGGCTCGCCGCCGGGCGACCATGCGATCGAGCTTCGGGGGGGGAGCTGCCGCGAGACGGGGGCCCGGGCGGGCCGCCGGGCCGGGAGGGCCGGAAACGGGCAACCCGGCGCGAAGCGCCCGGGCCTGGCGGTTTCCCAGCCAGGCGGACCCGCCCAGGGTCGCCGCCGCCAGGATGGAGAGGGTCAGAAGCCAGGGTTCCCGAGGCCGGGGGCGGGCCGCCGGGCGAAGAAAGGGCTGACCGGGTTCGAGGGCCGCCAGAGCCGCTCCGGCAGCCGCCCGGTCGGCTCCCCGTTCCGTTGGAACGGCCTTGAGGGGTCTTGGGGAACAGCCCCGGGCGCGGAGTTCCTTCAGCAGCAGGGCCTCTCCGGGGGCATCCCCTTCCACCGCAAGCGTCACGGGGGCCCCCGCCGCCCCGGTGCGTGCCAGGATCTTCTGCAGCGAGAGAGCCAGCGGTCCCCGGCGGAGGTCGCTCCCCGCCAGGGCCTTCCCGGGAAGCCCCCGGGACCAGAGCAGCCGGTCGGGGCGCAGCCAGAGGAGCAGGTCTTCCGCCTCGATCCTTCCGCAGTTCCACTCCCACAGGGCAGCGGCCCGGGCGGGGTGGATCATGCCCCGCGGGGCGGGACGCTTCAGCGGCCAGTCGGAGCCCGGAGAGGGGGCGGCGGCCCCTTCCCGCTCTTCGGCAAGTGCCCAGGGGAGGGCGAACTCGGCGGCCAGCCGCTGATAGAGGGCGGGAAGATCGGACAGGGCGCAAGAGCCGGCCGCCAGGATGGAAGCCGGGGAGTCCGGCTCGCGGTCCAGAAGGACATAGGCGACCCGGGCCCCGACCCGATGAAACCCGAAGGAGCGCGCCATGATCCGGCTACCTCCGCTCACGGGAAGGGTTGCGCGCCGGGATCTCCCGCCCCAGGAAGCGCATGGCGAGCTGGATGTCCTCCCAGCAGGCGGCCTTGGCTCCGGGATTGCGCAGAAGGTAAGCGGGGTGATAGGTGGCCAGGACCGGGGGGCCTCCCCCCGGCCGCGGATGGATGCCGCCGCGCAGGCGTCCCAGCGCCACGTCCTGCTGCAAGAGATGGTTGGCGGCGTGGCGCCCCAGGGCGATCAAGAGCGCAGGGGCCACGAGGCGGATCTGTTCCTCCAGGTAGGGGGTGCAGGCGGCCGTCTCGGCCGCTTCCGGGTCGCGGTTGCCGGGCGGACGGCACTTGAGCACGTTGGCGATGAAGACCTCCTCCCTCTGCAATCCCATGCCCCCTTCCAGGATGCGGGTGAGGAGCTGGCCGGCGGGGCCCACGAAGGGGCGCCCGCTGGCATCTTCAGCGGCGCCCGGGGCTTCGCCGACGAACATCACGTCGGTGCGGGCAGGACCTTCGCCGGGAACGGTGCGGGTGCGGCCCTGGTGGAGGGGACACCGGCGGCAGGCCGCGATCCGGTCGGCGACGGCCTGAAGGGAACCGGTCGCGGGGTCTTCGGGTTCCGCCGGCGCCGCTCCGCCTTCCCGGGCAGGGGCGGGAGTCTGCCGGGGAGCCGCGGGGAAGGCGTCCAGGCCCAACTCGCCGCAGGCCTGAAGCCACGCTTCAGCGGCGGCCTGCAGAAGAGGGTCGCGTGCGGGCAAGGACATCCCGGCGGTCATTCTGGCGCCTCCCGGCCCGGTTTGCGCGTCTTTGGCGAGATCCGTATCCTTTGCCCTCTCTTTGACCCCAAAATGACGCGTCGCAAGGCGGAACTTCTAGACCTGCTGCGCAGGCAGGCCGAAGAAAAGGAGGCCCGGAAATCGGACCCTCTGGGAACGGACCCTCTGGCAAAGGACGGGGGGGCCGACCGTTTTCAGGCCGCGGGTTCCGGAGGCCCGGCTTCTCTCGAAGCTCGAACCCCGCTGGAGGAACCCGAGTCCGAAGGGGAACTGGCGGCCCGCGGCCCGCGGTTCCGTCTCCCCCGCCTGGACCCGGAGGTCCTGGCCGGAGTTCCTTGGATGCCCCTGGCCCTGGTGATCGTCCTGGCCATCCCGCTGCTCTGGTGGGTCCTCCAGGGGCTTTCCGGCCGGGGTTCGGTGCAGGCCGCCGGTCCCGGGGAAGACCCTGCCGTCGTGCTCACCGGCGGGGCGGGTTCCCCGCAGTCTTCCCCGCCGGGAGACGCCTCCGCCGGCCCGGTCCAGGCCGCGCCCGACTTCGGCATCCTCGTGGTCACCTACGATTACTCGAAGGCCAACGAGGATCTGGCCCGCCGCACCCGCGCTTCCCTGGAGGAGGCGGGCTTCCCCAAGGTCTCCGCCGTGCTTGTTCCCAGCGACCATCCCACCCACATCGAGGTCTTCGTGGGCCGCGCCTCGCGGCCGGCCTTGCTGGAACCGCTCCTTGTCCGAGTCCAGAAATTCACCCTGCCTGGCCAGTCCCGCCAGCGCCCCTTCGCCGACGCCGTGGTGCGCCGTCACCGCCAGCTCGCAACCCAATAACCCACCCAACCGCATGTCGATCCACAAAACGCTCTTCATCGGCGGCGCGCTCCTCAAGCAGCGCTCCGTCCTGACCCGTCGTGAGCGACTGGACAACCTTGAGAAGGAAGGGCGCTGGAACGAGGGAGAATCGGTGTTCGGTCTTCCCAAGGTCCGCACCCGCTTCAAGGTCGTCTCCCGCAAGCAGAAGAAGGCCCAGGCGGCTGAAGGCGCCGAAGCCGAAACCCCGGCCGAAGGTGCCGCGCCTGAGGCCGAGCCGGGCTCCTGAATCAGGTCTTCCTGGATGAAATCTTCCTGAGCCTCCAAGGGGAGGCGGGGGAAGTCGGGCGGCCGCAGCTCTTTCTTCGGCTGGGGGGCTGTCCGCTGCGCTGTTCCTATTGCGACACGCCCCGCTCCTGGACCCGGCGCCCGCATTGGGAACGACATGGGCTGTCCGCATCCGAATCCCTCTCCAACCCGGTTACCGGAGAACGGCTTTCCCAGGAACTGGAAAACCTGGCGCGCGAGCATCGAATCCCCCCCGGGGAGTTGACCCTGGCGGTCACGGGCGGGGAACCCCTGGAACAGACCGGCTTCCTGGAGGAATGGCTTCCCCGCTGGCCGGGGCGGATCCTGCTCGAAACCGCCGGGCTCTGGCCGGATCGTCTGGAACGGCTGCTGGCCCACGTGGATTTCCTCTCCCTGGACTGGAAGCTGGCCAGCAGCCTGGAGCCCGGCCGAGAGGCGGCGGATCCCTGCGAATGTGCCCGCCGTTTCGGGGAATCAGGGGTCGAAGGCTGGGTGAAGCTGGTGGTTTCCGCGGAGACCTCCGACGAGGAACTGGATCGGGCCCTCGGACGATTGAGTGCCGCCGCTCCGGGCGTGCGCACCTTTCTGCAGCCGGTGACTCCGGCGGGACGGGGGCCCGCCGCCCCGCCGCCCGAGCGGCTGCTCGAGTGGGTGATCCGCAATCGGAACCGGGGACTGGATCTGCGCGTCCTCCCCCAGGTTCATCCGCTTCTGGGGCTCCTCTGATGGAACCCGTCCGCGGAAGGCGGCCGCTTGTGGCCCTGGTCGGGCGGCCCAACGTCGGCAAGTCCTCGCTCTTCAACCGCCTGGTGGGGGGCCGCAAGGCGATCGTGGAACCCACCCCCGGGGTCACCCGCGACCGCCTGATCCTGCCGGTTCGGAGGGCCTTTCCCGACCTCTCCTTCGACCTCATGGACACCGGTGGCATCGGCCTGGTGGACCGCGCCGACCTGGCGGCTTCGGTGGAACTCCAGGTGCAGACCGGGCTGGTCCGCGCCGACCTGGTCCTCTTTCTCGTGGATGCCCGCGAGGGCCTCACTCTGCTGGACGAAAAAGTCGCCGGACAGGTGCGCCGCACGGGGACTCCGGTGCTTCTCCTGGCCAACAAATGCGAAAGCGGAGCGGCCCGGCTGGCCCTGGGGGAGTTCGCCCGCCTGGGGCTGGAGGGGCCCCATCCGATCTCCGCCAAGGAGGGCCAGGGTCTGGAGGCGTTGTTCGAGGCCATGGCGCGCCACCTCCCGGAGGGGAGCGCGGTGGCGGCCCCCCCGGGCCCGGAACTTCGCCTGACCCTCGTGGGCCGCCGCAACACGGGCAAGTCCTCCTTCGTGAATCGTCTGCTGGGGGAGGAACGGGTGATCGTCAGCGAAAGGGCCGGCACCACCCGGGATTCGGTCGACGTGGACTTCACCTGGGAGGGGCGCCCCATGACGCTGGTCGACACGGCCGGGATCCACCGCCGGGCCAAGGTGGCCAACGCGGTGGAATTCTTCTCCCTCACGCGCAGCGATCAGGCCATCCGCCGCGCGGACGTGGTGCTCTTCTTTCTGACCCTCGACCAGCCCGTGACGCGCCTCGATCAGGAACTCGCCCGGATCATCCTCGACCGCTACAAACCGGTCGTGATCGTGGGCACCAAGAGCGACCTGGTTCCGGAGGAGAAGCCGGCCGTATTCCGGGAGCGGATTGAATCCACGCTTCCCCACCTGGCCGGCTCTCCTGTCTGCCGGATCTCCAACCTGACCGGCAAAGGGATCCCTCAGCCGTTGCGCGAGGCCTTCCGGCTGCGCCGGGAGGCGGGCCGGCGGGTGGGGACCGGGGTTCTCAACCGGACCCTGGAACAGATCTTCCGCTCGCTTTCCTTTCGCGGGCGGGGAGAGAAGCCGCGCGCCTTCTACGCCACCCAGCTTGGGGTTTTTCCGCCGACCTTCCTGCTCTTTGTCAACCGCCCGAGGCTTTTCGAGAAGGAGGTCCTGCGGGCCGTGGCGGGCCAGCTTCGCAGACGGCTGGATCTGGCGCGTGTGCCCGTGCGGCTGGTCCTGCGCGAACGGCCCCGGCGGCAGGTCTCCCGCTGATCTTCTCCGGGGACGGGGAGGCCGCTTGCGAGGGTGGTTCCGGAAAAAAACAGGGGGCTTCCGGGTTTCGTGTGGGTTCCCCTCTTCCCGGTCAGGCCCCGGGTCTC
>CAZQAP010000073.1:0-14434 GCA_964591365.1 uncultured Planctomycetales bacterium
GCTGACAATTCCAGGAAAGGAATCGCCCTGCGGCTCTGCGGCGCAGACTCCTAGGGCTCGGCAGAGGGTGCTCGCCTCACACGAAACCCTGATATGAAGCCCCGGGTCTTCAGAAGATTCCCAGGGTCTTCTTCGTGCGGTCGAAATCGATCGTTCCGCGGGCCGCTCCGATCACAAGGTTGCTGTCCACGTCCACCATCCGCAGACTCAAGGAGAAGAGGTGATCGTTGATGGGGACCCAGTCCCCGAACAGGACCGTGTTCGCATTCTGACACGAGGCGAGCTGGCGGACGTCCACCAGGCCGGAATCCTCTGAATGGGTCGGGGTGGTCCCCCGGCCCGGCACCTTGATGACGACGGGGCTGTTTCTTCCTGAGACCGGCGCCCTTGGAACGGGTTGCCCGTAGTGGTCGTGCTCCGGATTCCGGCAGATGGGCTGGAGGTTTTCCGATTCCACGACATGGATCATCGGGCTCAGCGTTGCCACCAGTTCGTGCTTGAGTTCTTCTCCCACGTCGGGGACCTCGTCATTGCCTTTGAGGGAAGAGCCCGGGATGCGATGGATTTCGTAGACGAAAACCTGGATCGTGCTCGGATCCTTGCGAAGTTCAACGGACTGGAGAAGCTGGTCGGCAAGGTCGTCCAGGCTGTTCCTGAAGGGAGAGCCCGAACTGCAGGCCGCGGTGCCGAGAAGAAGAAGAGCGAGGGTGGTTTTTCGCATGGGATGATCAGGGATGGGTCTGAATCCAGCGACCCAGTTCGAGGATGTAGTCGGAGAGATCGCCGGGACGTCCGTTCCAGCGTTCCTTGAAGGACCGGAGGGAGGCTTCCGCCTGTGCCGGCCGGTTGCGGTCGATCCAGTATTGCGTGGCGACCAGGTCGACCCAGAGATCGTGGCCGGCTTCCGCAGTGAGCTTCTGGACAAGAGGGGCCATCTCGTCCAGTTGTTCGACGTCGGCAGCGCCGGCATCGTTGCGGGCCGCGAAAAGGGCGTAAAGAAGGCCTTCCTGGGCAGAGAGGGACTTGGGGTACTTCTTGGCGACGAAGCGGGCGACGGCCACCGCGTCCTTGGTCTTGCCGCTGTCGTAGCGCTCCTCCGCGATGCCGAAGAGGACAGGGTAGAGCGCCTGGCGGAAGTGGTCGTCTTCCGCGTAGGCGTCGAACAGCTTGCCGGCGTCCTTGGTCTCCCCGGCCATGATCTTCTTGGAAATCGTCCGGCCGGCCTGGGGCGGTTCTTCGTCGCCGACGGGCGGGCTGGAGCACGCGGCCAGGGAAGCGAGGAGCAGGAAGGAGAGGGTTTTCATGGCATTCAAGGTCTGCGGCCGGTTTCGGGTGCGGGATGGAAGACCGTCCCGTCCGCAAAGACGATGCGGTCCACCGCTACGTCGAACCCCCCGCCGGCGAGCGGGACGTAGCGGAGTTCGAAGGCCCGGACCGGTTTTTCCGGGTCCGGCGCGGTGGTGAGCGCCGCCGCGCGGCGCTGCATGACCAGGGCCCATTCCGGCGCGGAAATGAGGGCCGCGAACAAGAAGATGTCGGAGCGGACCAGCACGCTGCGACGCAATTTTCGGAGCGGTTCCGGCAGGCTGCCGTATTCGTAGTCGAAAAGATCCCGGTACTGGCGCAGGTTTTCGAGCGCCGGTTTGCCGGGGTTGCGCAGCACGCGGCCCGTTTCGGGATCGAGTTCGAAGAAGAAGGGGTTCTTCCCCTGCGGGTCGAGGGCCGAGCGAGGCACCAGGACGACCTTCTCCCCGAAAAAACGCGCGATCGCGAGCTGTTCTTCGGCTGTGGCGACAAGAACCGTGGCAAACCCCTTGCGGGCTTCCCCGGAAAGCTCGTTCTCAGCTTCTTCCAGCCGCTTGGAGTCCTTCATGACCGCCTGGATGCGGCCGCGCGCATCCAGCCTGGGGGCCTCCTTCTCTTCAGGCTGGTCCTTCGCCTGCGGATCAGGAGACTTCTGGGTCTCCGTGGCGGCCTCCTTTTTCTCCTCGCCTTCGGGGGTTCCCAATTCCGCCGGCGGGGGCGCGGGCGGTGCCACCCCGGCAGGTCCGGGTTCGGGCTCCGGGGGTTTCGTCTGAGACGAAGCGGGTTCCGGAGCCGGAGGGGGGGGGGTCTTCTTCTCGGCGGTCCGTGTGACCGGAATCACGGTCGGGAGCGCGGCCGCCGCCGCGGGAAGAGGCTGGGGGCGGGGGATGGGTTCCGGCCGGCGCAGGAAGAACCACCACGAAAGAGCCGCAGCCACGGCCAGCAGAAAGACTTCCCAAACCAGCCGTATCATCGTGCGGCCTCTTCGGTGGCGAGCAGTTCGATGGCGGAGAAACCGCGCAGGCGAAGCTGCTGCAGAAGCCGGACCGCGGTTCCATGGCGCGAATCCTTGTCGCCGCGGATCTCCACCGCCACCTCTTCCGGCAGGGCATCCCCCAGGCCGGCGGCGATGGCCCGGTCGAGCGCTTTGGGAGTTTCGAGAGCCTCGTCGGAACCGGCCATGCGGACCTTGGAATGGGCGTCGATCTCGATGACCAGACGCTTGGCCGGGGCCGGAGGAACCTCAGGCGAGGCGAGCACCTGCGGAAGCCGGATGCGCACCGATTCGAGCACCTGCGCGGATTGCGGCTGGCTGGTGGCGAGCAGCGCGAAGAGCAGCAGGAAGAGGGTGTCGATGAAGGGGGTCAGGCCGCGCAGGGCCAGGGAGGGGCGGCGCGGGCGGGAGCGGAATCCGGTCGAGGTCTTCATCGGGCTTCCCGCTTCAAGAGGGCGGCGCGGACGCGGCGGTCCACGACCACGCCGAACTCGGAAAAAATGGCCAGGAAGGTCTGTCCGAAGAGGAAGACCGCCAAGCCGGCGATGGTGGTGAAGAGGGCGGTGGAGAGGCCGGCTCCCAGGGCTTCCGGCGAGACGCCGCCGCCGGTCTGGCCGCGGGAGAAGAAGACCTGGGCGATGCCGAGGACGGTTCCGAACAGGCCAAGGCTGGTGGCGAGCTGCGATGCTGCATCCAGGCGGGCGAGCCCGTGCTCGGC
Source organism: uncultured Planctomycetales bacterium (assembly GCA_964591365.1). Lineage (GTDB taxonomy): Bacteria > Planctomycetota > UBA1135 > UBA1135 > UBA1135 > CAZQAP01. The sequence continues at coordinate 3,018 of CAZQAP010000073.1, forward strand.
GCGACCGATCTCCACGTCGAGCTGGGCCAGGGCGGCTTGCGTCCCGCGCTTCTCCGCCAGGGGAATCACCCTGCGGAACGGATGGCGGACCAAGGCTGAGAACCAGAAAAAGATCCGGTCGAGAACCACCGCCAGGACCACGACCCACGCCGCAAGCACCAGCCACATGACCGGGCCTCCCATGCGGAAGAAATCAATCAGCATGGCGCGGGGTCCTCATCGATTCCCGGGAACGTCCCCGAGCGGGAAGCGGATCGCCTTGCGCAGAAGGCTGGCCGGCGGGGTCAGGGGCCACTTCCGCCAGTAGCGTTCCGGATCGACTTGGAAGACCAGCGAACGGGCGCGTTCCGGATCGCGCTTCATGAGATCCTCGAGAAGATCGGGGTTCGCCAGCGGGTCGCCTTTGGGGGCGACCTTCCCGGGCGCCAGCCCGAGGCCGCCGGAAACCAGGACGGGGTTGGAGGCGGCCGCTCCGCTGGCGTCGAATTCGGCGGCCAGCCGCTCCCGTTCCCGCGCGCGGTCTTCCACGAGCTGGATGGCGGCGGCGAGGTCGTCGCGCTGCTTGTTGATGCGTCCGATCTCGGATTCCATCGAATCGATCTCGATCTTCAGCCGCGATGCCTCCTGGGCGGCAGCTGTACGGGCTTCCGGGGTCTTGGCATCCAGCGTGTGATCCAGCGCCAGGGAGTAGGCGGCCTTCTTCTCGGCCATGTCCACGGCCACCGAATCGGCGCGGCGGTCGAGATCGTCCATCTTGGAACGGTAGAACCGGACGGCCTGGTCTTCGGCGTTGTGGACCAGCTCGCCGCCCGTGAGCAGGTCGCGGCGCATCTTGTGGATGCGCTCCCGCAGCGGTGCGGCGGCGGCCGCCGCGGAAGGGTTCTCCCCCCCGGCTCCGGATTGGGCCGCGCCGGGTTCGCTGCCTGGTTGCTGCGGCGGCGGGGAGCCCTGGGGGAACAGGAAGGAAAGGCCGAGAAGGATCGGTGCGATCATCGGGTTTTCAGGCGTCCGGGGGTCATTGCTTGTTGCGGGCTCCGGAATAGGCTTCGCGCAACAAGTCGGAGGAACGGGAGAGGTTGAGCCCGGGACCGGCGTTGTCCAGGGTCCTCAAGCTCAAATTCATGTGGCGGTTGCTGCTGTCCTGGAGCCAGTCCAGGACGTTGGCCAGGCCCGGGCTGGGCCCCTGGAGGCCGCCCTGGGCGGAGACGAGCTGTTGGAAGGCCTCGAAGACCTCCTGGGTCTGGGCGGTGTGGGCGAAGCGTCCCAGGAAGGTCTCCAGGTTGAGGAGGTCGCCGCTCATCTGCAGACGGATGCGGTCGAGGGCCCCGAACATCTGGCCGAGCAGCAGATCGACGTTCAGGTCCGCGCTGCCGGTGCCCTGTCGGGCGGTCCTCTGGGCCTGGCGGACCAGCGCCAGGCGGCTCTTGGCGGTCTTGAGGGTGCTCTGAAGACTCTGGTAACGGTATTGGAGCTGGTTGAGGCGGGCCTGGTTCTCGGGGGTGATGCCCGAGAGGGATCGGAAGGTCCGTTTGTCGAACTGGTCCTCGGGGAGCGAGTCGATGAAGTCGGCGATCTCCCCTTGCGCGGCGTCCACCGAACGGACCCCCTGTTCGATCGCCTGCTGGTTCTCCTCTTCGGTGCCGAAGAGGACCGCCACGTCTTCCGGCCGCACGGAGGCGGCCATCTTGTTGGCGTAGTAGGTGATGCGGTAGCGCTGGCTCTCCAGGAAGTCGACCAGCTGGACCTGTTTGACGATGACCGTGTCGACGTAGCCCTCGATGGCCTTGAGGATCTTGCCCTCGTTGTGGCCGTTCTCGGGCGTGGCGGTCTTCTGGAGGTCCTCGAGGATCTGGCCGATCTCCACCGCAGCGGACTGGCCTTTGGTGACCTCCTGGCGGTACTGCTCAAGCTGGTTGCGGAACTGCTGGAACTCCCGGATGGACTGCTTGAGATCCAGCTCCTTGATCGTGACGGGAACCTCCTGGCCCTCCTGGGCGGCAAGGGTGGGAGCGAGGAGAAGGAAGGCGAGGCAGGCGAGCGAGCGGTTTTTCATGGTCCGGGGCCTTGGGAAAGGGGCCTTTCCCCCCTGGCGGCTCCAGGTTACCTTCGTTTCGGGGGGGGTAGACAACCAACAGGAAATACCATGCCGGAACCTGCTATGTTACGGAAAGATCGGAAGGTGTCACAGACTTGGTGATGCCTTCTGTCGCTCGTGACCATGTCCTCCCCGCTTACGACGACCCTGGCCCGTTTCCTCCAGAATCAGTGGCGGACAACCCCAGCCATTGCCGGACGCCTCTATGAGGAGCCCCTGGACGACAAGAAGCTGCGCGCGGCCCGTCAGGCCCTCTCCCGGCTGCGGGAGTCGGTTTTGAGCGGCCGCTCGCCCATCCAGGTCCCTGCCGGGAAATCCCTGGTCCTGGACGAGCGCTGGGAGCGCAAAGCCGACGGCCGGGGCAGCGAAAAGCATTTCCGGCTGAGGATCCTCGACCAATCGCGCAACGGGGAGCCTTCCCGCGGGGAAGGAGCTTCCTATCTCCAGATCTGGGCGCCCCCCGAGTCGTGGGCGGGATGGATCGTGCCCGGCTTCGCCACTTTGGAACGCGACCGCTGCATCAACCACAAGCACCTCTATACGGACGTGCGCGGCCCCGACAACTGGCTCACGGTGGCGAGTTCCCCGGTCTACCGCGAGGCCGAACGGACTTCCGGCAAGGCGGTCTACGATGAACTCTACAGCCCGGCTGGGAGCGGGTGGGCCGGGAGCGGGGATCTGGTCTATGTGGGCATGGGAACCGGCTCCGGGCTGGCCGACCTGCGCGTGGTGCGCGAACTTCTCGAGGAGAACAAGGCCCGCTGCGTGCGCGCCGTGCCGGTCGATTTCTCCCCGGTGCTTCTTTCCGAGACGATGGCCAATTTCTACCACTCCTTCGGGGCAGAGATCGACGCCGGGCGCTTGAGCGTGCATCCCATCCTGGGCGACGTGGAGCAGCCGGAGGAGTGGGCCCCTCTGCTTCCGGCGATCGAACGGGGCGCCTCGCTCGTGATCGGCATGTTCGGCAACACGATCGGGCACCTGCAGTACCGCGAGCGTCAGACCCTCCTGCGCGGCCTCGATGCCCTGGACGCCTGGGCGCGGCGCCACGGGATTCCGCGCTGGAGCACGAAGAACTCGCGCTTCTTTCTGGGGATTTCGCTGCAGCGCAAGGAAGGCGCTCCCCACGGCCGGGAGCCCGGGCAGGCCATGCGCTGGCTGAACCTCATCGCCGATCCGCTCATCACGCTCCTCGAGACCCAGGAAGGCGAGTACCGCATCGTTCCGCTTCCCCGGGCGAAGTGGCGCACGGCGGAAGGACGCACCCCCATCGCCGAACTGCGCCGGCGCGGGCCGCGCGACCGCGGGCAGGTGCTGGGCTTTTTCTGCCACGAGGAGCTGCCCTACAAACCGAGCGACGGCCTCACCGGCGTGGTCCAGCGTTACTTCTTCGCCTTCGAACGCGACCTGGAACTGGAGGCCAGCGAGGTGTTCCAGCGCCACCACCTCCCCGAGGCCCGCTGGGGCGAATGCGGGGCGCTGAAGGCTTCCTTCCAGGGTGGGGTCGACCAGATCGTGCTTTGCGAGGTCACCCAGTTCAATCTGTTGACCTTCCGGCCGGCGCTGCGGCGCCTGGGCGTGATCCACAGCGAGAACCAGGTCCACATGATGAAGGTGGGCAACACCCAACCCTACGCCGTGCTGACCTTCGCGCGGGCTTGAGCCCTGGTCCCGCCGAAGGGAGGCGCTACCATTCCCGCCGGACCACCAGGAGAAATGCTGCTAAAAGGAAAAAAGGGAGTCGTTTTCGGCGTTGCCAACAAGAACAGCCTCGCGTGGCACATTGCCCGCGCGGCCCATGCGCAGGGCGCCGAAGTCCTGCTGTCGGTGGCCAACGAACGCTTTCGGGACAAGGTTGCGCCGCTGGCCGCAAAGATCGGCGCCCCGCCTCCGGTGGTTTGCGACGTCTCCAGCGAAGAGTCGGTCGAAAACGCCTTCCAAGAGATCGGCGGCCTGGCCTCCGGGCTCGACTTTCTTGTCCATGCGGTCGCTTTTGCGCGCCGCGACGATCTTCTGGGGCGCTTCGTGGACACCAGCCGCGAGGGCTACCACCTGGCCCAGGACATCTCCGCCTATTCCCTGGCTGCCCTGGCCCGCGGCGCGGAACCGCTTATGCATTCCGGCTCTTCCATCCTGACCCTGACCTACCTCGGCGGAGTGCGCGCGGTTCCGGGCTACAATGTGATGGGTGTGGCCAAAGCCGCCCTGGAATCGAGCGTGCGTTACCTCGCCTGCGATCTGGGCCCAAAAGGAATCCGGGTGAACGCCTTGAGCGCGGGACCCATGCGCACGCTTTCTTCTTCCGCCGTCAAGGGGCTGAAGGAGATGATGGACGGTCACGCCCAGGTCTGTCCCCTGCGGCGCGGAGTCAACGGAGAAGACATCGGCGGGGCGGCGGTCTTTCTTCTCAGCGATCTCGCCTCGGGAGTTACCGGAGATGTCCTCTACGTCGACTGCGGGTACCACATCCTCGGGGCGTACGTTCCCGAGTGAACGCCGCAAGGGGCGGGGGAGCGGCCCGGGCCGCGCCGTCGTCCTGGCGGTGGGGGGCTCCGATCCCGGCGGCGGGGCGGGGATCCAGCTCGATCTGAAGGTCCTGGCAGCGCTGGGCGCCGACGGGGCGGCCGTTCCGGCGGTGCTCACCGTGCAGGGGCCGGCCGGGCTGGAATGCGTCGAGCCGCAAGCGGCCGCCTTCGTGGCGCGCCAGATGCGTTCGGTCTTCGCCACCTGCCGGGTGGCGGCGGTGAAGACGGGCGCCCTGGGCACCGCGGCGGTCGTGGAGGCCGTTGCGGAGGTGCTTGCGGAGCACCCCGAAGTGCCGGTGGTCTGCGATCCTGTCTGTGCGCCCACCCTGCGCGCCGTGCCGGGCACCCGCCTGCTCGAGGCCGGCGCGGTCTCCGTGCTGCGCGAGCGGCTCCTCCCGCACGTCACCGTCCTGACGCCCAACCTGGGCGAGGCCGCCGAATTGACCGGGCGTCCGGTCTCCGACCGCGCTTCGATGGAGGCCGCGGCCGGCGCGCTGCTTCGGACCGGCTGCAAGGCGGTCATGATCAAGGGCGGGCACCTGGCCGCGGTCCGCGACTGCCCCGATCTTCTGCGCCTCGCGGGCGGGCCCGCGCTCTGGCTCCCCGGCGAGCGCCTGGCGCACGCGGATTCGATCCACGGCACCGGCTGCGCGCTGGCCAGTTCGCTGGCCACCTACCTCGCCCGCGGCTACGGCATCGACGCCGCCGCTCGCCACGCCAAGGCCGCGCTGCACAGCTGGCTCGCCTCCGCCTCCGGCGGCCGCCTGCTTCCGCGGTGAACCGATGGAAGGGGAAAAGGGAAAGGCGGGCGGTGCGGCTCGCGTGCAGAGGGCGGAGGTCGTGCTGCCGTGCGCGGAGCTGGAGGCCGGCCTGGCCTTCTTCACCGAGCGGCTGGGGTTCCGGCTCGAGGCCGTTTTTCCGGCCGACGCGCCTTCCGTGGCGGTGGTGTCGGGCTTCGGCCTGCGCCTGCGGCTCGAACGGGAAGGCCGCGGCGCGCCCGGGACCCTGCGGCTCGCCTGCCGCGAACCCGCGGCCCTGGCGGAGTGCGCCCGCACGCTGACCGCCCCCAACGGCACGCGCATCGAACTCGTTGAAGCGTCGCCGCCGCTTGTCGTGCCGCCCCTTCGGCCCGCCTTCGTGTTGACCCGCATGGGGGCGGGGGCCGCCTGGAAGCCCGGGCGCGCGGGGATGCTCTACCGCGACCTCATCCCCGGCCGCCAGGGCGGGCGCTTCATCGCCTCGCACATCCGCATCCCCGGCGGGGGGCCGGTCCCCGACTACGTCCACTTCCACAAGGTCCGCTTCCAGATGATCTTCTGCTACAAAGGCTGGGTGCGGGTCGTCTACGAGGACCAGGGCCCGCCGCGGGTCCTCGAGCCCGGGGATTGCTTCCTCCAGCCGCCGGAGATCCGGCACCGCGTCCTGGAAAGCTCTCCCGGCCTGGAGGTGATCGAACTCGCCTGCCCCGCCGAGCACGAGACCTTCGCCGACCACGCGCTCTCGCTGCCGACCCCCGCCGTGCGCCCCGAACGCGAGTTCGGCGGCCAGCGCTTCGTCCACCACGTGGCCGCGGACGCCGGGTGGGAGCCCTGGCGTCTGGAGGGCTTCGAGGTGCGCGACACGGGCATCGGGGCTGCCACGCGGGGGCTCGCCGGCGCCCGGGTCGTCCGTCCGGTCTCCTCCGGAAGGCCGCAAGCGGTGCGCCACGAAACCGAGTTCCTCTTCTTCTTCGTTCTCGGAGGGGGCCTCCGTCTTCTTTGCGAAGGCCGCGGCGCCGAGGCGCTTTCGGCCGGCGACGCCTGCGTGGTCCCGGCCGGGCTTCCCCACGCCTTCGCGGACCCCTCGGACGACCTGGAGCTCCTGGAGGTGACGCTCCCCGCCGTCCTGCCCGCCTCGTCCTGTGGGGCAGTCGCTTGAGGTGAGAATCTACAAGTAAAGAAAATAACCGCGGAGACGCGGAGAGCGCGGAGAAGAAAGAGCAAGAGCGCCATCCGAAAAACCAGGCCGTCGCCGGGTTCCGGCGTTTTTGGTGTGGGCCTGCATCGGCCGGAGGTCTAGATTTCTCTTCTTCTTCTTCTCCGCGCTCTCCGCGTCTCCGCGGTTTATCTTTCTTCTTTCTTGGGAGATCCTCGTTTCCCAGGATTCCCCGGCGTTGAAGAGCCCTCTCCCGCCTGCTTCCGTCGGCGCAGCTAGGGAGGGTTTCAGGCCGGGACGCCCAGGTCGGCGGCGATGCGTTCCACGTAGCGGTCGGTCATTCCCGCGACGTAGTCGCAGACGGCGCGTTCAGGGCAGTCGGCGTGTTCCCGGAAATGGGCGGGGACCTGGTCGGGACGCGCAAGGAGTTCGCTGAAGACGCGGTCGAGAAGCGCGGTCGCGCGGCGGATGCGCCCCTTGACCTCGTCGAGCTGATAGAAGTTGTCGTAGAGGTAGCGGTGCAGGCGGGCGACCTCGCTTCCGAAATCCTCCGAATGCCCGATGAGGCGCCGGGGGAGGCGCTGGGCCTCGGCCGGATTCCGCGGAGCGTCCCGCGCCAGGCGGCGCAGCGACTCCTCCTGGAGATCCTCGATGGTCATGCCGAGCATCTCATTGGCCGCGCGCAGCCAGAAGAGGCGCTCGTCCGCCTCGCGGCAGCCGGGGTGGCGCACGCGGGTGCGTTCGGCCGCCTCGGCCCAGAGCGCAAGGTCGGCGGCCATCCGCGCCGGGTGGAGGATGCCCGAGCGGATGCCGTCGTCCACGTCGTGATAGTGGTAAGCGGTGCTGTCGGCCAGATCGACGAGTTGGGCCTCGAGAAGCGGCTGGCGAACCCGTTCGCCTGTCCCTGGATCGGTGGTCTCCTCGTGCTTGCCCAGCGAGTTGCGCACCTCGCCGGTCAGGTTGAGGCCGGGGTAGTCGGGGCTGCGGCGCTCGAGGAGTTCGACCACCCGCAGCCCCTGGCGGTTGTGGGCGAAGCCGCCCAGCCCCTGCATGCGCTTGTCGAGCAGGGCCTCGCCGGTGTGGCCGAAGGGGGGATGTCCCACGTCGTGCGCCAGCGCCACCGCTTCGACCAGCGCCTCGTTCAGATCGAGGGCCGCGGCCAGCGAGCGCGAGACCTGGTTGACCTCCAGCGAGTGGGTCAGCCGCGTGCGCAGGTGGTCGCCCACGTGGTTGATGAAAACCTGGGTCTTGTACTCGAGACGTCGAAAGGCGCTCGAATGGATGATGCGGTCGCGATCGCGCTCGAAGCAGGTTCGCCAGCGGCTCTTCGGTTCGGGATGGACGCGCCCCACCGACCCGGCCGACTTCACCGCCGCCGGATGCAGCTTCTCCCGTTCGCGGGTTTCTTTCGCCAGACGATCCATGGGTGGAAAGGGGGGCCGGCCGCGACGTTCTGGACCGCTCCGCCCGGACTCCCCGGGGCAGGATAGCCCCTTGCGCGGGGTTCCCCCCGGCCCCCAAGGGGGGAGACGCCCCCGGGGCCGGGAAGTTACCCCTCCTGCTAGACTTCGCCTTGCGGCCGCGTTCCCGGCGGCCCGGCAGCCGTGATTCTTCTTCTTGCCAGCGGGCTGACCCCGAAAGAGCGCGAAACGGTCCGGTCGGAGACCGCCGCCCTGGCCCGCCGCATGCGCGCCCGTCTGCAGGCGCTCGGGCCCGACCAGCCCGGCATGCTGGAGGCCCTGCCGCCCCCCGGCCGCGGGGAAGAGGAGCTGGCGGCCGGATTCCGCGCCCTTCCCGGCGTGGAGGCGGTCCTGACCGCGCGGCGTCCGGCCTACCGCGTTGCCCGCAGGGGGCGCTCCCCGCACTGCATCCGAGTGGGGGCCGCCGCCTTCGGCTCTGGGCTGGCCAGTGCCATCGCCGGGCCCTGCGCGGTGGAGGAGGAGCAGGATCTCCCCGCCCTGGCCGTGCGCCTGCGCGAGGACGGGGCCGCCTGTCTGCGCGGCGGTGCATTCAAGCCGCGCACCTCGCCCTACACTTTCAAGGGGCTTGGCCGCCGCGGCCTGGAGAAGCTCGCCGAGGCCGGCCGGGCGGCCGGACTTCCGGTCGTGACCGAGGTGCTCGACACGCGCGACGTCGAGGCCGTGGCAGCCTGCGTCCAGATCCTGCAGATCGGGTCGCGCAACATGCGCAACTATGCGCTCCTGGCGGAAGCCGGATCCGCGGGCCGCCCCGTGCTCCTCAAACGCGGGATGAGCGCCACCCTGGCCGAGTTCCTGCTGGCCGCCGAACACCTGGCCCACGCCGGCTGCGAGGAGATCCTGCTCTGCGAGCGCGGCCTGCGCCACTTCGATCCCGCGCTGCGCAACCTCCTCGATCTCTCCGCGATTCCCGCCCTGCACCGCGAAACCCACCTCCCTGTCCTGGTCGATCCCAGCCACGCCACCGGCCGCGCCGATCTCGTGCCGGCCATGATGGCCGCCGCCGCCGCGGCCGGCGCGGACGGTTTCCTGGTCGAGGTCCACCCGCAACCGGAGCGTTCCCTCTCCGATCCAGAGCAGGCGCTCACCCCCGAGGCCTTCGCCGCCGCACTCGAGGACGCCGAGGCCGTCCTGCAGGCCCTGGGCCGCAGCCTGGTCCGCCCGGCCCTGCCGGTGCCCTCCTGATCCTCCCCGAACCCCCGAGCCCGCCCCGCCCATGTCCCGCACCCCCGTGATCGCCGGCAACTGGAAGATGCACCTTACGAAGCGCAAGGCTTCGGCCCTGGCGCGCGGCGTCGCCGCCGCCCAGGGCGAAGCCGCCGGGCGCACTTGCATCGTCTTCCCCACCTTCGTGCACCTCGACCACGTGCGCCGCAACCTGAAGGGCTCCAACGTGCGGCTGGGCGCCCAGAACTGCCACGAAGCGAAGGAGGGCGCCTTCACCGGCGAGGTGTCCGCCGCCATGCTGCGCGACATGGGGGTGAAGGTGGTCCTCGTGGGCCACTCGGAGCGCCGCCACGTCTTCGGCGAGGGCGACGAGCGCATGGGGCCCAAGATCCGCGCCGCCCTGGCCGCGAAGCTCGACGTGGTCTACTGCGTCGGGGAGACCCTCGGGGAGCGCGAGACGGGCTCCGCCTTCGCCGTCCTGGCCCGCCAGATGGAGGCCCTGAAGCGGGTCACCCGCCCGGCCTGGATCCCCCGGCTGCTCCTGGCCTACGAGCCGGTCTGGGCCATCGGGACCGGCCGCACCGCCACCCCCGAGACCGCCCAGGAGGCCCATGCCGAGCTTCGGCGGCTGGCAGCGGGTATCCTGGGGGCCCCCGCGGCCGCCGCGGTCCCCATCCTTTACGGGGGCAGCGTCAAGCCGGCCAACGCGGGGGCCCTCCTGGCCCTGCCGGACGTCGACGGTGTCCTCGTCGGCGGGGCTTCCCTGGACATGCAGACCTTCGGTCCCCTCCTCGAGGCGGCACCGGCCGGCTGACCGGCCGGCCACGGCAAAGCCATGCTCGAATTCTTCCTCTACCTCCTCTTCTCCCTCTCGGGGCTGCTCCTGATCGTCATCGTCCTTCTCCAGGAAGGCAAGGGCGGCGGGCTGGGTGACGCCTTCGGCGGCGCGGGCGCCGAGACCTTCGGCGTGCGGGCCGGCGGCGTGAACAAGGTAACTTTCGCCCTTTTTGGCGTTTTCGTCCTGTCGGCCATGACCCTGCACTGGACCTCGGCTCCCAATCCAAACGCCGGCTCGGTCCTCAATGACATGACCGATGCGGGGATCCAGCAACCTGCCGGGCTGCCTGGAGACCAGGGGGGCGCCGGCCAGCCGGGAGACCAGGGTGCAGGTTCCGGGGACGGCAAGTAGCGCGGACGCACAGGCCCTCCAGACGCTGCGCGAGTGCGGAGCCCTCCTGGAAGGCCACTTCCTGCTCTCCTCCGGGCGCCATGCGGCACGCTACATCCAGTGCGCGCAGCTGCTCCAGCACCCCCGCCGGGCCGAGGCGTTCTGCGCGCTCCTGGCCGAACGGATCCGTTCGGCCGAGGACGGTCTCTCCTCCGTTTCTGTCGTGGTTGGCCCTGCGCTCGGGGCCGTCACCCTGGCCTACGAGATGGCGCGCGCGCTGGGTGCCCGCGCCCTCTTCGCCGAGCGGGCCCCGGAAGGCGGCTTCGCGTTGCGGCGCGGCTTCGCCATCCAACCCGGCGAACCCGTGCTCGTGGTCGAGGACGTGGTCACCACTGGAAAGAGCGTTGGCGAGGTGCTCCAGCTTCTCCGCAAGCTGGAAACGCCCGCGGCGGCGGTGGCGGCCCTCGTCAACCGCAGCGGAGGCCCGGATCCCTTCGGAGGTCTGCCCTTCTTCCGGCTGCTCGACCTCGAGATCCCTTCCTTCGAACCCGGCGACTGTCCTCTCTGCCGCGAGGGCGCCCCGCCGCCGGTCAAACCGGGGAGCCGCCCGGGAGCGGCTTGATCGATGGCGGCGCCCCGTTCCCGGCCCCTGTGCAGCATGACCGGCTACGGCCGCGGGCAGGCGTCCAACCGCCATGCCGCCTGCGAGGTCGAGTTCCGCAGCGTCAACGGCCGCGGGTTGAACGTGAAGCTGCGCCTGCCTTCGGACCGTCTGGGATCCGAGCCGGCGATCGAGGCGCGCGTGCGCAAGGCTCTCGAACGCGGATCGGTGCAGGGACTGGTGCGCGTGCAGGTCACCGGGCACGGCAGCGCCTCGCTCGACCATGCCCTCCTCCGGCGCTACCTGCGCGACTGGCGTGCGACCGAGAAGGCCCTCGGGCTGGAGCAGCGCGACCCGGGACTGGGCGAACTCCTCGCTCTTCCGGGAGCCGTGGAACCGCCGCGGGAATCGGGAGCCGCCACGCGCGCGGTCGAACGCGCGCTCGGACAGGCCGCCGGCGAGGCGCTCG
>CAZQAP010000074.1:0-5075 GCA_964591365.1 uncultured Planctomycetales bacterium
CCGTTGATCTTCATCAGGATCTGGAAGAAGGAGTAGAAGTCCTTCTTGCGGATCTTCTTTTCCCCGTAGAGCAGAATCTTGCGCTCGAGCTGCTGCTGGAGCTGGGGCTGGCTCTGGTCGAAGGTGAAGTTCAGCCCGGTGTTGATCTGGCAGATCTTGATGAACTGGCGGATGGTGAGGCCCCCTTCCTCGGTCTCATCGAACTTGAGAACCAGGAAATCGCCCTCCTCCTCGAGAGCCCCTTCGGGAACCTCGACCCCCTCCAGGCCGGTTTCCTGGCCCGGGGGGTTCTGGGGGGGGATTGGAGAGGCGAAAAGGACCGCACAAAGCAGCGGAACGGCGGGCAGGGGCATTCGGATGGATCTCCTCGCGAGGACGGGAAGCGATTCTCGAGTCCGGACAAGTCTAGTGCCGGTGAGATCCCGCTCAAAGGATCCCGGCCACAAGGTTTCCGACGCACCCGCGGGAAGAATCCTTCCTCCGGGGGTGCCGCCAGCCGGTTGCCCGCATCCCGGTCGCCGCTAGGATGCCCCGCCTTCCCCGCCCCCATGCAGCTTCCATGAGTCCCGTCCCCCTGCCGGCGGCCCCCTTGTCCGGGCCGGAGGGGGCCTTCGTCCCGGCCTTCGGGTGGATCCTCCCGTTTGCCGGCATGCTCCTTTCGATCGCCATCCTGCCCCTGGCCGCCCCGGGCTGGTGGCACCTCAACCGCAACCGGTTCCTGGTGGCCCTGGCCTGCGGGCTGCCGGTCCTGGCCCTGTTCGCCTGGCACGGCCAATGGGAGACGATCGGCCACACGCTGCACGAATACGCCTCCTTCCTGATCCTTTTGTGGGTCCTCTACACGATTTCAGGGGGCATCGTCCTGCGGGGGGACCTCCCGGCCACCCCGCGGGTCAACGCGGCTTTCCTGGCGGTGGGCTCCATCCTGGCCTCCTTCATGGGCACCACCGGGGCGGCCATGGTGCTGGTGCGCCCACTCATCAAGACCAATTCCGAGCGCCGCTACCGCGTCCACACGGTGGTCTTCTTCATCTTCCTGGTTTGCAACGTTGGCGGGTGCCTGACCCCGCTCGGGGATCCGCCCCTCTTCCTGGGCTACCTGCGCGGGGTGCCCTTCGCCTGGACCTTCGGGCTGGTCAAGGAATGGGCCTTCACGGTGGGGGCCCTGCTTTTGATCTACTTGCTTCTCGACCGCTGGTTCTATCGCCGCGAGGATCTTCCCCACCGGGTGGCCGACGCCACCCAGATCCAGCCCCTGCGGCTGGCGGGGCGCTGGAACTTCCTCTGGCTGGCCGGGGTGATCGCCGCCGTGGCCTTCCTGACCGAATCCAACCTCGACGCCTGGCTGGGGGAGAGCCTGGTCGTGCCCTACCTCCGCGACCTGGTCATGGTTGCCCTGGGGCTTGGTGCCCTGGCCACCACGCCACCCCGGCTGCGGGCCGAGAACGAGTTCACCTGGGGCCCGATCGTGGAGGTGGCCACCCTCTTCTTCGGGATCTTCTTGAGCATGATGGCCGCCATCCAGCTCCTGCACGTCTACGGCCCCGATCTCCCGTTGAGGTCGCCGCGCGATTTCTTCTGGGCCACCGGGGCGCTCTCCTCCTTCCTCGACAACGCGCCCACCTACGTGGTCTTCTTCGAAACCGCCAAGACCCTTCCCACTCCGGAGGGCATGGCCACCGTGGCGGGCGTCTCCCACCATCTCCTGGCGGGGGTCTCCCTGGGGGCCGTCTTCCTGGGGGCCATGACCTACATCGGCAACGCCCCCAACTTCATGGTCAAGGCCATCGCCGAGGAGCGCCAGGTGCCCATGCCCTCCTTCTTCGGCTACATGCTCTATTCCTGCAGCCTGCTTCTTCCTATCTTCTGGGTAGCCACCCTCCTCTTCCTGGACTGAAATGACCTTCGCCGAGCACCTCGATCCCAAGGCCGTCCTCATGCAGCCCTCTGCCGCGGACAAATGGGAGCTTTTGCGCCGCATGGTCCAGGCCATGGCCGACTGCGGATGCTTCCCTCCCGAGCGGAAGGAGGAGGCCTTCAAGGCCGTGGAAGCCCGGGAGCGGAGCATGAGCACCGGGATGGAACTGGGCATCGCGGTCCCGCACGCGGCCCTGGACGGGCTGGAGCATCTTGCCGCCGGGCTGGCGATCCTGCCCCAGGGGATCGATTTTGGCACCCTGGACGGGCAGCCCAGCCACGTGGTGGTGCTGCTTCTCGTGCCGCGCAAGGAGAAGTTGATCCACATCCGCACCTTGGCCGAGGTGGCCCGGCGTCTTTCCGATGGGGCCTTCCGCAGGGAAATCCTCGAGGCCCCCGACCCCGAAACGGTGGTCCGGCTCTGGGGGCATCCGGCCTGATCCGGAAGGCCCCCGACGGATGGGCGGGGTTCAATCCGGCCCCGGCCAGCGGCTCCAGGCCGCGATCCGTTCCTTAACCGCCTCCTCGATGCGCCTCCCGGTCTGGCGGTAGGCCTTCAAATCGCCGCCGAAGGGGTCGGGAATCTCCTGCCCCGAGGGATCGAAGATTTCGGCCCGCTGACTTCGGGGAAGAGCCTGGAGGTGGCTCGATCCCATGCCGAGGACCAGATCCCAGGGCTCCCGGAGGGCATCCTGGAGATTCCAGGCGCGGTGCAGGCGGAGCTTGAGCCCCCGTTCGGCCGCGACGCGCACGGAGTGTTCGCTGGCCGGCGCCCCGGGCAGGGCGAAGGTGCCGGCCGAGGCGATCTCCCAACCCAGCTCGGGAAGCTGTGCGGGGGCCACCCCCCAGGCGGCGGCCAGTTCCGAGCGCAGCAGGGCGGCCGCGAAAGGAGAGCGGCAGATGTTTCCGCTGCAGACCACCAGGACCCGCAGCCCGGGCCGCAATGCCCCCGGAGGGGGGTCGCCGCGAAGCGGCCGCGGCAGGGGTTCGAAGGCCACCACCGTGGTGGGGGGGGCGGCTTTCGCCCGGGAGGGATCGAGGCCCACGATCACCTCCGGGTGGGCTTCCAGCCAGTTCGCCAGGGCCGGGCCGTGCAGGGGAGCTGCCCCGTGGGGATTGATGCTGGTCAGGAGCAGGGGGGCCGAGAGGCGGGGGGTGAGCATCCGCAGGGCGGGATCCGCGGACCATCGCAGGCCCACCGCCGGCCAGGGCCAGTCCCAGGTCCGCGGCAGCGCCACCCAGTCCCGGGGCAGGACCACGGTCCAGGGACCGGGCAGGCGGCGGTCCAGCCAGGCCGCAAGGCCGGGGGGAAGGGCAGGGAGCAGGCGGCGCAGCTCCCGCTCCCCGCGCGGATGCAGGGCGAACGGCTTGGCGGGGGGGGCGCCCTTGAGGGCTCGGAGAAGGTCCAGGGCCTTGGGCCTCCCCGCCAGTACGGCCAGACCGGCTACGGTCTCGGTCGGAAGGGCCACGGCGGATCCGGTTTCGAGGGCTTCCTGGAGAGCCGCGCGCCCCTGCGGCAGGGCGGGATCGTGACGGACCAGCGGGGAAGACATCCGGGGGGAAGCCTAGAAGTCTGCGCTGCAAGCCGCCATACCGGCATGGATCCCTGCCCCCATTTGATCCGGGCAGGAAATTCCAAGAGGATTAGGGATGGGGAAATCCCCTCCAGGGCGGACCTCCGCCCAGGGGGCAAGTTTGTTCCTTTTCTTCCCACCCTCCACCAAGGAGTCTCTGTGCGTGCCACCTTCCTAATGCTGCCCCTGGCCGGGCTGGCCTTGGCCATTCTCCCCGCTCTCCTCTCCGCCCAGACCGTGGGGGGAACGGAGGACCTGAAAATGAAATACCGCTTCGACGGCCTCGCAACCGTCGACGAACTCGGATACACCGTATCCGGAGCCGGGGACGTGGATGGTGACGGATTCCCCGACCTGATCGTCGGTTCCCCCTTTGCCGACCCCAGCGGCCTTTCCGGTGCAGGTTCGGCCTTCGTCTACTCAGGGGCGGATGGATCCCAGCTCTTCCGCTTCGACGGGATGGCGGTTGGAGACCAGTTGGGGAAATCCGTATCCGGAGCCGGGGACGTGAATGGCGACGGATTCGCGGACCTGATCGTTGGTGCCCCGCGTGCCGTCACCAGCGGCGGTTCCTTTGCAGGTTCGGCCTTCGTCTACTCGGGCGCGGATGGATCCCAGCTCTTCCGCTTCGACGGTTCGGTGACTTCCGATGAGCTGGGGGGGGCCGTATCCGGAGCCGGGGACGTGGATGGCGACGGATTCGCCGACCTGATCGTTGGTGCCATGCGTGCCGACCCCAACGGCATTTCCGAGGCAGGTTCGGCCTTCGTCTTTTCGGGCGCGGATGGATCCCAGCTCTTCCGCTTCGACGGCCAGGCCGTCAATGACGCCTTGGGGGAGACCGTCTCCGGAGCCGGGGACGTGGATGGCGACGAACTCGCCGACCTGATCGTCGGTGCCCCGAATGCCAGCCCCGGCGGCCTTCCCTTTGCCGGCTCGGCCTTCGTCTTTGGCTCCAACCCGATTCTGACGGCTTCCTCGGAAACTTTTTCCGTGTCCGCAGGCGTCACCATCGACTACGCGATCGATTTTCCCGACGTGGATGCGGGTCAGGAATACGGGGTTCTCCTTTCCGCCAAGGGCACCGGCCCAACCCTCCTCAAGAGCCTCCTGATCCCACTCAAGAAGGACAGCTTCTTCGTGGCCTCCACGAAAGGGAACACGCCTCCGCAAGGCATGAACTTCCAGGGCACCCTTGATCTCCAGGGGGATGCCGCGGCCCAATTCACCGCCGCACCGGGAAGCCTTTCCATCAAGCTGATCGGCCGTTCGATCTTCCTGGCCGTGGTCAACAAGATGCTTGACTTCTCCTCCGTAGCCCGTCGGATCGATTTTATGCCCTGATCGGAATGTTCGGTCGGCGGCCCGGCCCGGAACCCGCCTGACCGCCCCGGAGCCCCCCGGTTCCGGGGCGGACCTTTCGGGGCGCGAACTCCTTGCCGGGGGCTATCCTGGGCGGCCATCCTCCCCGCACCGCGCCCTTGCGGGAAAGCCGGGCCGGCATCCCCGCGGGATCCCCATGGCCGGTTCCCCCCCCTCGCCTTCACCCGATCTGGAACCCGAGTCCCTGGCTCGCGTGGCCGC
>CAZQAP010000074.1:5175-14096 GCA_964591365.1 uncultured Planctomycetales bacterium
CCCCCCCCTCGCCTTCACCCGATCTGGAACCCGAGTCCCTGGCTCGCGTGGCCGCCGGTCTGGTCCACGAACTCAAGAACCCCTTGAGCACCCTGGGCCTGCACCTGGCCCTTCTGCGCGAGGACTGGAGCGGGCTTTCGGGACCCGAGGTGGGCCGCAGCCTGCGGCGCCTCGACCAGCTCCAGGAAGAAGTCCAGCGCCTCAACGAAATCCTGGAGGATTTCCTCCTCTTCGCGCGCACGGGACAGATCGAAACGCGTCCGGAATCCCTGAACCGGCTTGTGGAGGGGGTGGCCGCCTTCGTGGCCCCCGAAGCCCGCGCCTGCCGGGTGGAACTGGAGACCTTCCTCGACGCGAACCTCCCCGATCTTCCTCTCGACGCGGGCAAGATCCGCCAGGTGCTTCTCAACTTGCTGGTGAACGCCCGCCAGGCCCTGGAGGGGCGCGGGGGCCGTGTGACGGTGATCACCCGGCGGGAGGGTGGGGAGGTCCTGCTCGACGTGCTGGACGACGGGCCGGGAATGGCCCCCGAAACCCTGGAGCGCTGTTTCGAGGCCTATTTCTCGGGGAAGAAGAATGGATCGGGCCTGGGGCTTCCAATGGTGCGCCGGATCGTCGAGGCCCATCACGGCACCATCGAGATCCAGAGCGCTCCCGACCACGGAACCCGCGTGCGGATCCGGCTTCCCCTCTGCCCCCCGCAGGGCGAAAATCGGGGCTCGTGACAGCCCCGGAAGCGCGCATCCTGGTCGTGGAGGACGATGCCCCCCACGCGGCGGTCCTGCGGGAGATCCTCGAACGAGAGGGCTACCGCCTGGAGACGGCGGGGGACGTGGAATCGGCCCTGGACCGCCTGCGCGTGCGTCCCTTCGACCTCATCCTGACCGACCTGAAGCTGGGGGACCGGGACGGGCTCGACCTCCTGCGGGAAGCCCGCAGCCTGCATCCCCGCATCCCGGTTTTCCTGATCACCGGTTACGGCTCGATCCAGACCGCGGTCAAGGCCATCCAGGAGGGGGCCGCGGACTACATCACCAAGCCGATCAACCCCGGCGAACTGCGCACCCGGGTGGCCAAGGAGCTGGAAAAACGCCGCCTGGCGGACGACAACCGGGCCCTGCGGGCCCAGCTCGACCGCCGCTTCGGACTCAAGGGGATCATCGGGAATTCGCCCGGGATGAAGCGGGTTTTCGACCTGGTCCGGCAGGTGGCCCCCACAGACGCCACCGTGCTGCTGCTGGGCGAGTCCGGCACCGGCAAGGAACTCTTCGCCCGCGCCCTGCACCAGCTTTCCCCGCGTTCGGGCGGCCGCTTCGTGGCCTTGAACTGCGCCGCTCTCACCGAAACCCTGATCGAGAGCGAGCTGTTCGGGCACATCAAGGGGGCCTTCACCGGCGCCCAGCAGGCCAAGATCGGCAAGATCGAATTCGCCGACGGCGGCACCCTCTTCCTCGACGAGGTGGGGGACATGCCGCTGCCCACCCAGGCTAAGCTCCTGCGGGTCATCGAGGATCTGCGCGTGGTGCCGGTGGGCTCCAACGAGGAACGGCCCGTGAATGTTCGCTTCCTGGCCGCCACCAACCGGGACCTGGAGAAGAAGATCCGCGCGGGGGAATTCCGCGAGGATCTCTTCTACCGGCTGGCCGTGGTGACCCTCGAGGTGCCCGCGCTGAGGGAACGCCTGGAGGATCTCCCGCTGCTTGTGGACCATTTCGCCCGGGAGTTCGCGGCCCGCCACGGCCGGGCTTTCTCCCTCGTGCGGGACGAAGTGATCGACCGCCTGCGGCGCCACGCCTGGCCCGGCAACGTGCGCGAACTGCGCAATGCGGTGGAGACCATGGTGGTCCTCGACCGGGATGGGGAACTCGGCCTGGACGACCTGCCGCGGCCCTTGCGGGAGCCCGGGGCGGAGGGCGGGGCCCCTGCCGCTCCTGCCGGCGCGGGGCCCGGGGCCGGGACCAGCTCCCCGGGAACGGGCTACACACTGGAGGGGAAGAGCCTGGAGGAGGTGGAACGGGACCTCATCGCTGCCACCCTGGCGGCGGTGGACGGGAACCGACAGAAGGCCGCCAGCCGGCTCAAGATGGGCGAACGGACCCTTTACCGTAAAATCAAGGAGTACGGCCTGTAGGCTGAGGGCTCGATTCCGGGGGGGCCTGCCAAAGCGGCAGGCCATCTTGCGGCACGCCAATTGCCGAGGATCCCCCCCCGCAAGGAATCGTTCACCCGGCGGGAGAAACACTCATGTCCAAGATCATCGGAATCGACCTGGGAACCACCAACTCGGTGGTCTCCGTCCTGGAGGGGGGCACTCCCGTGGTGATCCCCAACAAAGAGGGCGGGCGCACGACTCCTTCTGTGGTGGCCTTTCTCGACAAGGACCGCGTCCTCGTGGGCGGCCCCGCCAAGCGGCAGGCCATCACCAACCCCGGGAACACGGTCTTCTCCATCAAGCGCTTCATGGGGCGGCGCCATGAAGAGGTCTCCGACGAGGAGAAGATGGTGCCCTACGCCATCGTGGGGGCCCCCAAGGAGCCGGTGAAGGTCCGGCTGCGCGACAAGGAGTTCACTCCTCCCGAGGTCAGCAGCCATGTGCTTTCCTATCTGAAGGCCTGCGCCGAGGATTACCTGGGCGAAAAGGTGACCCAGGCGGTGATCACCGTCCCGGCCTACTTCAACGATTCCCAGCGCCAGGCCACCAAGGATGCCGGCCGCATTGCCGGCCTGCAGGTGGAACGGATCATCAATGAGCCCACCGCCGCCTCGCTGGCCTACGGCCTGGACAAGAAGAAGACCGGCAAGATCGCCGTCTTCGACCTGGGCGGCGGCACCTTCGACATCTCGATCCTGGAGATCGGCGAAGGCGTCTTCGAGGTCTTGAGCACCAGCGGCGACACGCACCTGGGGGGCGACGACTTCGACAAGGTCCTGATCCACTGGGTGGCCGACGAATTCCAGAAGGAGAACGGGATCGACCTGCGCAACGACCAGATGGCCCTGCAGCGGTTGAAGGAGGCTTGTGAGAAGGCCAAATGCGAGCTCTCCACCGGCACCGAAACCCAGATCAACCTGCCGTTCATCACCGCCGACCAGAACGGCCCCAAACACCTGATGACCACCCTTTCCCGGGCCAAGTTCGAGGCCCTGGGAGACCCCCTCTTCGAACGGATCAAGAATCCCTGCCGCATGGCCCTGAAGGATTCCAAGCTCAAAGCCAGCGAGGTGGACGAGGTGATCTTGGTGGGGGGCTCCACGCGGATCCCCAAGGTCCAGGAGATCGTCAAGAAACTTTTCGAAAGGGAACCCAACCGTTCCATCAATCCCGACGAAGTGGTCGCCATGGGTGCCGCCATCCAGGGCGGGGTCCTGTCGGGCGAGGTGGAGAGCCTGGTCCTGCTCGACGTCACACCCCTTTCCCTGGGGATCGAGACCCTGGGGAACGTCATGACCGTCCTGGTGCCCCGCAACACCACCATTCCCGCCAGCAAGAAAGAGATCTTCACCACCGCCAGCGACGGCCAGACCAGCGTGGACGTCCACGTGCTGCAGGGCGAGCGCCCCATGGCACCCGACAACCGCACCCTTGGCCGCTTCCACCTGGAGGGGCTCCCGCCGGCTCCCCGGGGGGTTCCCCAGATCGAAGTGGAATTCGACATCGACGCCAACGGCATCCTCAACGTCAGCGCCAAGGACAAGGCCTCTGGCAAGGAGCAGAAGGTCCGCATCGAACAGTCCTCCGGGCTGACCGACGAGGACATCAAGAAGATGCAGGATGAGGCCGAGCGCTGCCGGGAACAGGACAAGGCGGCGAAAGAACGGGCTGACCGCCGCAACCAGGCCGACAACGTGGCCTACCAGGCCCGCAAGCTGATAAAGGAGCACGAAGACAAGCTCGAGGACGCGGACAAGAAGGAACTGGAAGCCCGTGCGAAGGAGATCGACGATGCGCTCGGAAAGGACGACGTGGATTCGGCAGTGAAGACCGCCGAGGAGCTCAAGAGCCTGCTGACCAAGGTCGGGGAAAAGGTGTACCGCGCCACTGCCGGGCAGGCCGCCGGCCAGGCCGAACCGGCCTCCAGCCCGGCCGGCGAAGAAAGCGGCGACCAGGTGGTCGACGCCGACTACGAAGTCAAGGAATAGGCATTTCGGGGGGAGAGGGGGACGACCCCCGCGGGTCGCGGGTCTAACCTCTCTGCCGGCCCCGGCCGTCGCCCCCAAGCTGCATGATCTTCGCGGACCGGCTCACCAAGCGCTTCCCCACCGTCACCGCCCTCGAAGAGGTGAGTTTCCGGGTGGGTTCCGGGGAGGTGCTCGGGTTCCTGGGGCCCAACGGGGCCGGCAAGACCACCGCAATGAGGGTCTTGAGCGGCTTCCTTCCGCCCACATCCGGGCGCGCCTCGGTGGACGGGCTGGACCTGCTCCAGCACTCCCTGGCTGCCCGCAGGCGGGTCGGCTACCTGCCGGAAAATTTCTCGGCCCCCTCCGAACTGCGGGTGGGGGAATACCTGCGCTACCGGGCGGGGCTCAAGGGGATGTCCTCCCGGGAGCGCCGCAGCCGGGTGGGGGAGCTGGGCGCGCTGCTCGGATTGCAGGACCGCATGCGCCAGCCCTTCGCCTCCCTTTCCAAGGGATACCGGCAGCGGGTGGGGCTGGCCGACGCGCTTCTGGCGGGCCCCCCGGTGCTGCTCCTGGATGAACCGTTCTCGGGCCTCGATCCGCTGCAGAGACAGGAGTTCCGCGGGATCCTGCGGAGCCTGGCGCGCGAGGAAGGCCGCGCGATCCTGTTCTCCTCGCACGTCCTTCCCGAGGTGGAAGGCCTGGCCGACCGGATCCTGATCCTCCACCTGGGCCGGGTGCGGGCCGAGGGGACCCTTGAGGAACTTTCCCGGGATCTCCTGCCCGAAACCCTTCTGCGGGTGGTCACGGAAGGGGATCCTGCCGCCCTCGAGGGAGCCTGGCGCCGGGAGGAGGCCCTGGCCGGGGATTGTCCCCTGATCGCGCGTCGCGAAGAGGCCCTCGAATTCCGGCCGGCCTCTCCCCAGGCAGGCCGGGCCCTCTTCGCCTGGCTGGCTTCCCGCGGAGAGCCGGTGCGCGAGTTCCGCATGCTCCCGCCCGACCTGGAGACCCTTTTCCGGCGCTGGATCGAAAAGGAGCCCGGCGCATGAGGGCCTTTTTCGCGCTTCTCCGCCGGGAGATCCTTTCCCTTCTCGTGGCCCCCTATCTCTACGGGATCCTGGGCGTCTGGTTTCTGCTCAACGGCCTCTTCTTTGTCATCACCCTCCAGGCCCCCGCCGTCCAGAATGATCTGACCTTGCTGCCGAAGTTCTTCTTTTCCAGCGGGCTTCTTGTCTGGCTTCTGCTTCCGGCGTTCCCCCCGCTCCTGACCTTGCGGCTCCTGGCCGAGGAGCACCGCGTCGGCACGTTGGAACCGCTGCTCACCGCCCCGATCCGCGACGCGGCGGTGGTCCTGGCCAAGTACCTGGCGTCCTGCTTTTTTTTCCTGCTTTTCTGGAGCGGCGTCCTGCTCCTGTTCCTCTTCCTCTTTTTCCAGGGCGCTCCCCTCGACTGGAGCCGGGTGGGCGGGGGATTCCTCGGCGCGTTGTGCGTGAGCTTCCTCTTCCTGGCTAGCGGGTTGTGGGTCTCTTCGTGGGGCAGCAACCTGGTCCTGGCGGCCGGAGGGGGCGCGGCCATCAACTACGCCTTCCTGTTCCTGCCTCTGTTGCTGGGGAGGATGGAGGGGCCGGTGGGTGCGGCGGCCCGCGAGGCAAACATCCCCGACCTCCTGGACGGCACGTTTTCCGCCGGGATGATCGACTCCTTCGCCCTTGGTTTTTTCGTCCTTCTGGCGATTCTGTTCCTCTTCCTGACATGGATTCGGCTCGTGTCCCGCAGGTGGGTGCCGTGATTCCGGGCCGCAGCTTCCGGTTGGGTCTTCTCACCCTGGCGGCCGGGTTCGCCGCCACGGCGCTGGCCTGCGTGCTCCTTTGGGCCCTGGCGCGGCCGGGCTGGCGGGTTCGCTGGGACATCACGCCCGGCGGCCGGGCGGGCTTGAGTGCCCGGACGGCTGCGGCCCTGCAGGCCCTGCCCGGGAAGATGAAGGCCACCGCCTTCCTCTTCGAGGAATACCTCAATCTGAGCCAAAACGGGTCGGCGGTCTACCCGCGCGCCTTTGCGCGCCTGCGGTCGCTTCTGGAGGCGGCCCGCATCCGTGCCGGCGGCCGCTTTTCCCTCGACATCCTCGATGGCAACAGCCCGCTTCCCCGGATGGAAGAGGCCCGCAACCGGCTGGAACGCAAACCGGGCGAAACCTTGATCCTCGAAATGGAAGGCCGGCGCAAGGTCTATCGATTCGAGGACCTGTTCCAGGTCTTTCAGCCGGGATCTGACGGTTCGCCCGCCCGTCTTCGCGGGGAGCGGGTCGACGAGGTCCTGGGAAACGCGGCCCTCGAGCTTGCCCGCAAGGATCGGCCGCGGGTGGGCCTCCTGACCGGTTACGGCAACGGATCGCTCGATGACCCCCAGGGTTTGAGCCCCCTGGCGGAACTGCTCCGGGCCGAGGGGATGGAACCGGTGGCCGTGGAAACCCCCGAGAAGGCCCAAGGGCTCGATCTTTTGCTCATCGCCGGGCAGCAGGCCCCTTTTCCGCCGCCGGCCGCCCAGGCGATCGAGGACTGGCTCCAGGCCCATCGCCCGCTGCTTCTCGCCCTGGGGCCGGGGGCCCCTGGGGAGGTTGTCGCGGCTTGGAACCAGCGGCTCGCCGGCGAGGGGGTTAAGTTCGGGACCGGGGTGGTCTGCGAGCCGGTCCTCTACGCCGGGGTGCGCCGGGACGGCCTATCGAGCTGCGCCAGCCTGGAGGTGCCCTTCGAGCGCTTGAGCGGCTCCCACCCGGTCACCCGCCTTCTGGCTCAGAGCCAGCGCGGGATCTTCCTGCCCCTGGTGCGGCCCCTGCGCCTGGAAGGGGGCACCAACGCCTGGCTCCGGGAAGCGATCCTCCGCAGCGGCCCGGAAGGCTGGGTCGACATCGACGGGGATTTCCATCGGGGTTCCCGCGAGAAGAAGGAGTCCCTGAATCTTGGACTTGCGGTCGAGCTTCTGGCGCCGCCCGACGGTGCCCATTCCGGAAGGACGCTGATCCTGGGAAGCGCCCTGGCTCTTCGGGGACGCAGCCTTCTCTTTGTGCGGGATCTCGTGGTGGCCGGACTGCGCTGGATGCTTCACGAAGAAACCCGCCCGCTGGGACTGACGGATCTCCAGACGGTGGTCTACCGGCCGCCGGAGGCCGTACGGGTCCGGGTGGCCGACCTCGCCATCGTCGGGCTTCCCGGAGCCACTTTTCTGCTCGGGTTCCTTGTCTGGCTGAGGCGCCGGAAATGAATCCCTTTCGCCTGCTTCTCCTCGCCGGCCTGCTCCTGCTTGCGGCCCTGGGAATCTTTTTTCTGGCCGGCGGGGGGGGCGCGCCTGCGGCTTCTCCGGCGGACGCCGCGCCTTTCCAGCCGCTTCTGGAGGGCAAGCCCGGAGAGCTGCAGCGCTTTTCGATCTATACCCAGGCGACCGAGAGGATCCTGGCCTTCGAAAAGGACGGGTCCGGCACCTGGAGGATGACCGAGCCCCTGCGCGATCGGGCCGAACCTTTCCTGATGGAACAGATGGAGCGGATCCTCTTCGGGGGAGAATGGAAGCCCGCTCCCGAGGAGTGGGAAAGCCGGCCGGATGCGGATCTGGGGCTCGACCCGCCTTTTCAGGTGATCGAGGCGCGGGTTTCGGGCCGCGCGGTCCAGACGCTTCGCATCGGGGCCACTGATTTCACCGGCGAATGGCGCGCGGCCGAAGTGGGGGGCCGGCGGATCCGGCTGGGACCCGCCAGCTCGGGATTCTTCCAGCGGGCCCAGGAGGACTGGAGGGACCATCGCATCTTTCCGGACGCCGGTGCGGCCCGTTCCGTGACCTGGGAGCCTTCCCAAGACGGAGAGGACGGTTTTCGGCTGGAACGCAGGGACGGCGCGTGGTGGGTGACGGCCCCCGAGCAGGCCCCCCTCGATCCCCTGGTCGAATCGGGACTGCGGCGGATGCTGGGAGCGCGGGCCAGCGCCCTTTCCGACATGGTCGTCTCGGATGCCTTCCGGGAACGAGCCGCCCGGGAAGGGCGCCTGATCGTGGAGGGAAACGGTTCCGCCGTGACCGTGCGCCTGGTGGGGCAGACCGCCCTGGTGTCCGGGCGGGGTTTTCCGATTGGGATCGACGCCCAGGACTTTCGCATCCTGCACTTGGGCATGGCGGAGCTTCGCAGCCGTTTCGTGCTCTCCATTCCGTCCGGCGAAGTGGTCTACCTGCGCGTGCGCCGGCTGGATCAGAGCGTTTCCTTCGTGCGCGGGCCTTCGGGCTGGAAGGATGCCCGGGGAAAGCTCCTTTCCGGGAAGAACCAGGTCTACGTCCGCACGCTGGTCGACTTCGTCTGCAAGATGGAGCGGGGCACCACCCGTGCGCTCCCCGAGGAGGATCCCGTGGGAGAGATCTTCCTTTCGCGAAGCCTGAACGGAAACCCGCGCCGGTCGGCCACGCTGCGATGGTGGGTTGTCGAAGATCCCTCCTCACCCGCGCCGATCCAGATCGCGGCGGTCCCCGGAGCCCGGGAAGCGGAAGTGGTCACGGGGTTCAATCTCGATTTCGGCGTGGAAGGTCTTCTGAAGGAGCTGTGATCCGCGGCGGGGGCCGGGGAACCCCCGGTGACGCGGATCTCCGAAGAAAGGAGGGGACTTCAGGATTCCCTGTGGGTTCCTTTCTTCCCGGTCAGGATCCCGGCCTCCGGCGGGTTTCCCTCCCAACCCCACGATCGGTTGCCGCTTCTCCTGTCAGCCACTCTCCGGACAGCGGGAAGAACAAGAGATCAACCGCGGAGGAGGCGGAGAGCGCGGAGTACGCGG
>CAZQAP010000075.1:0-13853 GCA_964591365.1 uncultured Planctomycetales bacterium
ACCTGATGCCGCTTCTGGAATTCCTCGACGAGCGCGGCGTCACCACCCGCCGCGGACCCAACCGCATCCTGCGCGACCCCGAAGCCCCGCTGGCCTGAAAACCTTTCGGCCGGCGGGTCCCTCCGGGTTGCGTGGAGGGGGGAGGAAAACGGGAAGAAAAAAAACCGCGGAGACGCGGAGAGCGCGGAGAGGAAAAGAAGAAAGACCGAGAGAACCCCCCTCCAAGTTCAGGCAATCCCCAACCTTGGCCATCTCCGGCGTGGACAATGCCTTGGCCGAAGATCGGGAGCCCTCTTCTCTTTTTCTTCTCCACGCTCTCCGCGTCTCCGCGGTTTCTCTTTCTTCTTTCTTCGAAGATCCTCGTCTCCCATTCTTTCCCGGCACCGAGCCGGCCCCCCCGGCCAGCCACCGGTTCCGGAAGCCTCGAGAACCTACCCGGAATCCTCAAGGGAAAAGCAAGATCGTAAAAGAGGAGCCATGGGAGAGGAGGGAAACAAACAAGTCCCCAGGAACGGAAAGGCGGGAATCCAGGCTCCAAGGGAAATCCCTTGACTTCGGTTTCGGGAGGCCCCACGATGACTTTGGGTATCGGGAAAATCGGCCTTGCCGATACGAACTGTTAACCTCGGTTTTCTCGGAGGACAAAACCATGAGGGTTTCGTGGATGATCGCCCTGGCCTTTTGCCTGGGGTCTCTTCTCATGCCGCAGGCCTTTGCGCAGCAGGGGGGCGGTGGCACTGGTGGCGGTACGGTCGGACAATGGCATGTAGACAACGGTGGCCAACAACACATCGTCAATCAGCCTAATGTTTCAAAGACTTATCGTATCCACAACAATGGGGACGATGTCGTAACAGTCGTAAGAAGGGACCACCAAAATCATTTGAGTGGTGAATTTACCATTCAACCGGGGACCGACAGCGACATCGGTGTCGAAGCTGGAGGAAGTCTGACTGTCAAAGACAGCACCGGCTCAGCTGGTGCGAGCGGCACTTTCACGACGGTTTAAGAGTCGCCATGCGAAGGGAAACAGGGATTCCGATCTTCTTGGCCGCCCTGGTTTTGGCTTGCTTTGTGTTCTTCCTGAACACAAAACACGAAGGAGCTGGGATTGGTCACGGATCGGAACCCCTGCCTTCGGGCGGTGGCTCCAAGGGCGTTGCCATCCATTTTCCTCAAGGAGGGCGGGGTTCTAGAGCGGACCTTCTTGCGGATTCGGAAAAGGGGCCTTCGGAAAATGACCTGACGGGGTGCCTTTCCTTCCTCGATCTTCTTTCTCAGTCCCCACCCCTGGGGTCGGTCTGGCGGTTGACGGATTCCCGAAATGGGAAGGTTCGACAGATCGTAGTTTCCAGCCCGGGCCCGGTCTGCGGTATTCCTGAAGGCGATTACACCCTCGATTGCGTCGAAGGGGGCTGGAAGCCGGTGGGAGGGGTTGTGGCCCTTGAGCCTTCCCGCGAGGCAGTCGTCTGGGTCTATCCCAACGTGGACCTCGAGATCAAGGTTCTGGGGGAAGACCAGCGCCCTGTACCGGGGGCTACGGTCCGTTGGCTTCCCCGTCGTCCTTCGGACCCTGGTTATTCTTTGGATTGGTTCCGAAAGGCTCAGGAAACCATCCAGGCCACGAGGACGGATTTGCACGGGCTTGCCAGGTTGGCGGGCGTTCAAAGTGGAATCGGCAGCCTTTTCGTGATGGCGGATGGGTATGCCTTGAGAGAGATGAAGGTGAACAGGGTTGTTCATGGAATCCTTACCGTTCGGTTGCGAAAAAAGGAGGGGTTTTCATACACCCTCCAATTCGTGGATTCCTCCACACAACAACCTCTTTCGGGTGTGCGTCTGGTCGCCAAGACTGGACTTCTCCAAGGGGAGTCCGATGCTTTTGGCAGATTCCAACTTCCCTCTTGGACGAAATCCGGCATGAGAATAGAAGCCAGGAAAAAAGGTTTCAGTCTGGTTAATGCAAAGGTTCCCGATAATGGGAAAACGCTACGAATACTCATGTTTCCTTCGCATGAACTGGTCATCCAGGTGGTGGATGAAACCAACCAGGTCGTTCCCCAAGCCTGGGTTTTTTTCGAAAAAGAAGGGAACTCTTTCGCCAATGCCGTTCCGGCCCCCTTTGTCCAAACGGATGGCCAGGGACAAGCCAAGGTGGAACTTCCTCAAAGCGGCCGATTCCTTCTTCGTAGCCTATCGGTGGACGGTCGAAGTGCAGAAGAAAAGATTGAGATCCAACCTGGAATGGCTCCCGTCGTCTTGGTCCTCAAACGCGGAAGGGATCTCGAAATTGCCTTGTCTCCCCCCCAAGAGAATGTTTTTCGCACGATTCAATGCACGGTGAATTGGGCAACTGCGGAGTTGGCCAGGAATTTGCCCATCCGGGCCGGAGAAAAAGGCCATCTTTTCATTCCTTTTCCTAATCTGGTCGGGTTCATCAAGATAAGAGCCCGGGGTTTCCTGGCTGTAAACCTTGAGCCTAATCCCGCAAACTCCGTAGACCGTGGAGGCATCCTGCCTTTCCGTCTACGTGCTGCCCATCGCCTCAAACTTCATCTCCAGGATGAAAACGGGGATCCGATCCCTGGGATGCGGATCTACACGACTCTCCCTCTTGAGAATGTGGAAACCTCTCGGAAGTATCCGGAACTTCTTGGCGCGGAACCGACGGAACATCCCGGCTGGGTGGAGAAGACGAAATATACTTCTCTTGAGGCAATTTCGGATGGTAAGGGAAATTGCATCTTTTCCGATTTGAGTGGGGATTCCTATGACTTCCATCCTGTTTTCCCGAGGGTCCTCGGGTCGGATCCTTATTCGATGTATGGTCTTCCCAGGCTCACGGTTCATGTGGCCGATGCTCCCGAAGAAGTGGACTGGACCCTTCCTCGTCCCAAGAAGGTCGAGGTCGAGGCCCTGGACGGCTTCACCCTGGAGCCGGTCAAAAGGTTCACCGTCCGGGCGGAGAACCCTTTCCGCGGGATGAACCCTTCCTGGGGTCCCCAGAGCCGGGATGCGGAAGACTCCAATTTTTCCGGGTGGGTTCCTGCGGTGGAGAAATACCTCACCGTTTCCTCTCCGGGATACCAGGAGGTGCGCGTCGATCTGGATCCCTCGAAACCTTCCGAATCCTTCTCGGTGCGGTTGTTTCCGGGGCAGGTGGGGAATCTCGTCCTTCAGGGCCAGGTGAAGGGACTCGCCGGCCAGACGATCACCCTCAACTTCGAAAGACTCGCCAATCCCGAGGATCCGGCACACCCCTTCTTCGTCGGGGACCACGAGGTTCGAGTCCAGGTCGAGGATCCCAGCGGTGTTCCCTTCCCGCTTCCCGGCGGCGAGGGCTATTTCCTCTCTCTCGAGGCCCACTATTCCAAGGGCTTCCTTTGGAGTTTCTCCCCCTCCAGGGTCCCCATCCAGGGAACCAACGACCTGGTTTTCGTGGTGAAGGGACGGGAATACCAGGGGGACCCGAGCTGGTTCAAATAGGGTGGCTCTCTCCGCCGCCGGATCAGCGCGGTCCGGCTTCCAGCTCGGCCTGCAACGCCAGGAACTCGCGGGCTTCTTCGAGGCGTTCGGGGGTGCTGATCTCGAACCAGGTGCCGCGGTGGGGGAGCACGCGCACCGGGATCCCGTCCCGGAGGGCGGGGAGCAGGGCGTCGCGGACCAGGCAGAGGGGCGCTTCCGGGTCTTCCCGGCGCGCCGCACGCAGGTAGGGGAGCCAGGCCTCGGCCGGGCGCGAAATCCCGGTGAAGACTGCGCAGCCCGGCTCCCGCGGCGGAGGACCGGCCGGGCGCAGCCCGATGAGGCGCCCTTCGCGCCAGCGGAAGCCGCCGAAGACGGACAGATCGGAGGGCGGATGCACGACCACCGCGGGGGCCGGCAGGGCCAGCACGGCGCGGAAGTTGAGATCAGTGAAGATCTTGGCGTTGACGATCAGGTCGGGAAGCTCCCAGCGCTCCGCCGCCGCGGCCAGCGTGCCGCCGGTTCCAAGGAGAGCGGATTCGCGCAGGAAGGAGAGGTGCATTCCCTCCGGTGCCACCGTGCGGGCCAGCCGTTCCACCTGCTTCGGTTTGTAGCGCAGGTTCACGATCGCGTGGTCCACGCCCGCCTCGAAGAGCCGCGGCAGCAGGAAGCCAAGCGGCGTCGTGGTGCCGACCGGCATGCAGGCTTTGGCCCAGCGTTCGCGCAGCCCGACCAGGCGGGTGGCCTTGCCGGCGGCCAGGACCAGGGCGGTGGTCATGCGATCCACTCCTTCAAGGGTTCGTAGGCCGGGGATTCCGCGAGCAAGGCCAGGGCGATGGGGCGCGCCCTTCTTGCGGCCGGTTCGTAGCGCCGGTTGCCGAAACGGGCCAGCTGGTGGCCGAAGGTCCCCATTGCCTTGAGGACCCGCTGGAGCGCAGTGATCCGCAGGCGTTCGCGGGTCTCCTCCCGCGTCAAACCGTGGCGGGCGCCCAGGGCCTCCGCTTCGGCCTCGAGCCGCGCGCGGATGGCGCCGGGAAGATCGAGGTAGGCGTCCGTCAGGAGCGAGGCCAGGTCGTAGAAGAGCGGGCCGCGGCGCAGATCCTGGTGGTCGAGCAGCACGGGCCCGCCCCCCGCGGGAAGAAGGACGTTGCGCGAGTGGAAGTCGCGGTGCTGAAGCCGGGCCGGCCCCAGGGAAGCCTCCGCCGCGAGCCGCGCGCAGAGCGCATCCACGCGATCGGCCTCCACGGGGGCGTGCGCCCGGCGGCGGAAGGCCTGCACGTACCACTCGCGGAACATGCGCAGCTCCTTGCGGAAGAGGGCCTCGTCGAGCGCAAGCTGCGCGTTGGGATGGCCGGCTGGAAGCGTGCCGCTGCCGATCCGCTCTCCGAAGGCCATGACCTGTTCGTAGGCGGCGGGCCGGGGATCGTGGCTCAAGTGCCGGTCGCCGAAGTCCCAGCAGAGATAGACTCCCGCCCGCGCGGGTCCCAGGCGCGGCACGCGCACGCCCCGTTCGAGCAGCCAGCGGGTCGTGGCGGCGGGCGGCGGATCCGGGGTGCGGACCACCAGCCAGCCGCGCTGGGAAGGGGCCAGGGGGCGGAAGTAGCGCCGCCGTCCCGCTTCGGGGGTGAGGGGCTGGAGCGGGATCGAACCCGAAAGCAGCCGTTGCGAAAGCCCCGGCTCCGGCCCGGGTTCCAGATCCGGGAAGACTTCCTTCTCGAGGGCTTCTTTCATGCCGAAACCTCCGGGCTCGGAAGGGAGAGAAGACCCTGCGCCGCCCAGTGGTCGCGGAAGCGGCGCGCGGGCGCGGCTTCGGATTCCAGGACCGCGGGGGCCGGATCGCGGCCGCGGCTGAAGTCGCGCAGTTCGAGCGCCCCCAGGCGGTCGTAGCCGTGCCGGGCCAGTTGGCCGAGCACGTCGCCCCAGGGAATCGTGCCCTGTCCCGGCGCCAGGTGGCGGTCCTCGTCGCCGGCGTTGTCGTGAACGTGCACGTGCCGCAGCCGCGGGAGCGCATCGGCGAGTTCGGTCAGCACTCCGCCGAACACGTGCGCGTGTCCCAGGTCGAGGCAGACCCCGGCCTCGCCCCCGGGATCGATTTCGTCGAGAAGTGCCACCAGCCGCGCGGTGCGCGTCCCGGTGGAGAGGATGTTTTCGAGCAGCAGTTCGACCCCGACCGAACGGGCCGTGACGAGAAGCTCCGCGGCCCCTTCCCGCGCCCGGCCTTCCGCGGACGCGTCCCAGGCGTCGCCGGGCCAGCCGAGATGCAGGACCGCGCGGTCGGCCCCCAGGGCCGCGGCGGCGTGCAGGCCCTGGGCCGCCCCCTGGAGCGCCTCGCGGCGCTCGGCGGGTTCGGGGTCGATGAGCGACCAGCGCCGGCCCTGTTCCCGCAGTTCGGAAACCGAGGGATAGAAGGGCAGGTGCACGCTCGCCGCCCGCAGCCCGTGATCGCCGAATTTTTTGCGCAACCCTTCCAGGGCCCGTTCGTTCTTCCAGGGCAGGTGCGGTTCCGCCAGCCAGACCTCCAGCCCGGGGAAACCGGCCCCTTCCAGGGTGCGCAGGAGGGCTTCCCCCATCCCCGTGTAGACCAGCAGGTGGGTCGAAAGGGTCAATTCCATCCTGGCAGTATCCTAACTCCCGTGGTGTCCCTGTCCCTGCTCCTCTGTCTTCCCGCCCTGCTGATGCCGCAGGACGGCCAGGACACCATCCGCGACTTCAAACGCTATTTCCGCAAGATCAAGGAGACCTGGGAGCGGGTCGAGGCGGTCAAGGCCCTCGAGCAGATCGACGATCCCCAGGTGGCGGGGCTCCTGGTGCCGGTCCTGCGCGACAAGGACCCGCGGGTGGCCGATGCGGCCATCGAGGTGCTTGCCCAGCTCCCCTCCGAGGCCGCTCGGGGGCCCCTGCACGAGGTCCTGGCGAAGTCCTCCGACCGCCGCGAGCTGGTCGGCGTGTTGCGCGCCACGGAACGGGGAAGGTGGGAGGATTTCGCGCCCCTGGTGCGCGGACAACTCGAGAACCGGGAGGCCGAGGTGCGGGTCTGGGCCGCCACGACCGAAGCCGCGGTCCGGGACGTGGATGGCCTTCCCGTCCTTGCCGCGATGGCGGGCGAGGACGACAACAACCTCGTGCGCGTCGCGGCGGTGAATGCCCTGGGCGCCCTGGGCAAGGGCCGCGAGGATGCCGCCGGCCCCCCGATCGTGGCCGCCCTGAACGATCCGGCGCTCGAGGTGCAGACAGCGGCCTGTCTGGCGCTTCACAAGGTGCGCGTGAAGGCGGCTGTGCCGGTCCTCATCGACCTGCTCGAGAACGGCAAGGGGCGCATTCTCGAACAGGTCTACCCGGCCCTGATCGCCGTCACCGACATGCAGTTCGTGGACGATCCTGCCCTCTGGCGCCGCTGGTGGGCCAGGGCGGGGGATTCCTACCGGGTTCCCACGGAAGCGGAGATCGCCAAGCGCAAGGTCGCCCGCAAGCAGGCCAACGCCCAGTACCGGCCCAGCCAGAGCGAAGCCAGCTTCATGGGCATCGACACCACCAGCACGCGGGTGGTCTTCATCATCGACGTTTCCGGCTCGATGCAGGACTACGTGGTCAACCGCGACGGTTTCAAGCAGCGCGGCTTCACGCGCTTCGGGAAGCTCGACATCGTCAAGGAGGAGCTCCTGCGGACGATCCGGAACCTCGACACCAGCGTCTCCTTCAACATCCTCTCTTTCGCCAGCAAGGTGCGTCCCTGGAAGAACCGCCTGGTCCAGGCCAATGCCCTCAACCGCCGCAGCGCGGCCGCCTGGGTCCGCAAGCTCAAGCCGATCGGGGGGGATTCCGCCCGGGGCCTGGCCTCCGCAGGCTTGAGCGGATCTTCCGGGCTCGAAGAGGGGCGCACGAACACCTACGCGGCCCTTCTGGCCGGGCTGGGGGTCAGGGGAGCGGAGGATCCCACCGCCAAGGTCAAATCGGATCTCGACACGATCTTCTTCCTCAGCGACGGGCGCCCCAGCGTGGGGGATCTGGTCGATCCGGACGACATCCTGGAATCCATCACCGGCCTGAACCGCTTCCGCCGGGTGACGCTGCACACCATCGCCATCGGGGAATTCCAGAAGGATTTCATGACGGACCTGGCGCGCCGGAACGGGGGAATGTTCGTCGATCTGGGGGGCTGATACCGCCCCTCCGGGGCCGGGGGCAGGGCTCGGCCCAGGTGGGGGATCGGACCCCATCGGGTCTGGGGAAGGCTTTTTCGGGCCCTTTTGCCTGCGGAGCTTGACGCCGGCCCTCCCTCGTGCCGATAATGGGAGCGCAACCTTCGGGGCGTGGCTCAGCTTGGCTAGAGCGCTGCGTTCGGGACGCAGAGGTCGAAGGTTCAAATCCTTTCGCCCCGACCCAACCTCTGCCTCTGGTTCCGAAACCCGCCGTCCTTTCCTGTGGAATGGGACGGTAACGGGCTGTTGTTGCATCACCCCGGCCCGCCTGGCGGGAAGGACCTTCTTCCCCCGGCGGCCAGGACTCCAGTTTGACCCTGCCTTCCGGTTCGACCGGTGGGAGGACCCGTGAGCGAAGAACAAAGCTCTCCGAAACGGCGCCGCCGCCGAAGGCGCAGACGCCGTCCCTTGCCCCAGGACCCCGCCGCACAGGTGGTTCTTGAGGAAGGCAAGCAATCCCCCCCTTCTCCGGCCCCGGCCGCCGCCCGTTCTTCCCGGCGGGCCCGCCCCGGCCGCCGATCGCGGCCGGCGGCCCGGCCCGCGCGGCCCGCCCGGCCGCCGCTTGGGGATCCCTCCCCGGCCGCCGTGACGGTCACCGGGATCCTGGACCTGCGCAAGGACGGCAACGGTTTCCTGCGCCAGCCGGAGCGCAACCTGCTCCCCAACCCCAAGGACCCGCAGATCCCCTTCCACCTGGTCCGCAAGTTCCGCATCAAGGGGGGCAGCGAGATCGTGGGCCGGGCCTCGGCCGCCCTGAACGGCCGGCCCCCGCGGGTGGCCGAGATCGCCACCATCGACGGCCTGGAGATCCCCGACCACCGCCGCCGCCGCGGCTTCAAGGCCCTCACGGTCATCGATCCCGATTTCCACTACGAGCTGGGGACCTTCGAGCAGGAGGGCCAGATCTCCATGCGCGTGGTCGACCTGCTCTGTCCGCTCGGCCGCGGCCAGCGGGCGCTGCTGGTGGCGCCTCCGCGCTCCGGCAAGACGATGATCCTGCAGCAGATCTCCCGGGCGATGGAGGCGCTCTATCCCGACGTGAAGTTGATCGTGCTTCTCGTGGACGAGCGCCCCGAGGAGGCCACCTACTGGAAGCGCAACGTCAAGAACGGCAAGGTCTTCGTCAGCACGCTCGACGAAACGCCCCAGAACCACGTCCGGCTGGCCGAGGCCGTGCAGCACTACGCCGAACGGCAGGTCGAGGCCGGGCACGAGGTGGTTCTGCTGCTCGATTCGATCACGCGCCTGGCCCGCGCCTACAACCACGTGATCGGCGGCGGCGGAAAGATCATGTCGGGCGGTCTCGACGCGCGCACGATGTCCAAGCCGAAGGTCTTCTTCGGGGCCGCGCGAAACACCGAACGGGGCGGGGCGCTCACCATCGTCGCCACCACCCTGGTTGACACCGGATCCCGCATGGACCAGGTGATCTTCGAGGAGTTCAAGGGTACCGGGAACATGGAACTGGTCCTCGACCGGCGGCTGGCCGACCGGCGCATCTACCCCGCCATCGCCGCCGACCGCTCCGGAACGCGCAAGGAGGAGCGTCTCCTCTCCCGCAGCACCCTGCGCAAGGTCACGATCCTGCGCCGCGTGCTGGGACGCATGCGGCCTCTTGAAGCGATGGAGCTTCTGATCAACCGGCTGCAGCGCTTCCCCTCCAACCAGGAGTTCCTCAACGCCTTCTCGATGGAGGATGTCGAGTAGTTCCCCCTCCGGGTCCAACGGCCCGCCTGTGGTCGAGGTCGAGGATCTGGAAAAGTCGTACGGGGAGGTGCGGGCCGTGCGGGGCATCTCGTTCTCGGTCCCCCGCGGCGGCGTGGTCGGCTTCCTGGGCCCCAACGGCGCCGGCAAGACCACCGTCCTCAAGATCCTCACCGGCTTCCTGGGCGCGGATGCCGGTTCCGCGCGGGTCTGCGGCTTCGACCTCGAGACCGCGCCGCGCGAGGCCAAGCGCCGCCTCGGCTACCTGCCCGAGAACAACCCGCTCTATCCCGAGCTGCGCGTGGGCGACTTCCTGGCCTTCGCCGCCCGCGCCCACGGTCTCGGGCGCGCCGCCCGCCGCCGGGCCGTGGACCGCGTTGTGGTGCAGGCCGGGCTCGAGGCGGTCTACCGCCGGCCGATCGGGGAATGTTCCAAGGGCTTCCGGCAGCGCGTGGGCCTGGCCCAGGCCCTGCTCCACGATCCGCCGCTGCTGCTGCTCGACGAGCCGACCAACGGGCTCGACCCCAACCAGGTGATCGGCATGCGCGAGGAGATCCGGCGCCTGGGGAAGAAGAAGACCGTGATCCTCACCAGCCACGTCCTGCCCGAGGTGGAGGCCGTGGCGGACCGGGTGGTGCTCCTTTCCGAGGGGCGCAAGGTGGCCGACGCTCCCCTGCGGGAACTGACCGGAACGGGCGGCGGCCGCCTGCACGCCTTCATCACGATCCGTGGGTCGCGCAAGGAGCTGGCGGAACTTCTTGCCTCCTGCAGAGCGGAACTGCTCGAGGAGCGCGCCTCGCCCTTCGGGCCGCAGGGCTTCGCGGCGGCCGAGATCTGCATGGCCGCGGGAGCGGATGCGCTGGCGAAGCTCTCCGCCGAGGCCGCCGCCCGTGGACTCCAGCTCGTCGAACTGGCCCCGCGCAGCCGCGATCTGGAGACGATGTTCCGGCGTCTCACCCGGCCGGGGCAGGCAGGGGAGGCCCGGTGAGCGGGGCCTTCACGGTGGCGCGGCGGGAATGGCGCGCGGCTTTCGAGTCGCCGGTGGCCTACGTGCTGCTGGGACTGGTGCCGGCCCTGGCGGCGGCCTTCTTCTTCGTCGTGGGCCCCTTCTTCGACGAGCGCACCGCCAGCCTGCGCGGGTTCTTCGGTTTCATGCCCCAGCTCCTGATCGTGGTGGCCCCGGCCACGACCATGCGGCTGTGGTCCGAGGAGCGCCGTTCGGGAACCGAGGAGCTGCTGCTCGCCTGGCCCTTCCGCCTGCGCGAGGTGGTGCTGGGCAAGTTCCTGGGCGCCTGGGGGATCCTGCTGCTCGTGCTCCTCTTCACCCTGGGGGTGCCCTTGACCGTGGCCGCCCTGGGCCCGCTCGACTGGGGGCCGGTGGCGGGGGGGTACCTGGCCAGCGCGCTTCTCGGCGCGGCCTGCGTGGCGGTGGGCCTGTTCCTTTCGGCCTTGACCCGCAACCAGATCGTGGCCTGGGTCCTGGCCGTGGCGGTGCTGCTCCTCTTCAACCTGCTGGGCCTCGCCGCCACCTCCGCGGCCATGCCGCCCTCGCTCGGCCGCATTCTTCTGGGACTCGACTTCGGCGAACGCTTCCAGGCCATCCTGCGCGGCGTTGTCGCCCTGAAGGACGTAGCCTTCTTTCTGTGGGTGACGCTTCTTCTCCTGGCCCTCAACGGGCTGGCGCTCGAACGCCGGAGGTGGAGTCCTTGAGCGGGCGCCGGAAGCGGGCCCTTTTGCAGGGCCGCGTCACGGCTGTGCTTCTTCTGGGGATCGCGGCGGCCGGGCTGGTGGCGAGCGACCATCTTCCCGGGCGCCTCGACTGGACCGCGGAGCGGGAGTTCACCCTCGCCCCGGCGACCACCGCGCTGCTCGACAAGCTGGAAGACCGCCTGCAGGTCAAGCTCTACTTCAACCGCGATCTCGAGGGGGCCGAGGCGATCCTGCCGTTGCGCCTGGTCCTCGTGGACCTCCTTGAGGAGATGCGGGCCCGCGCGCACGGCCGGATGGTGGTGGAGACGGTCGATCCGACCCTCGATCCGGCCGCCATGGCCGAGGCCGAGCGGGCCGGCATCGCGGCGGTGCCCCTTTCTGGCCGCGACCTGGAGGGCGTCAGCGTCAGGAACCTCTACCAGGGGTTGACGCTGCGCTACCAGGACCGCGAGAAGACGCTCCCCTTCCTGGTGCCGGAGCAGTTCGAGTACACCTTCGCCACGGCCCTGGCGGGGCTCGAAGGGGCCGAGCGGCCGGTGATCGGCTTCTTCTCGCGCGAACCGCCCCTTCCGCCTTCGCCCCCCGGCATCGATCTGCCCGTTCCCGCCGGCCGCATCTTCGAGAACCTGCGCCAGGCCCTCGGCGAGCGCGAGGCGGTGCGGGACGTGGGGCTCGATCAGCCGGTCCCCGGCGACCTGAAGGCCCTGATCGTGGCGCGGCCCGCCGGCATGACCCCCGAGGAGGTGTCGCATCTCGACGCCTATCTCGCCGGCGGGGGCCGCGTTTGCATTCTGGCCGACGGCGAGGACTACGAACCGCACACCCTCGAACGCAAGCCGATCCAGAGCGGGCTGGACGCCTGGCTGGAGGGCTTCGGCATCCGCGTTTCCGGCCGCCTGGTCTTCGACGAGGCCTCGCAGGAGATCGAGGTCGCCCGGCGTTCGGTCCCCGTGGCCGGCGGCGAGACGATGACGGTTCCGGTGCGGCGCGCCTACGGCTTCTGGCCGCTTCTCGAGGACGGTTCCTTCGACCGCGGGCAGGTGATCACGGCCGGCATTCCGAAGATGGTCCTCATGTGGGCGCACCCGGTGTTCTGGGACGGCCTGCGGGCGGGCCTCGAGGCGCGCGAGCTTCTGCGGTCCTCGCCGCGCTCCTGGCTGCTGCCCTCCGAAGTCCCGGTGGACCGCGATCCCGCCAGCCTGGAGAAACGGCACGCCGAAGCCCTCAAGAGCGGGCCGCCCCGTTCCTTCGCGCTGGCGGCGGTGTTCCGGGGTGACTTCTCCTCCGCGGGGCCGGGAGGGGGGGCTCCCTCCGCGGTCCTCGTCGTGGTGGGGGACTCCCACTTCCTCCAGAACCAGCTCCTGGCGCCCGGCAACCGCGCCTTCGCCCAGAACCTGGCCGACTGGCTGGTGCAGGATGCCGGCCTGATCGCCCTGCGCACGCGCGGGGCGCGCGAGCGCAAGCTGCGCGATTTCCGCCGGGAATACCTCGATGCGCACGAGGTCGATCTTTCCCGTCTTCCGCCCGACGAGCGCAACCAGGTCGAACGCGAGGCGCGCGGCCACGAGCGCGCGCTGCGCCGCCTGGTCGCCTGGGGGAACGTGCTCGCTCCCGTGCTCCTGGTGCTCGCCGCCGGGCTGGCCCACGGTCTCTTCTGGCGCCGCAGGGCCCGCCGGCCCTACCTTCCTATGGAGGGGCGGAGTTGAACCGGCGCAACGGGGTTCTCCTGATCGTGTTCCTGGTCCTCTTCGGGCTGGCCCTGGCTCTCGAACAGCCCTGGCGGGGGGACGCCTTCACGCGCACGCGCGCCCGGATCGTGCGCCTCTTTCCGAAACTCGAGGCCGAGCGGGAGCGGATCTCGGAGGTGGTGATCCACGCCGGCGAGAAGACCGCCACCCTGGTGCGGAGTGGGGAGGGCTGGAAGGTGCGGGAGCGCTTCGGGCATCCCGCCGACTTCCCCAAGGTCGTGCGCCTGGTGGATGCCATGACGCGGCTGGACAACCGCGAGACGGTCTCCGACAACCCGGAGCGGCGCGAGGTCTACAAGGTGGACGAAGCCGAGGGGACCGAAATCACCGTCTTCGACGACCAGGGGGCCGCGATCGCCGACCTGGTCACCGGCGGGCTGCGCGGCCAGGACGTTCGCCAGGGGGCCAAACTGGTGCTCCAGTTCTACGTGCGCCGGAAGGGGACCGACGATGTGATCCTGGCCGACCGCTTCACGCCGCCCAGCGCCGATCCGGCCGACTGGCTGGCGGGCCCCTTCCTGCCGCGCGAGCTGGAGGCCTCCGCCGTCGAATGGATCGAGCGCGAGGACGAGGAGGGCGACCAGTCGTGGCGCATCGAGCGCGTGGCTGCGGACAGCGGCGCAACGAAGACCTCGGCCTGGAAGATGACCGCCCCGCGCGAGGTCCCGGCCTGGAAGGAGGCTGGCGACCATCTGGTGAAGTCCCTGCTCGCCCTTTGGGCCAAGGACGTCGCCGCCCCGCTTTCCAAGGATGAGGTTCCCGGACCCGAATACGGTTTCGACACCAACGTCCTGCGCGCGGAGGCCGGCAAGCAGCGTTTCGAAATCCACCTGGGACGTTCCGCCGGCCCCGAGGCGCGCTACGCCTTTATCCCGGGCCTGCCCTTCGTCTACACCCTGGACGAATACCGTCTGGAACCCCTGCTCCTTTCAGTGGAGGCCCTCCTGCCGCCAAAGAAGGGGCAGGAGGGGGGTTCCTACTGATGTTCGCCTAATAGCATGACGCCGTGGTCAAAAAAAGAGGCCGACAT
>CAZQAP010000076.1:0-3377 GCA_964591365.1 uncultured Planctomycetales bacterium
TTCAAGATTCCCGTGGCGGGGGGGGACCTGAGTCACGCCGGAACCGTGGTCCTCACCTGCACGGCCATCGGGCGGGAAGGGCGCCGGCCCATGCCCGGTCGCCGCGGAGCCCGCCCGGGGGACCTCCTCTGCGTCACCGGGCGTCTCGGCAACGCCGTGCGGGGAGGGGGCCATTTGCGCCCCTGCCCCCGGCTGGAGGAGGGTCGCCGGCTTGTGGAACGCTTCCAAACCCATGCCATGATGGATCTTAGCGATGGATTGGCGGCCGACCTCCCGCGGCTTTTGCGGGCCAGCGGCGTGGGGGCCCGGATCGACCTGCGGGCTCTCCCTCTGGCCCCCAGGGTGAAGCCGGGGACCCGAGGATGGCGGGCGGCCCTCGAGGAGGGCGAGGACTATGAACTCCTGGCTGCCCTCTCCCCCCTTCAGGCCCGCAAAGCGGGCCGGGATCCTGTCCTCCGGCGGACCGGCCTGACGCCGATCGGCAAGGTCCTGGCCGCGGGGGCGGGGCTGCGGTGGCTGGATGGGAACCGCGAGCTGGCCTTTGCGGGCGGCTGGAGATACAGGTGGAAGGGACCCGGCGGCAACTGACCACCTCTTCGTCCGCCGAGACCCATGCCCTGGGTGTCCGGGTGGGTCGGCAACTCCGCCCTGGAGACCTGCTGGCCATCCATGGAGAGCTGGGGGCGGGCAAGACCACCCTGTGTGCGGGAGTGGGTGCCGGTCTGGAGGTGCCGGAACGACTGGTCTCTCCGACTTATCTGCTCTGCCGGGAATACCAGGGACGCCACCCGCTGCTTCATCTTGACGCTTATTTTGAAGCGCGGATGCAGGCGCTTCTCGAGGAAGGTCTGGCCGAGCGGCTGGCCGAGGGGCCCGTCGTCCTGGTGGAATGGGCCGAAAAAATGGCTGCCTGGCTGCCCGAGGAACGGCTGGAGGTCTTCCTCTCCGGCTGGGGCTCCCAGCGCGAAATCGTGTTTCAGGGCCGAGGGGAGCGCTTTCAAGACCTCCTGGAACGAATCGGAGAGGTTCGGGAACAGGAATGAACCCGGGCGGGCCGGACTGCGTTGTCCTGGGAGGCCGATGAGCGGCCGCTCCCCGGACCCCCTCATCCGCTTCCGGAATGGAGACCCGCAGGCTTTCGAGGATCTCACCGCCTCCATGGGGCCTCGACTGCTCGGGTTCTTCCAGCGTTGCGGGGCCGGGCCCGGGCTGGCCGAGGATCTCACCCAGCATGTCTTTCTTCGCGTCCTCCAGGGGATCGGGCGGTACCGCGCGACCGGCCGCTGGGAGAGCTGGTTCCTGCGCATCGCCCGCAACCTCTGGATCGACCACTGCCGCCGCCGCCGGCCGTTTGTTTCCTCCGCGGCCCTGGAGGATGCTCCCGACTCCTCCCCCGGCCCGCCGGAGCTGGCTTCCCGTTCCGAACGGGCCGCCCGCATCCGGGAGGTCTTCTCCCAACTCGATCCCGCCTCGCAGGAGCTTCTGGAACTCACGGTTTTCCAGCAGCTTCCCTACCGCGATGTGGCCGAAATCCTGGGGATTCCCGTGGGAACGGTGAAGTCGCGCGTCTTCTATACCTTGCGGCGCATGCGCGAACGCGCGGACGAATTCGATCCCGATCCGAAGCCTCCCGCCGAAACATGAACCCGACCCCTTTCGAGCCGCCCGCCACCGGGGAACCGGACGACCTTGCGGAGTTCGCCGGGGAACTTCGTTCCGCGCTGCCTGATCCTCCCTTCCGCGCGGAGTTCGCCGCCAGGCTGGCGGAGATGGGTTCGGCCACCTGGAGCGTGGGGATCTCCCTGCGGCGCAACCCGGTCCTCCGGGCCGCCGCCTTCCTGCTCATCCTCACCGTTTCGGCCGTCCCGGTGACCGCCCTGGTCCAGCTTCTCGGCTGGCCGCGAAGCGACCCTCCGATCCTGCATTTCGAAGCTCCGTTGCCCCGCCCAGAACACCAAGCCGATCCCGGCCTGCTGCGCGCCGTCCCGCCCCCGATTCCCGAACCCCGCTTGGTGGAGGAGACCTGGAACCAAGACTGGGCCCGGGCCGTGGAAGGGGAAAACCGGCGCAAGCAGGCGGTTCTTTCCTGGCAGGCCCGCTTCCCGCTGCCCCGGAACCGCCTGCCGCTGGTTTCGCTCCCCTCGGGCGGACTGCCTTCCGGAGCCCGGAGGGGCCTTGAAATCCGGCTGGGTCTGCGGACCGCCAGCCGCGCCCCCTGGATCACCGACTGGAAGGCCGCCTCGGCTCCCGACCTCTGGGGAGAACTCCAGCGGCGCCTGGCCCTCGGGGAGAACGAAGCCCCGCGAGCCGCCCTGGCCGCCCGCGTCCGGGACCTCTGGAATCGCCGCGCACCCGGAGACCGGGGATGGCTGGGGGGCTGGATCGCCCTCCTGGACGGGCCGGGGGATTCCGAAAGCCTCCCGCTCCCCGCCGCGGGCGGGGAAGCCTGGCGGGTATTCTGGGAGGCCGTTCCATGGCGCCCGCCGTTTCTCTCCCCGCCCGGTTCCAGCGCCACCCTTCGCTGACGAGGGGCTCCCGGACCCCCTGCTGGGCCCCCGCGCTTTTCCTGGTTCTC
This sequence comes from uncultured Planctomycetales bacterium, assembly GCA_964591365.1. Lineage (GTDB taxonomy): Bacteria > Planctomycetota > UBA1135 > UBA1135 > UBA1135 > CAZQAP01. The sequence continues at coordinate 2,576 of CAZQAP010000076.1, forward strand.
CTTGGAGGGACGTCCCTTCCCCAGTCTGGCCGGGCGGCTCCGCCGGCGCCCTGGAGCGACCTGGAACCGGTCTTGCGGGGGGCCGACCAAATCCTGGTTGGCAGGGTGACCGCCGCCGATCTCATTCCCGCCGTGGGACTCCAGGTCACCCTGCAGGTGGAGGAGCACCTGCAAAGCCGCCATGCCGCCCCCCGGAGGCTTTCCTACCTGGCGGACGGCTGGCGGGTCGTCCGGGCGGGGGAGCGGGAGCTGGTCCTCCTGCGCAACCCCAGGCCGGGGGGGATCCTTTTCAGCCTGATGGCCAAGGTCAACGGGCGGGACCGCAACCTCGAGGCCAAGATTTCCTGGATGAAGGCCGTCCTCGCACTGCTGCAGGGCCCCGCCTCCAGGCGGGGCCGGACCCTGGTCCGGTTCTACCTCGCCCAGGCTTGCGGAAAGAGCCCCTGGGCCCGGGAACGGGCCCTTGCGGAGCTGGAACGCCTGCGTGCCCGGAAAGCCGCGGAATTCCGCGGGGTCCTGCCCATCGAGGCCTTGAAAGAGGCTCGGAAGGCCTGTGGGGATCCCGCGGCAAGGGGCCGGCTTGAGGCTCTTCTCGCCTGGAGGAGCCGCCCCGCCTCCTCCAGGCCCTCGCAGTGAGGAGTGGGGCAGGCTACCCTTCCGCGATCCCGATGTTGACGGTCCTCCTCTCTGTCTCCGCCGCCATCCTCCCGGTCTTCGCGTACCAGGCCCCGGAAAGCCCGCAAAACCCGAAGCCGGCCCCTGTCGATCCAGAACATCGCAGCCTGCCCCTGCGGGTGGAGGA
>CAZQAP010000076.1:3477-9117 GCA_964591365.1 uncultured Planctomycetales bacterium
CTGGGACGTGGCCCAGCAGGACACGCTGCCGCTCTTGAATTTCGTGGCCACCGGATCCAGCCTGGGAACCAAGCGGCAGGTCAACAAGGCTTTCACCCCGTTGCTCCAGTTCCGTTCGGCCGGGTATTCCGTCGGCGTGGCCCTCGAAATCCCCCTGGGCAACCGCCAGTTCCGGGGGCTCGAAGAGCGGGCCCGGGCCGAATACTACCTTGCGGTGCGCCAGCTCCGGGATCAGGAGATCCAGGTTTCCAACGAGGTCCGGGAAGCGGTCCGCGACCTGAATTTCCAGGCCGAACGGGTCAAGACCACTTCTACCTCGGTTGAGGTCGCCCGGCGCCAGCTCGACGCAGAAACCCGCCGACTGCGGGAAGGGGCCTCCACAAACTTCACCGTGCTGCAGTTCCAGGACGATCTTTCGGTGGCATTGAGCGATGAGAAGCGGGCCCGTATGGACTACGCCAAGGCATGGAGCCGCCTGCGGACGGTCCAGGGCCTGAATCTGGACGGATCCAATCCCTGGCAGGTGGACGTGGATCAGACCGAGATTCCCGAAGACTGATCCCGCCGCGGTTCCCGTCCCAGAAGCTCCTCCAGATCGTGGAGCGTGGCGAGCCGGTTGCAGCGGCTGCGGAGCGCGGGTGCCCCGGGGGTGCCTTTGAGGAAGTCCGCCGCCAGACGACGCATGATCTTCATCCCCGGCGCCTCCCCGTAGAGGTCGACCACCCCCCGGGCCAGTTCCTGAAGGAGCGCAGCCCGTTCTTCCGGCGCCGGAGCTTCGGGAACCGGCTCGCCGCGGAGACCGGCGCGGATCTGCGCGAAGATCCAGGGGCGGCCCAGGGCTCCCCGGCCGATGGCCAGCCCGGCCACCCCGAAGGAGGCCAGCCTAAGCGCGCTCCGGACGTCCACCACGTCCCCGTTGCCAATCACAGGGATGTCCACGGCATCGGCCACTTCTCCGATCAGCTCGTAGTCCGCCTGGCCGCTGTATTTCTGTTCCCGGGTGCGTCCGTGGATGGTGATGGCCCGGGCCCCTGCGGATTCCATGGCGGTTGCGAACCGGGGAGCATCCCGCTTCTGGTCGTCCCAACCGGCCCGGATCTTCACGGTGACCGGAAAAGCCGTGGCCCGGGCCATGGCTTCGACCACCCGGGCGGCCCGGGCAGGGTTCCGCAGAAGGGCGCTTCCCCCGCCGCCCCCGGTGATCTTGGGAACCGGGCAGCCCATGTTCAGGTCGACGGCGTGGAAGCCAAGGCCTTCACAGATGGCCGCGGCCTCGCCGACCACGGCCGGCTCGGCACCGAAAACCTGGGCCGCCACGGGAACTTCCTCGGGGTCCCGTTCCAGAAGCCGCCCGGTCCTGCAATTCCCCTGCACCAGGGCTCGCGCGGAGACCATTTCGGTGGTGGTCATCTCCGCCCCGAACCTCCGGCAAAGGCGCCGGTAGGCTAGATTGGTGTTGCCCGCCATGGGAGCCAGCGTCAGGCCATGCTCCAGGACGTGCGGGCCGAGGGTGAAGCCCAGTCCCGGAACCCGGCCCTTTCGAAGGTCCGCACTCTCCATGAGAATCCGATTCTACCCGTCCACTGCGCTTCTTCTCCTGCTGACAAGCGCCCTGGGAGCGGCGGCCTGCTCACCCCCGGCCCGGCCCCCTTCCGATGCCCTGCCGGCGTTCCCTCCGCCCGACAGGCTGATCCCCGAATACTCGGTCACCGGGGATCGGCCGCCCCTGGAACGCTTCGTGCGCCATCTGGTGGAAACCACCCGGATGGGTTTGCGTTTCGCCAAGGAGATCTTGCGCCAGCACGGCAGAGAAGCTGCCCCGCTCATCGTGGCGGAAATCCGTCCCCGCGTTTCGGATTCCGCGGCCTGGCCCGTCCTGGTCAATCTCTGCGGGGCGCTCGGTTCGACCGGTGCCGTCGATCAGGCCGGGATCCTTCTGGAGGTGGTGCGCAAGCAGCCGGTCCCCGTGGCCCGCTCGGCCGCCGTGGATGCCATCGGGGAACTTGGTGCCCGCGAGCTGGTTCCGGGCCTGGTGGAACACGCCCGCGACCACGAGGACGAACCGGGGGTTCAACGCCGCATCCTGGCCGTGCTCGGAAAGCTGGGAGGGCCCGAAGCCGTCCCCTTCCTCCAGGAAAAGGTCGAAGCCTGGCTGAACGGCTCCCGTGAGCTGGAGGGGGAAGGAAACCGCCCATTCGAGGCATTCCTGGCCCTTTCCGACCCGGGAGCGCCCGCCCGGCTGGCCCGGCTGGCCTCGCGCCTCCCCCCGCCGCTGGCCCTCGAAGCGCTTTCCGCCCGGGCCCTTCTGGGGGAGCCGGAGCTCGAAGACCGGATCCGTCCTTTCCTGGACCGGAAGAAGTTCCCCTCCCCGGCCGTGCGCGCCAAGGCGGTGGAAACCCTGGCCATCCTGGGGGATTGGGAGGCCATCCTGCCATCGGCCCATTCCCCGGACGCCCGCGTCCGCTTGAGCGTGGCCCAGTCCCTTTCGGGGGATGCGGCCACGCGGGAAAACGCCGGCCGGGAAGTCCTGGAAGAACTGGCCCACGACCAGGACATTTCCGTGGTCAGCGTGGCCCTCAAGGCCTTGCGGAAACGGGGCGATGAAAGCAGTCTTTCTCCCTGGTTCCGGCAATTGCGTGGTTTTCCCTTCCAGGCCGGATCCGCTGCTGCGCTCAACCTCCTTCTCGACCGGGACCTTCACGATCCCCGCACCACCGGGCTGCTTTTGGACCGCTGGTCTTCCTGCGGGATTCCGGAAAAGGACGACCTCGTCCGGGCGTTGGGTGCGTTGCGGGATCCTCGCGGACTGGCTTTTCTCAGCGGAGTCCTGGAAGACGGCCGGGAAGATCCCGAAACCCGGATCGTCGTCCTCAAGATCCTGCCCAATTTCGGGGAAGGGGCGGTGGCCCCGCTTCTTCGGCACTGGGAAGCGGGCCCGAAGGGCCGCGAACGCGCGGCGACTTTCGACAGCCTCGCGGCGTTGTCCCGGTTTGCCGGTCCGCAGGAGCTTTTGCTGCGGCTGGTGGGTGATGAACAGGCCCCCGACTCGGACCGCCGTCTGGCCATCGACGCTCTTCCCAATGCCCTGAAGGAGCGGGCTTGGAAACCCCTGCTCCAGGCCCGCGACCACACCCGGCGGCCGGAAGTCCGGAACTACCTGAACCGGATCCTGGACCGCTACTTCTGACCCCGTGGGATCCCTCTCACTCCGGCGGGAAGCGCCGGGCCAGGAGCCGGACTCCAGCGCTCACCACAAGGGATAGAGGCAGACCCCAGGGAATCCCCTCCCCCAATAAAGCGAGACCCAGAAGAAGGGGGGCGCCGCCCAGACAGCGGCGCACTGCCGCCTGAACGCGCAGCGGAGACCAGAGGATCTCGCGGTTGCGGAGTTCGGGGCCGACCAGCCAGGCCGCCAGAAGCAGCCACCCTGCCAGGACCACCGGTGAGAAGGAACGCTGGATCACCAGGAGCAGGGGGGTCATCCCTATGAGGATCAAAAACTGGAGACCGCGGATCCGAGAAGTGCCGGCTTCCTCCTTCTGGGCCAGGCGTGCAGTGAAGAGGAACCAGAGGACGTAGGCTCCGGTGGCGCGCAAAAGGCCGTCCCGGGAGGCGGGGGTTTGCCCCAGGGCCAGCGCCGCGAGGTTGAGACTTCCCCCCCGGGCAACCGCAAGCAGAAGGGGCCCGGGCCCCCGGCGGACCAGGGGTCCTCCCAGGTCGTAGATCAGGACCAGGGCTGAAAGGCCTCCCACCATCCAGAAGGCGGGGCGGGAAAGACCGAGGGCGGCGATGCCCAGGGCCGCCAGCAGGAGGCCGATGCCCGCCCCGAAGGCTTGGGCAGGGGAAATCCGGCCGCCGGGAAGCGGACGCGCGGGCCGATGGCGGGCATCCTCCTTCCGGTCGGCGAAATCGTTGAGCGCCATTCCGGCGTGATAGACGCAGAGACCCGCAGCCAGCACGGGGAGCAGCCGGGAGTTCCAAGCCGCTCCGGCCAGCCAGGCTCCGGCGAGAACGTCCCAGACCAGGGTGGGGGAGAGCGCGACCCGAAGAAGGCGGAGCCAGGCGGACAAGATCGGATCCTCTTCCCGGCCCGGGTCAGCGGGTGATGAGGCGGCGGATGTCCTGCCAGGTCACGAACACGATCAGGAGCAGCACAATCGCGAAACCCACCATGTGGAACATCCCCTGGGCTCGTTCGCTCAGGGGCCGCCCGCGCAGTTTCTCCACCAGGATCAGGAACAGGTGGCCGCCATCGAGCGCGGGAATCGGAAGCAGGTTGAAGACCGCGAGATAGATGGAGAGGGTTCCCAGAAAAAAGAGCAGGGGAATCCATCCTGAAGCGGCGAAGGAGTGCGTGACCTCGGAAATGGTGATGATTCCGCCCAGGTTGCGGGTCGAGACGTCTCCGGTGAGCATCCGCTCGATGCTCAAAAGAACCTCCTGCACCTGCAGCCGGGTTTCGGCGAACCCCATCGAGATCCCCTCAAAGAAGGTCCGGGTCCGGACCGTTTCCTGGAGGACCTGGAGGGCCAGGCCGTAGGAGTAGCTCGGAAATGTTTTCGGCTGGACCCGGACCCGGATGGGGTTGCCGGTCCCTCCCCGCTGATAGTCCAGGGCAAGCAGGGGAAGGGTTTCCGGATCGGCTTCGGAATCGGGAACCACCAGGGCAGCCAACTGGGAAAAGTCCTTCACATCGATTCCATCGACGCGCAGGACCCGGTCGCCGTCCCTCATTCCGGCCTTCCAGGCCGGGCTGCCGGGCCGAACCGAAAGGACCAGAGGATCATCGACGCCCAGCCAGACCTGTGCGGCAAGGCTGGAGGGAGCCAGGGAGGGGTCGGCAGGGATCGCCACCGGCCCGCCGTCCCGCAGGATCTCGAGCGGAGGGAGGCCGTCGGCGTGCCAGGCGGCCGCGAAGAAATCGGCCGGCCGGCGGACATCGAGATCGCCCGCCCTCCGGATCCGGTCTCCCTTCCTCAGGATTCCGGCCAGCGGCCCGGGACGAAGGCCGCGGACGAAGGTGGCCAGGCTGGACACGCCGATCCGCGGAGGGGCCGGCTCTTCCGAGAGTTTTCCCAGAGGGGCGGTAACTTCTTTTCCCGCGTGGTCCCAGGTGAGGGTCACCGGGGCATCCCCGACAAGGGCATGATCCAGGTAGACGCGGGCGGCCGGGGCGGAGGGGATCCGCCAGCCCTGCACCGCAAGGAGCTTGTCTCCGGGGCGGATGCCCGCCTCCCAGGCGGGAGATCCCTTGGAAACCCCGAGGCGCAGTTCGGGATCGAGGGGCAGGCCCACTCCCAGCCGCCGGAAACCCATGGCTTCGTCGAAACGGGGCTGAACCGTCAACGACCGGCGTCCTCCATCGCTGGTTTCCAGTTCCAGGTCGAGGGTTTGATCCGCCTCGCTCAAGGCCACGGCAGAGGCCAGATGGCGAAAAGCGAACATGTCCTGTCCGTTCACCGAAAGAATCCGGTCCCCCTCCTGAAGACCGGCTTCCCAGGCCGGACCGCCCGGTTCCACCCTTCCCGCCATCGAGGCTTCAAAAGGAACCCCGATCCTGAAGAGAAGCGGAAAAAGAATCACCGCCACCATGAAATTCATCAGGATCCCGCCGGAAAAGATGAAAAAACGCCAGCCGGG
>CAZQAP010000076.1:9217-13688 GCA_964591365.1 uncultured Planctomycetales bacterium
GGCCGTGGCAAGGATGTCAAGCATGCGAAAGGGCGGTCAGCGCGGGGCGGTGCAAAGACCGCGGGCGTGGCGGCGGCCCCAGGTGTCCGCGGAATGGATGTCCTCCAGCGTGGCACAAGGGAGGTCCGGCATGGCCCCGAGGGTTTCCCGGCAGAGGGCGGCGATCTCGGAGAAGGCGAGGCCTCCCTCCAAAAAAGCCTGGACAGCGATTTCATCGGCCGCGTTCAAGACGGCACCGGCCGCTCCGCCGCGCACGGCGGCTTCCCACCCGAGCGACAAGGCGGGGTACCGCCGGGGATCGGGGACCTCGAAAGTGAGTTCGTGGAACAGGTCGGGCTGGAAACCCTGCAGCGGGGAGGGAACGCGCTCCGGATGATGGAGGGCATAGTGGATCGGGAAAGCCATGTCGGGCGGCCCCATTTGAGCCAGGATCGATCCATCCACGAATTCAACCATGGAATGGACCACGGACTGGCGGTGCAGGATCACCCGGATTCGTTCGGCTTCCACGTCGAAGAGATGCCAGGCTTCGAGGATCTCAAAGGCCTTGTTCATCATGGTGGCCGAATCGACCGTGATCCGGGGGCCCATGTCCCAGTTCGGATGGGCCAGGGCCCGCTGGGGCGTGACGGCCGCAAACTCGGCCAGGGGAAGGTCGCGAAGGGCCCCGCCGGATGCGGTCAGGATGAGCTGCCGGACGTCTTCGGGGTTCCGGCCGGAGAGGCACTGATGGATGGCGGAGTGTTCGGAATCCACAGGAACGATCCGCCCTCCGGTCCGGGCGGCGAGACCGGTCAGGAGGCCGCCCGCCATCACCAGGGATTCCTTGTTGGCCAGGGCCAGAGTGCGGCCGGCTTCGAGAACGGCCTGGCTGAAAGGAAGCCCGGCCGCCCCGACGACCGCATTGAGACAGACCGCATAGTCTCCTTGCTGCAGATCCTCAAGCAGCCGGCTGCGTTCGGACTCCCGGCAGGTGAGGTAGACCCGGGCACCGGGACACCCTTCTGCGAGGCTTCCCAACGCTTCCGAATTCTGGTGGGCGGAAAGGGCGGCGACCTCCAGGGGAGATCCGGCCTTGCGGAGGATTTCAAGGGCCTGGCGGCCCACGGTTCCCGTGGCGCCCAGAATGACGAGAGGACGCCGTTCCAAGGTCATTCCCCCAGTCTAAAGCCCTGGGAAAGGCCGGAAAAGGGAGGCCAGGACATTAGAATGACCCATCCATGGGAACACGATCTGCAGCTTCGGGAATCACCTACCGCGATTCCGGCGTGGACATCGATGCCGCCGGGAAGGCGATGGCCCGGGCCCGGGGGGCGATCCGCGCCTCCCACGGACCGCGAGTGCTGGCCGATGTGGGCTCCTTCGGCGGCCTTTTCGACGCCCGTGGCCTGGGCCGGAATCCTGTGCTGGTGGCCACCACGGACGGCGTCGGAACCAAGGTCCGGGTGGCTGCAGCCGCGGGGCGCTTCGCTTCCGTCGGCCGGGATCTTGTGCATCACTGCATCAATGACGCCCTTGTCCAGGGTGCCGAGCCGCTTTTCTTTCTGGATTACGTAGGCACCGGCAGGATCCGGGAAGAACTTGTCGGCGACCTGATCACGGGAGTTGCGGAAGCCTGCCGGGAGCACGGTCTGGCCCTCCTGGGAGGCGAGACGGCCGAAATGCCCGGCGTCTACCCGCAGGGCGAATTCGATCTCGTGGGCACCCTGGTGGGGGTGGTGGAACGGGAACACATCCTGGATGGGTCCCGGGTGCTTCCGGGCGACCTCCTGTTCGGGCTGCCTTCTTCCGGGCTGCACACCAACGGCTATTCCCTGGCCCGGCGGATCGTCGCCGAACGCCTGCGCCTTGAGCCTGGTGATCCTTTCCCGGACGCGAATGGGAGGAGCGTGGCCGATGTCCTGCTCGAGCCCCATCGCTGCTATCTGGAAACCCTGCGGCCCATCCTGCGGCACCCGGGCTTGCACAGCCTGGCCCACATCACCGGCGGCGGGCTCCCCGACAATCTGCCCCGCTCCCTGGGCGGCAAGGGGGCCCTGGTTCAGCGGGGTTCCATTCCTTCCCTGCCGGTCTTCGAGACCCTCGTCCGTGCGGGGAAGGTTCCGGCCGCGGACGCCTGGCGGACGTTCAACATGGGGGTCGGCATGGTCCTGGCCGTGGCGGCCGACAGCGCGGGGGAGATCCTTTCGGGGTTGAACGGGGAAGAGGCGAAACCGTTTGCCATGGGGACGGTTGTCGAGGAACCGGGTGTGGCATGGTCGGATTGATTCTCCTTCTTCTCCAGACTGGCGGGGGTCCGGTGGCACGCCCGCTCGGGCGCCTGGAAACCCTTCTCCTGGAGCCCCAACCCGCCAGCCTGGGCTGGCGCAAACAGGTATTCCAGACCCTTCGGCGCCTTGAAAGTGCCACCTCTCCCGAGGTCGTTGCCAAAGTCCAGAGGGGCTGGGAGTTTCTGGCTTCCACCGGCCAGGACAAGAACAGGGCCGACCTGGTCCTCTACCAGCGGCGGCACGACCTCCCCCTGCTGGCTTCCGAGCCTGGGGAAGGCCCCGAAACCGTCCTGGAACGCTGCCTGGCCGATTGGGGCCGGGAGGACGGGACGGCCGCCCGGGCCAGGCTTCGCAAAGCCGTCTCCCGATTCCCGGAAGATGCCCGTTTCGCCGAAAACCTGCTCTGGGTCGATCTTCAGGCCCCGGTATTCCTGGACCTGGATGCTTCCCCCCGGAACATGGCCCTCGCAGTCCTTTCTTCCCCCTTCCGCAACCCCTAGGCTGAACCACCATGAAGACATCTCTCCTCGCAGGAGCGTTCCTGAGTGCTTTCCTTGCCTCTCCGCATCCGGCCCCCCCGCAGGGGAAGCCGGTGCTGAAGACCGGCGACCGGAACAAGCTGGCCAAGCCCGTTGGAGAATGGATCCAGGCCAAGATCTCCAAGGAGTATGAAAAAGCCCTGGATGCCTTCGCCAGTGCGGACAAGGCTGCCCTTTCCGTCCAGAAGAAACTCAAGGAGAAACCGCTTTTCTCCCTGGTCGCCGACTGGGAAGCGATTCTCGATTCCGCCCGGAAATACCCGAAGAGCGGACTTAAGAAAGGGAAGGTCGAAAACGCCAGCGTGGGGGAGGAGACCTACGGTCTCAGGCTGCCCAAAAGTTATCGTCCCACAAAGTCCATCTATCCCGCCATTCTTCTTCTTCCCGACTCCGGCACGGCACCCATGGATGCCATCAAAGCCCTCCCCGCCGACATCCTGGACAAGTGGGTCGTCATTGCCCCGAACCTTCAGGATGTTGCGGCCGATCAGGTCCTGGAACTCAAGGGACGCACGCGGATCCTGCGGTCGTTTGGGAGTGCCGCCCTCCGAATCCATCTGGATCGCAACCGGGTCTTCCTTTTCGGACAAGGCTCGAATGCTTCCACAGCCATCACCTATGCGGCCCTGCTGCCCCACTTCTTTGCGGCTGCCGCGGTGGTGGGGGACCAGAAGCTCACCGAGGAACAGAAAGAAAACCTGGAGTGGGTGCCCTTCCAGGCCTTTTCCGATGCGGGGGAAGCCTGCAAGTGGTTCCTGGAACAGAAACCCCGCATGCCCTATCCTTCCAGCTTCCAACACACCCTCACCCAGCCGTGGGCGGGACGGTCCTACTGGGTTCAGGCGCTCCGTTTTGAACCTTCCGCGGCCCTCAAGGGGAAGGAGAATCCCGCTCGCATAAAGGTTTCCGTGGACCGGGCCTCCAATACGATCCGCCTCGACTGCACGAATGTCTATGAAGTGGCCCTGTACCTCAACGACGAGATCCTGGACTTGAGCAAGCCGATCCACGTCGTGCGCAACGGCACGGATTTCGAGTACCAGGCCACCCGCTCGCTTTCCACCCTGCTCAACAATTTCGTGCTGACTGGGGACGCCTCGGCCGTTTTCCCGGCCATGATCCGCCGCTTGAGCATCCCCACCGAGGTGGAAGCCGGGAGCTAGGCGTGGTCCTGCTTGCGGCCGGTCTGGCCGGTTTCGCAGTCCTGACCCTGGAAGTCCTGGGTGTCCACCGGCTGGCGCCATGGTTCGGCACATCCACGCTGGTGTGGTGCAACCAGATCGGCGTGATCCTGGCCGCCATGGCGGTGGGGGGGTGGCTGGGAGGCCGCCGGGCGCGGACAGCTCCCCGGCCCGTTCGGGATGCCGGGAAGCTCCTCTTCTGGAGCGGACTCCTGGTGGCCGCCGGGCTTCTTCTGCTCCCGCCCCTGGCCGGATTCGTGCTCCCCTCCGGGGAGCTTCGCCTGGATGAGGCGGCCGGGATCTTCCTGGGCGGCTCCCTGGCCGCGGCCCTGGTTCTTTTTGCTCCTCCCGTGCTACTTCTGGCCATGGTGGCTCCGCTGCTTGTGGAGGCCCGGTCCCAAACAAGAGGGGCGGGCCGGGCGGCCGGCGAGGTTTCCGCGGCCGGAACCCTGGGAAGTCTGGCGGGCGTCTTCGGCACCAC
>CAZQAP010000077.1:0-13682 GCA_964591365.1 uncultured Planctomycetales bacterium
CCTCTTCTCTTCTTCTTCTCCGCGCACTCCGCGTCTCCGCGGTTCATCCTTCTTCTTTTTTCGGAGATCCCCCTGCGTCTTCTTCGGAGGCTCGGAGATGCGGGGGGGGAAGGCGGAGCTCTACATCGGCGCGCTGATCCCCCCGGCAGGCCCGGAGCCTTGCGCCCTCCTCGGCGCAAGCCCGGCGGACGATCCCCAGCCCAACGGCGCGCCCGCTGGAGGGCGGAACGGCCCACGAGGTGACCCGGCCCACATGGTTTCCGGAGGAATCCACGAGCCGTCCTCCGGTGAAGGAGGCCCGGGCACCCTTTTCGAAGAAAAGCCGGCAGAGCCGGCGGGGTGCCTGACCGTAGTTGTGGACCTTGGCCACGACTTCCTGGCCCGCGTAGCAGCCCTTGGTTAAGGAGACGCGCTGCCATTCCCCGCTCTCCGGAAGGATGGAACTCTCGTCGAAATCGATTCCGAATCGAGGACGAAAAGCGGCGATTCGGATCCCTTCCAGTTCTTCGGTGTTGCCGGGAATGGCGGTCGGGTCCTGCTCCAGGGCCTCCTGGATCGGCTTCAATTCCTCTTCGGGGCCCATCCATTCGAAAGCCGGCATTCCCCGGTCGGGCCGTTCCAGGATCCGAAGCCCGCGTTCCCGGCAGATGGCGAACGGTCCTGGGAGGTTTCTCCACTCGCACCGGGCCAGAACGGCGCGGGCCTCCCGGCCGATCACGAGCAGGCGTTGGGGATTCCTTCCCCTCCATCCCAGGTCTTCTCCGAAATGGAAACGCTCCAGACTCTCCAGCACGGCATCGGTCCGTTCCGCGGGACAGTCGAGGCCAAGAACCGGAGCGCCGGACCGCTCCAGGCGGTAGAGAAGAAGATCGGCGACCCACCTTCCTTTTCCGTCCAGGAGGGCCGACCACTGGCCGCCTCCCGGGCCGAGCCGGGCGACATCGCTGGTCAGGATCCGCTGCAGAAACTCCGGCCCGGCAGGCCCGGAAAGTTCGATCCATCCGCGGTCCGCAACGCTAAGAAACCGCACCGGCTCCCAGGGGGGAAACTCGTCCGGGTTACGGCTGGTCCGCATGTCGGGCAACGATGAGCACCTTGTCGCTCAGCCAGGGAGCGCGGTGAACGGGCAGCCAGGCTTCCGCCCGAAACCCGGCGGCGGCCAGTTCGGCGCGGATCGCCTGGCGCGAAGGGTTGGCGGGGGGCCGGGGAAGCCAGCCCATGCGGTGCCGCACTTTGCGGGATGCCACGCGAAGCGTGCGATCGTGGCGATAGTCGATTACCGCACCCAGCCGGCTGACGCGCCGGAGTTCTTTGAGGAAGCCGATCCGCAGGCCGGGGTCCCGCACCAGGTGCAGGAACCGGATGCAGACGGTGATCCCGATGGAGTGATCGGGGAAGGGGAGCCGCGCCAGGTCGGAGCGCAGAAGAGGAAAGCGGGGATGCTTGTTCCGGGCCTGGAGAAGCATGGCGCGGGAAAGATCCAATCCCCAGCAACGGGGCACCCGGGCCGCAAGCAGGCGGGCGAAGCGCCCGGTGCCGCAGGGAACGTCCAGGAGGGATCGGCAGGGTTCCCCGGCAGCGGCCTCGAGGCGGACCAGGGCTTGGATCAGCGCCCGAGCCTTGCGCCGCTGGCGCCGTTTTCCAGAAGGCCCCTCCCAACGGCAGTCATAGGAGGCCGCGACCTCCTTTTCCCGGTAGGTTTCCAGCTTGGGCGGCCGGGCAGTCTTCATGTCGGCTCTCCAGGATAGAGCGGCCATGACATGAGTCCGTCCGGAAAAAACAAGGGAGGCGGGCCTTGCAGCCCGCCTCCCGGAGATCTCCACGAAAGCGGACGATCAGTTGAAGCTCATCGTCTGGGCGGCAGACTTGTTGCAGGATCCCTGCTCAAGTGCCTGGAAATGGATCGTCTTTCCGGAAGCCTTGCCCTTGACGAAGCGGGTGACCGAGACGTTGCCATGCTGATCGGCGACACCGGTGCCCACGGACTTGGCGTTATTCAGGTCGAGGTCGACCCCGCTGCAGCCCGGAGCGGGGGTGGTCCCGGACTTCTTGCCCCAGAAAACCTCCACGGTGGCACCCGGAGTGGCGCCGGTCACGAACCAGGTGTTGTCCGCGGGAGCGGCTCCGGGTTCAAGCGGAGTGTGCAGGATGAAGAAGGACCCGCCACAGCCGCTGTTGAGACAGCCGCGGCTGTTTTTGAAGTTCGTGATCGAGTTGATGGAAGTCGCGCCGAATTGGGTGACATCGCCGCAGCAACTGTTGATGCAGGCGCACATGATGCGGCAGTCGTTGCAGGTGGAGTTGCAATTGCCGCCGTTGCAGTGTCCGGCGCTCCAGTTGTGGCCGGTCTCGTGGGCCACCAACCCGACCCGCATGGAGAGGTTGCTGGTGAACCCGACCTTGGAGGATCCGTAAGCCTGGGACTTCGTGCATACCACGCTCAGGAAGGCAACCCCGATCACGCCGCCGCCGCCCAGCCCGCTGAAGAAGTGGGCCATGTCGCGGCCAATGGCACCGTTGTTGGCATTCCATTCGCTTTGAAACTGGCCCAAGCGGTTCTGGATGTCGCCCGAGTACGGGTCGTTGCTGCTGGCGCGGATGATGCCGTTGGTTATCGAGTAGCAGATTCCCGTGTCGCGCTGGTAGATCGTTTCAACGCCGTTCATGATGTTTTCGATTCCGGAAACCGCGCTGGAAACGCTGCTCCCCTTGAGCTGGAACCATTCGAAGTCGGCGTCGAAGGCGATTTGCGCGGTTTCATCCGCTGCCGCGGCGTTGGAGGATCCGCCTCCGCCAATGCCGCCCTTCTTGCCGGTTCCCCGGATGCCCGAGCGGGGCTGCCCGGCGCCCGGGGCGTTGCTTTCCTCGGGGAAGAGGATGTCATTGCCGCACTGCACATCAGCAGGGGCGATGGCTGCAGAGGCCATATAGGCCACGTGATCCACGGCCGCCGCGCCGGCCTCGTAATCGCTGAGGGGCTGGATGAACCAGGTCGGAGCGCCGTCCCCCATGTCGATCATGGCCGAGAGCTTGCCGTTTTCCAGCGAGGCGGCCACGACACTGTGGGGAAGTTCATCCAGGAAGCCGCGCATGGTCGTGGGGGCGGGAGCCTCCACTTCGCGGCGGATGCCGTCCTCTCCCACCACGTAGAGATGGAAGTCCGGGCTTCGCATGGTGTAGGGCGAGAGGGAAAGGGTGTACTCGTTGCCGTCAAGGACCACCTTGGTCCGGAAGAAGCTGTCAGCGCTCTGGGGAAGCTCGAGCTTCTCCAGGGACCAGTCTGTCAGATTGGCAGCCAGGCCCATGGGCGTGGACTGGGAAGCCACCACAGGGGCTTCGGGAAGGGCATCGACAGATGCATTTGTGAAGGCGCCGAAGGCCAGGACGAGTCCGGCCAGTCCAGCTCCGCTACAGGCGAGCAAGGTCTTTCTTTTCATGGTTTTGGGGTCCGGGGGGCGAGAGGAGGGAGGGAAGTTGTGGACGCCGCCCCAATGCCTTCCCCGCCCTGGAAGCAGGGCAGAGACCGGGGAGGCGGACGGGAGCAACTCTGCGACGGGCTCCAAGAGAGCCGTGTTCCAGGATTTCTGGTGCGTTAACCTCTTGAAAACGTGGATTCCAGCCTCCCTAGTCTACCCCACCGTCCTCGGGATGCTCATAAAGGCTCCGTCGGCCGGGTGCTTCTCGTTGCCGGCAGCCGGGGCATGGCCGGGGCCGCCGCCCTGGCCGCTGGGGCCGCCCTGCGCTCTGGGGCCGGGTATGTCCGGGTGGCCGCACCGGGGGCCATCGCCACCGAACTGAGCATTCTGGCCCCCTGTTCCGTCCTTCACCTCTGCGGCGGCCCTGACCGGGAACACCTCCTTCCCCAGGACCACGCCGGCCTTCGGGCCCTGGCCGGGACGGTTGAGGCCCTGGCCATCGGACCCGGCCTGGGCCGGGAACCGGGCACCGCCGGTCTCCTGGCCGCCCTGTTCCAGGAGGGGTTCCCACCGGGGCAAGAGAAGGGGTTCCCCCCCCCTGGTCCTGGATGCCGACGGCCTGAATGCTTTTGCCGCGCAGAACCCGCCTCCTGAGCCGGTCCGGACTCCGCTCCCCCGCCAGGCCGTCCTGACTCCCCATCCAGGGGAAGCCGCCCGGCTCCTGGGCTGGAAGGACGCCGCTGAGGTCCAGCAAGACCGTCCTGCCGCCCTGCAAGCTCTCGTGGAGCGGACCGGAGCCACGGTCCTGCTAAAGGGAGCGCCCACTCTGGTCGGCTCCCCCGGCCAGCCTGCTTGGAAGAACGCAACCGGGAATCCGGGCATGGCCACGGCTGGAAGCGGGGACGTCCTGACCGGAATCGTGGCTGCCCTGCTGGCTCGCGGCCTCTCTCCCTGGGATGCCGCCCGGCTCGGCGCCCACCTCCACGGCCGGGCGGGTGATCTTGCCGCCCGCGAACTGGGGGAGGAATCCCTCACGGCTTCCGACCTGCTGGGTACTCTTTCAGAGGCTCTTCGCGAACACCCTCGGGCCTGATCGCTTGTCTGCCATGTTCCCGATCCTGTTTCTCCTTGCCTTTCCCCAGACGGGTCCGGCCGGTTTGGTGGAGGAAGTCCGCAGCTGGATCGAATCGGGAGAACCCGTCGCGACGCGCCTCCAGGCATTCGGCGATGCGGAGTCCCTGACTCTGGCCCGGGCTGTCGATACCGCTGCCCGCTTCCCCGCCGACTGGGAGGAAATCCTGTTCCGGACCCCTGCGGGGACGGCGCTTGCGCTTCGGTTCGCCCACGAAGGCCTCCCCCTGGATGCGGATCTTGAAACCCTTCTTCCCAAACTCGAATCGTGGCCCGACCTCCACCTGGCCGCTCTGGTGGCCGGCGCGGTCCTTGTTCCCTCCCGGGTGAGCGGGAATCCCTCCCTTCCCCCCGGGTTTCGGGACCGGGCGGTTTCGCTGGTGCTCGGTTTTCTGCTGTCCGGAAAAGCCGAGCGCGATGGAAGCGTTCTCTTCCAGAGGGTCCGGGGTGCGCTGCAGGCAACGGAAGCTGCACGCATTGCGTCCTCCTTGACGGCGGGCAAGCTCGGCACGCACAACCGGGCGGCCTCCCTGCTCGGACTGGTGCGTTTCTCGGTCGCCGGCAGCCGCCTGCGCTCCCTGATCCTCGATGCGGACATCGGGATGGACGACCGGCTGCTCCTTCTGCCCCGATTCCTGGAAGGCGGCGGGCGGGATGCCTGGAAGGACCTCTGGCAAGAGCTTGCCACACCTGCCAATGAGATCCTTCTGCGAAGGCTCCTGGTCCTCTGGGAGCCGTTCGTTGAACCGGAGGATCTCCCGGCCCTCGCGGCGATCGCCGACAAGGATCTGGTCTTCGGCAGCCGCCAGGCGCTTCAGATATGGGCCCGGCGGGAGGAAGATCCGGGAAGACGCCTGGAGATCTTCAGACGGATCGAGCGGGGCGATCCCAACACTCGCGTCCCTTTGCTCGCCTCTCTGGCCAGACGGGGACTCCACCCTTCCATCGCGGCACGGCTGCTTGCCGAACTGGATTCCTCTCGCGAAGAGCGCAGGGAGGAAGCCCTGGCGATGCTGCCCCGTTTTGCGGAACCGGACTGGCTGACGGAGGAACTCCTCAATCGGATTCCTGCCGGCGCGACTTTGGAGGAAAAAGCCCCTTGGATTCCCGTCTTTGCGGAGCTGCCCGTGCCTGCCGCGCGGCGAACCGCTGCCGGATGGCTTGCGAAGGGGGGCTGGGCCTTTCCGGGAGACGGGTACCGCGTGGCCCGTCTTCTTCGAAGAAGCGGCGATATCGATCCCTTCCTGCCGCAGCTCCTCTGGAACGAAGAGGTCCCCGAGGACCTTCGCTTCCAGCTTGCCGTGGGGAGGGCGGCCTCGAACCCCGATGCCCGGGACTATCTGCGCCGCTCCCTCGACAAGGTTTCCGGCTTTCGCCAGGAGCGGGTCATCCGGGCCTTGGCCGGTTCCGGAGATTCGCGGGATCGGCGGCTTCTTTTTGATCTTGCCCGGGATCCCGGGTTCGAACCCGCTGCGCGCGCGGCCGCGTTGGATGGGCTCGCCGCCGATCCGGAAGGGCGTGCTCTGCTGGAACTCATCCTCGACGAGCCGCTGCGGGAGTACGAAGTCGCCGAAGCCCTGGTACGGGCGCTGATCGTTTCGGGGAGGTCTTCGGGCCGGACGCGGGTGCTCGATGCGGTCCGGAGTGGCCTGGGGTTCGCGGAGGCGGCCGATCGCCACGCCCTTCAGCGGGCAGCCTGGGCTGCCCAGGAGGATTCCCCGGAAGAATCTGAAGCTCCGGCCCTGGCGGAGCAGTTGCGGGGACTGCTGGAAGAGACCGCCCGCGGCACCCCTCCCGACGGGGAGGGGAGGGCAGGTCCGTTGCCCGATCCTCGTTCCATGGGCATCCGCCATCCCGACCTCTCCGCCTGCGCCGCCGCTCTGGCCGCCTGTGCCCGCAAGTGCCCGCCGGAACTCGCCCAGGCCGATGTTCATGCCGTTCCCGCCGAGCCCCTTCTCCAGGCCGGCCAGATGCTGGCCGAAAAGCTCCCCCGGGCCGTGCTCGCCTGGGCGAATAATGTGGCCGCCCGGGAACAGGTGGATCCCGGCACCCGGGTGCGAGCGCTGGGGCTTGCCGTCCGCTGTTCCGGGCTTGCGGGCCTCTTCGGCGAGGAGTCGGCGGCACTGGAGGCGCTGCTCGCCCGCCCATGGGAGCTTCGCAACCATCCCTGGGACCTCGACCACGGCCTCCGCACGGGAGCGCGCGGCTGGGTGCTCCCGGCCGACCGGCTTGCCGAGCGGCGGGTCCTTGCGGAGTCGTTCCTTCTTCCCGATGAGGAGCGCCTGGAGCGGCTGAAGGAACTGCTGAAGGGGTTTGTCCAGGTTGATGTCCTGCTGGATGCTGCGGATCTGGCGGGGGAAACGAAAGACGGGACGAACCTGCGGGTCGCGCTCGCCCGGCGGGCCGTGGACTGGGAACCTGGACGGCCCGGCTCCTGGCTTGAACTCGGGCGGGCCCATGAGGCGGCCGGGGACCGCGACGGGGCCCGGCGGGCCTACGCGGCCGCCCTGGAACGCTCCCTTCAATCGAGCGAGGAACGCCGCCGGGCCGAGGAAGCGCTGGCCGGGCTGGACGGGTGAGGCCGGCGGGGGTTTTCCACCGGATGGAGGCGCCGGAGAAAGGCCGCTACGATGCCCGGCCCTCTGAACCCGGGCAGGATTGGCCCGTTGGAGGAAAAGGTTCTACTTGGGACTCCCCTTCGCCCTTCTTCTTCTCGCCGCGGCCTGCCCGCAAGCGGAATCCACCCGGCAGCAGGGCTCTCTTGCTCCGGTCCTGCGGGAACTGGCCGCGAAAGGGGTTCGCGCCGACCCGGCCCGGGGCCTGATCGAGATCGACGCGAGCATCTGCCAGCGGGTCGAGCCTCTGGAATACCTGCTGGTGATCGCACCGCGCGGGAAGGACCACGAATCCCTGGTCAGCACCCGGGACGTCAGCGCGGAGGCGCTCAACGCCGCCATGCTGCTTCTCGGGGTCCAGAAAGGCGAAAATGCGCGTCTCATCCCGCGGGATCCCCCTCCGACGAAAGAAGAGATCGAGCAGGGGATCTACCCCTACCGAGTGGAACCGGCCCGCGGCGACGGCTTCTTCATCTACATCGCCTGGAAGGTGAAGAAGAAAGATGGGGCTCCAGAGCGTTTCTTCTACCGCGCGGAAGATCTGGTCCTGAACGTGCGCCGGGAAAGGACCTACCAGCGCGGGAAGTGGGTCTATCTCGGCTCACGGTTCTTCAAGCCCCACAAGGACGCTCCGGAACTTTTCGCCGCGGAAGCGGAGGGGAATCTCGTGAGCCTCTGCAATTTCAACCCGGCCAGCCACCTTCTGACCGGCGCGGATCCCGAGGCCGACAACCAGTACATCTGGTACCCCAATCTCTACCTTCTTCCGGAAATCGGGTATCCGGTGAAGGTTCTCTTCAGCCGAAGTCCGCTGGAAGGTCCGCCTCCCGCCGTTTCCGTGAAGCCTGTTGGATCGGGCAACAATCCCGCCGAACAACCATGAACTTCCGGCAGCGTTGCCGGCGGCGCCTTTTTGCCGTCCGCTTGACTGGGGCCCTGGGGTGCGCGCTTCTGGGAGGAACGATTCTTTTCAGCCTCTCCTGGTTGCAGGGGATTCCCTGGCTGGCCCCCTGCCTGCTCGGAGGGGGGGGAGCCTTTGCGCTGGCCCTTCTCCGCCGCCCTCCCTGGGCCGCCCCGGCGCGGGAGATCGACCCGGGCCACGATGAAGACGGCTTGTTGCGGGCCTTCCTTGGGGCAGGGGAGGAACATCCCTTCGCGGCAGACCTGGAGCGGCAGGCCGCTTCGCGGGCGATCCGTTTCCGCCCTCTTGGAGAACTCCGCCCCCTGGCTCTTCTGGCGGGGGCGGCCCTTTTCTCGGTTTTTTGGGTCCAGGAGGCACCCGCGGGAAGCGGGGGGCTCTCCCGGGGACGGGGAACGGGTTCCGCTGGCGTGGAGCATGGGGGCCCAGGCCGCCCCTCCAAGCCGGCAGGAGCGATTCCGGGAAAGACCTCCCCCAGGGGGGGAGCGGCTATTCGGGAGTCTGTAAGGAACCCTGCTCGGCCCCGTCGCCGGGAATCCGGGGAAAGCGGGGGTGGGCCGGCGGGCGGAGAGTGGGCCCAGGTGCCGGTGCGGGCCATGGAAGGGGTTTCCTTCCGCGCAGGGCGGGACTTCGGCCCCTACCGGGTCTATCTTGAACGTTATCTGCGCCTCAAGGCGGGAGAAAGGAAATGAGTCCCGATCATCAGAAAACCGGCCTCTTTCTCGTGGGGGTCCGGGGTTCCATCGCCACCACGGTCCTCCATGGCTTGGAGGCTCTCCATACCGGCGTTCCCCCGCTGGGCATGGTTACCGAAGCCCCGGCCTTTGCCGGACATCCCTTCGTCCCTCTTTCGAGGCTTCGCGTCCGTGGATGGGACGTCGCGGGGGATCTCCATCGAAGTGCCGAGGAACTCTCCCGCATCGGGGTGCTGCCCCGCGACCTGGTCGAGCTCTGCGCGGATCTGCGCGACCGGGTCGAACTTTCCACCTGTTCCGGGATTGCAGAGCCGGAGGATTCCCAGCTCATCGACCCCCGTGCCCGCGAACGGCTGATGCTGCCGCCACCGGCCGCCGTGGAGGCGCTGCGGGCGGACATCCGCTCCTGGCTCCAGGAGGACGGGTTCCGGAGGGCCGTGGTGGTCTACCTCGCCACTCCCGAACGCAGCCGGGAGACTCCCGAGGAGTGGAGCAATCCCGAGGCCGAGCCCTTGAAACTCCTGGATGAAGCCCCCCAGGACATTTCTCGGTCGATTCTCTATGCAACCGCCGCCATCGCCGAGGGGCTCCCCTTCATCAACTTCACTTCGGCCCCCGGGGCCGCGGTGCCCGCTCTGGCCGGGTTCGCCGCCCGCAAGCGGGTGCCGGTGCTCGGAAACGACGGCAAGACCGGTGAGACGCTGGTCAAGTCGGTGCTGGCCCCTCTGTTCCGGGACCGCCATCTCAAGGTGATGTCCTGGGAGGGGACCAATATGCTGGGGAACCGGGACGGGGCAGCGCTCGAAGACGCTGCCCGCCGCCAATCCAAACTGGCCAACAAGGACCATGTCGTCCCTTCCATCCTCAGCGACCCGGCGGCCCACGTCCAGTCCCACATCCATTTCGTGCCCAGCCTGCACGATTGGAAGACGGCCTGGGACTTCATCCATTTCGAGGGCTGGCTTGGTACGCGGATGAGCCTGCAGTTCACCTGGCAAGGGAGCGACAGCGCGCTTGCGGCGCCGCTGGTGCTGGACCTCGCGCGGCTGGCGCTTCTGGCCCTGGAGCGCGGCGTTGCCGGTCCGCTCGTTGCGGCGGCCCCGTTCTTCAAGAATCCCCTGGGGACCGAGGAGCACGACTTCCATCGCCAGATGGATGGGCTGCGGCTCTGGCTCGAGGAGGGGAAGAAAGGCTGACGCCGGTCCCTGGGTGGACACCTCCGCGCTCGACTTCCCCCTTCCCGCCGATCGGATCGCACTTCATCCGGCAATGGGGCGTTCCGACGCACGCTTGCTGGCGGTGGATTGCGGAAGCGGAGAACTGGACCACCGGCATTTCCGCGATCTACCTGCCCTGCTTCTCCCCGGCGACCTTCTGGTCCTGAACGACACAAAGGTGGTGCCGGCGAGAATCGTCGCCCGCAAAGAGTCGGGCGGGCGGGTGGAGGGGTTGTGGCTGGAAGAGCGGGAGGAGGGACAGGCGCTCCTGATGCTTTCGGGCGGGCGCCTTCGTCCCGGCGTGCGACTGCTTCTGGAGGAAGGGGGCGCCCTGCGGCTTCTTGAAAAGGTGGCCCCCGGCCGCTGGCTTGTGGAGGCCGAAGGCGGAAGCGGCTGGCCCGGTCTTCTTTCCCGGACCGGACGCACTCCGCTGCCGCCCTACATCCTGCGCGGCCGCCGGCAGGCGGGGGAGGAAGCCGATTCTGAAGAAGGCCGCCGCCGCTATCAGACCATCTGGGCGCGCAAGGCCGGTTCGGTCGCCGCACCCACCGCGAGCCTGCATTTCGATGAAGCCGTTCTGGCGGCCCTCGAGGAACGCGGCGTGCGGATCGCCTGGATCACCCTGCACGTGGGGGAGGGGACCTTTCTTCCCGTCACCGCAGAAACACTGGAAGAGCATCCCATGCACGCGGAAGCCTTCCGCGTGCCGGCTGAAACCCTTTCCGCGCTGCACCAGGCCCGGGCCGGCGGAGGACGCGTTGTGGCGGCCGGGACCACGGTCTGCCGGGTGCTCGAGCACCTGGCCCGCACGGGAAACGGGCCGGACGCAGAGCCATCCGGCGAGGAGGTCGCCGGGGAAACCCGCCTCTTCCTCACGCCCGGCGCTTCATTCCTCTGGACCGACGCTCTTCTTACCAATTTCCACCTGCCCCGTTCGACGCTTCTGGCCCTGGTGGCGGCCTTCGAGGCGGACAAGGGCGCTTCCGATGGCCTGGCCCGGATCAAGGGAGCCTACGCCGAGGCGATCGCCCGGGGCTACCGCTTCTTCTCCTACGGCGACGCAATGTACTGTGCCGCAGCAATCTGTTAACCCGCAACGCAATGTACTGTGCCGCAGCAATCTGTTAACCCGCAATGTACTGTGCCGCAGCAATCTGTTAACCCGGATTATTCATGAACATCGTAACGAGGCCGTTCCAGCGCCCGGAAGGCAAGACGCGAGGGTGATTTTGGCTTGAGGGGTGGTTTTTCCACGTCGAAGGCCAAAATTGCCGTCGCAACGCAGCCAGCCGGGATGCTGGGACGGCCGCAGTAGGTGTTCATGAATAATCCGGGTTAACGATTTCCGATCCCGGGGCAGCCAGGGTCTTTACTGGGGCAGAGGAGCGAGCTGGGTGGCGCGTGCCCAGAGCGCGCGCCAGGCTTCCGGGTCCACGCCGGGGGGGGGAGAAGAGTCGTAATCGAGCACGAGCGTCAAAGCGGCGTTCTCCATGAAGCGGGGATCGTCCAGGAGGAAACGGAGCCGGGCCACGGGCAAGCGGGCATCGGCTTCCGGCCAGCATCGGGGGTCCATGAGGAGACCGGCGAAAGTGGACCCCATCTCTTCCTCAGCCGGCAGGGTGGGCGAATCGAGGACGCTTTCCAGGAAGAGGAACCGCGCTTGGTTGTCCTCCTGCGTTCCATATGCGCAGCCGATGGCCCGATCGATCTGGTCGAAAGTTCCGCCCCAGGCACCACGCGCTCCCGACTCCAGGTATTCCCGGATCTCCGAGTCGCCCTGGCGGGCAAGAAAGGTGGCAAGCTGGACGGCCACCTGACCTCGTTTGGGATGGAAGATCTCCTGCGGCAGGAAGGTCCGGCGGAATCGGGAGAACCAATCAGGATCCCGGTCTTGAAGGAACCGCACGCAACCATCCAACAAATAGGTCTCCCGGAACCGCGGGCAGGAGACCTGGAACCGGTCCAGCAGGGAGAGAGCCTGCTCCGGCGGCCAGTTCGCGAGAACCTCGGAGATCAGGATGGCGCTTTTCCGGGTATCGAGGTCTTCCCCGCAGATCCAGTCCGCCAGTTCTTCCGGAAAGACGAAGGCGGGAAGCTTTTCCCGCAGGCATTTCCTTGCGGCTTCCTCCTCGGCAATGTCGAGGCAGGAAACCCAGGCCAGCTGGGTCTCCTGGCTCTTCACCAGGGGCTCCGAGACCCTCTCCGCGAGATTTGTTCTGGCTCCTTCGACGGGACGTCCGGAAATGGAACCCTCCTCGATTGGGTTCCCACGAAGTCCCCCAAGACCTGCAGGGTCGTCCAGGGGAAGGTCCCAGGAGGGGAGAAACAGAAGGAACGCCGCCAGACTTCCCAGAGCCACAAAGAGAGCCAGAATCCAGCGGATCCGGGTCATGGACAATTCACGAGCGTCCAATCCCACTCAAAATGATCGGGATCCTTGGAAATGGGGTAGTTGGAACATTGAGATCCGTTGCAGGGCATTTGAGTTTTGTACTGGTAATACTTCTTTTTCCTGACTCCAGCGGCATTTCCGGTATGGAAACCGGCGGAATGGATGGTCTTCCAGTTCATGGATTCATGCCAGTGGTCGCAGCAGTTCATGCCCACAGGAGCTTCTCCGCAGAACCACCAACTTCCCGCACATTCCGCAACGGAAGACTGGTTCTGAAGGTCCTTGTCGCAAAGAGTCTGCTGTTGGCGGGATGGCAGATGGGGGGTTGGAGCCATGAAGAAGGCAAGGACGCCGAGGGCGGGAAAGAGAACTTTCTTCATGGAAACATCCTAAACCCCCTTCTGGTGGGAGCAACCCCTCGTTTCTGCTCCTGGGAACGGACTGCCTGGGCCAAGTGACGGGAGCGGGAAAATTTCCTGGCGGGAAAAATCTCCCCATGCACGTCATGGATCCTCCGGCCCTGTGCCACCAATAGAGGACTTTCCGCGGAACCCCAGCCCTTGGCGGGGGGTGCAGAATGGAAGCTGTCTTGGAACTTCCCGATCTCTCCATGGCCCTGCGCGGCCTTCCCCAGGCGGCCAGCCGGGAGGTCCCGCGTCCCTGCGACGGGACTTCCCTGCCGGAACGGCTGGAGGAACTGCATGCCAGGAGTTTCTCCTGGGCGCTGGGCTGCTGCGGCGGAGATCGGGAGGAGGCCCTGGAGGTCCTCCAGACGGCCTATCTCCGGGTGCTCGACGGCCGGGCACGTTTCGGAGGCGCCGCCCCCTTTCCGACCTGGCTGTTCGGCGTGATCCGGAGGGTCGCCGCCGGCCGGCGCCGCCGGGAGAGGCTTCGGAGAATGCTGCAGCTTCGTTTCGGAGAGCGAATCCGCGGCGTCTCCCGCGAGGAAGATCCTTCCGGCCCGCTTCTCCGAGAGGAAAAGGTCCGGCGCATCCGGCGCGCCCTGGGGCGGCTCAGCCGGCGGCAGCGGGAGATCCTGGAACTGGTCTTCTACCACGACCTCCCCCTTCGCCTGGCCGCCGAAGTTCTTGGGATCACCGAAGGGACCGCAAGCGTCCATTACCACCGCGGCAAGGGAAAACTGCGCCGTTTTCTCGAGGGGGAGGTCCGATCGTGAAGACCGAAAAGGAGTTCGAATCCCTTCTCCGGGAAACGTTCCGGGCCATCCATGCGGAAGAAGCCCCCGGTCTCCCCTTCCCGGATCTGGTGGAAAGAGCCCGCCGCCGGAAGGAACGAA
>CAZQAP010000078.1:0-12291 GCA_964591365.1 uncultured Planctomycetales bacterium
CTAGATCCGGAAGGCCTGCCGTTCCACCGGTTCCTCGACGCGCGCGAAGCCGCGCCGTCCCAGCTCCTCGGCCAGCGGGCGGCGCTGGTCGTCCTC
This sequence comes from uncultured Planctomycetales bacterium, assembly GCA_964591365.1. Classification (GTDB taxonomy): domain Bacteria; phylum Planctomycetota; class UBA1135; order UBA1135; family UBA1135; genus CAZQAP01. The sequence continues at coordinate 97 of CAZQAP010000078.1, forward strand.
GCCATGCACCAGGAAGAGAGTCTCGGCCTCCTTCGCGTGCGGGACAAGCGCCGCCAGGAGATCCTTGCGGTCGGCGTGCGCCGAGAACCCGAGCATGGCCGTGACCCGCGCGCGCACCTCGTGCGGCCGCCCCAGGATGTTCACCTGGCGTGCGCCCTCCAAAAGGCGGCGCCCCAGGGTGTGCTGGGCCTGAAAGCCGACCACCAGGATCTCGGTCTCTTCGCTCCCCACGCTCCAGGCCAGATGGTGGAGGATGCGCCCCGATTCCATCATGCCCGAGGCCGAAAGGAGGATCAGGGGGCCGGGATGGTGGTTCAGGCTCTTGCTCTCGTCCACCGAATGCGTAAAACGCATTCCCGGGCAGAACTCGGGGCCGTGGGGGCCCAGCGGAAGCTCGGCCAGGGCTTCCTGGTCGAAAACCTCGCGATGGCGGGCCACGACCTCGGTGGCCCGGGTGGCCATCGGGCTGTCGACCACCACCGGAATCGGCGGCTGGCTTCCGTTGCGGAAGAGCCGCCCCAGGGAATAGAGGATGTTCTGGGTGCGGCCGACTGCGAAGGCCGGAATCAGCAGCCGGCCGCGGCCGCGGCGGCGAAGGCGTTCCACCGCGGCGGCGAGTTCCGCCTCCATCCCCGAAAGATCGGGGTGCAGGCGGTTGCCGTAGGTGCTCTCGGAGATGTAGACCTCGGCCGCGCAGAGCGGCTCGGGGTCGCGCAGGATCGGCATCCCCTTGCGGCCGTGATCTCCGGTGAAGACCAGCCGCACGGTGCGGTCTTCGTCGCGGATCTCGGCCTCCACCCAGGCCGAACCGAGGATGTGCCCCGCATCGTGGAATCGGACGCGCAGTCCCGCAACGGGTTCGAACCACCCGCCATAGCGATGCGGAACGAAGCGCTCCATGGCCTTTTCCGCATCCTCCGTGCGGTAGAGCGCTTCGATCTCTTCGCCCTTGACGTGGTTCTTCCTGCGCCGGCGGTTGAGGAACTCGGCGTCCTTTTCGAGAATGTGCGCGCAGTCGAGAAGCATCACCTCGCAAAGATCGTCCGTGGGTGCAGTGGCATGGATCGCGCCGCGAAACCCATCCTTCACGAGAAGCGGAAGGCGCCCGGAATGGTCCACGTGCGCATGGGAGAGGACCACGGCATCGATTCCGCGGGCATCGAAGGGAAAGACCGAATTCTTCTTCCAGGTTTCCTTGCGGCGGCCCTGGAAAAGCCCGCAGTCGAGAAGCACCCGGCCGCCCGGGAAGCGGATGCAGTGGCAGCTCCCCGTGGTCATCCGGTCCGCGCCGAAAAAACGAAGTTCGATCATGGTCCTTTTCGTCAGCGGCCCACCAGGTGCCGGCGGACGTTCTTGAAGTGGAGTTTGGCGACCTGGCCGAGTTTCTCCGGCGGATGGATCTGGAGGAAGCGCTTCAAGGCCCTTTCCACGGGCGCGCCGCTTCCAAGCGGAAGATCCACCGCCCAGTCCTCTTCCAGCTTGTGCATCGACTCGAGAAAGCGGTCCCGCGCCAGAACCGAAGCTGCCGCAACGGCCGGATGCCGTTCCGCACGGGGAACCTCGACAACTTGCAGCCCCTTGCCGGCGAAATGCCTGGTGAGCGGCCGGCCGCGCGCGAAGCGGTCCACCACCGCCATGCCGATGCCGCTCCGCTTCCAGAGGACGGTGAGGACCTCGGCGTGCAGTTCCGCCAAGAGGACGTTCACGTTGGATTCGGCCGCCTCGCGGCGGGCGTTGTACCGGGCGGGCTCCAGGACCCGCTCCTCGAAGGCGTCGGGAAAGACCTCGCGCAGGCTGGCGGCCGCAGAGCGGACCAGGACGTCCGTCATCTGTTTGCTGTCCGTGATGCGCAACCGGCGCAGCGCCTCCAGCATCCCGGGCTGCAGGCTGAAACCCGCCACCACGAGCGGCCCGAAGGTGTCCCCTTTGCCCGCCTCGTCGGAACCAAGAGCAGGCTCGTCCGGGCCGGGAACCGGCTCGTCGCCCGGCTTGCCCGCGCCCGCCGCGGAAAGCCCTTCCGCCCCCAGGAAGCGTTCCTCCCACATGGAGAGCCCCTGGCCCTGCAAAACCAGCTTGCCGCTGTTGTACAAGGTGACGGTCACGCCCTCCCCCCGGGCCTGGAAGCGGGCGTGCGGAGCGGGGCGCAGCCGATAACCGGCCCGTTCCAGACGCTGGGCCAGGGCGGCGCCGGCCCTTGCGTCGAGCAGACCGACGCGGGTCTCCTGGGGACTCAAGTCCCGTTCCCCCAGGCGCGCAGCCGTTCCCGGGCCTCTTTCTCTCCAAGCTCGAAACGGGCGCGCAGCTTCGCTCCCCATTCCTCCAAGCCCGCATCATCCCGCACCGCGTCCCGCGGAACGAGGAGGTCGGGGGCGTAGAGCACCACAACGCGTGCGAAAGGTTTGGGGATCATCATGCGGTCCCAGGATGCAGTGTGCCACGCCGGGGCCGCCACGAGAATGGTGGCCACGAGCGGCCGGCCCGTCACGCCCGCGAAGAAGAGCGTGCCCGGCGCCACCGAACGGCGCGGCCCACGCGGGCCGTCGGGCGTGAAGACGAAGCCTCCCGGTCCCTGCGCCATGCGCAGCATCTCGCGCAAAGCGCCCGCGCCGCCTTCGGTGCTGGAACCCCGCGCGGTGCGGAAACCGAGCTTCTCGATGATGCGCGAGATCATTTCGCCGTCACGGTGACGGCTGATGAGAGCGGTCAGCCCGTGGTTGCGGTGCACGATCGCGTTGGCCGGGATGGTCTCGTGCCAGAGGGCGAAGATGGGCAGCTTCCCCTCCGAATCGGGTTCCCAGACCTCCTCGCGGAAGCGGCGCACCCGCCAGGTGGCCGCAAGCAGACGCAGGATCCAGGGTCCGCAAAGGACGGCGAAGCCCAGGGTCATCCGGCGCCAGGCCCGCCGCAGAGGAGATCGTTTCTTCATTCCGGGCTCCGCGGCCCATCATCGGGGGGCCCCGGCGCCTCGTCGACCTCGTCGACCCCCTTCCCCTCGCCGAACCAGGCCGGCTCGCCGGATCCGGAGTCCCCCAGGGCGGCCTCGGCCGCGGCGGCGCGCTCCCAGCGGGCTTCGAAACGCAGCCGCTTGCGGCGCCGGGCCCGCCAGAAAAAGGGGAAGCCGATCATGAGGAGGAGCATCAGGCCCAGGAAGATCTGCGGGTAGAAATCCCGCAGCAGCCCGGCCAGGGAACGCAGCTCTTCGAGCAGGGCCTCCTCGTGGGTGACCACGCTCAAGCCCGTTTCCGCCAGGAGAGCGCCGTCGAGGTCAGCCCCGCCTGCAACCCGCTGGAGCAGGCCCGGAAGGATCCCGGGCCCGTAGTGACGCACCAGACGCGCGACGAAGGCCCGCGCCAGCGCGTAGCCGACCGCGGCATGCAGGCGTTCGCGGCCGAAACCCTTCCGGTAGGCGGAGAGCCCTTCCAGATGCCCGCTCCACGCGCGCCAGGAAAGCGCCACCCCCACCCCGCCGAGATAGACGTCGCCGGCGAACTGCTCGCAAACCCCTTCGTGGAACCAGGCGGGAAGGCGTGCCGAGGCCTGCGGCCCCAGATCGGCCAGGGCGAGGTGCATGACTTCGTGGCGCAGCGTTGTGCGCAGCCGCCCGGGGGAGGAAGCCGTCGAAAGCGCCAGGATCATGCGGCGCTTCTCCGGCAGCGTCACCGCCGCCACCCATTCGGGAACGGGATGCCCCAGCCGGCGGGAGAGTTCCTCGCGCGAGCCGACGAGTTCCAGCGCCACCGGCCGCAGGTCGGGCGCCAGCCGGGTGAAAGCGCGCGCTTCGGCCAGAAGCCCTTCCACCTCGCCGGCCAGCTCGCGCGCCCGGCTTTCCAGACCGGGCCGCGCCTCCCAGGTCACCTGGGCCTGGGGAGGGTCCCAAAAGAGCGGCGCTCCCGGGAAAACCGGAAGCGCCGCCAGGACAACCCCGAACAGCCCGTTCACGGGGTCACGTCGTCCCCCTTGCCTCCTTCATCCTGTCCATTGGGGCCCAGGGAGTAGAGCAGGTAGCTCCCGTTCCCGCTGGGGGGGAGGTAGACGTAGTCGCGGCCCCAGGGATCGGGAACGATCCCGCGGGCCGGCTGGGGGAGGTAGCCGTGGGGGTAGTTCTCCCCGGGGCGCACGATCTCGGCGAGATCGCCCGGGTAGCGGCCCACTTCGAGCTGGAAGACCAGGATCCCGGTTTCCAGCCGTTTGAGCTCGGACCGGGCGGCCGAGAGGTTCGCATCGGGAGCGGATTCCTCTTCGGCCGCGGGTTCGTGCGGCTTCTCGACTTCGATGACTGGGGCCTGATCCGCGCCTTGTCCCCGGGCATTCTTGGCGGCCATCACCCAGAAGGGCACCGTGGAGGCCACGGCTCCGCCAAGGGAGAAGACGTCGGCCAGCCCGAAACTCCCCGTGCTCTCCCAGACCAGGGCATCGTCCCGGACGGTGGCGAAGGTCTCGGTGGGACGCAGGTTGCGGACGAAGGGGTCGGGGGAGGGGAACTTGTCGAGGTCGAAGGGCAGCTTGACCCCGTTCTGTTCCATCCCCATGGCCATCATCGGGAGCATGGATCCTCCCATGGAGACGGCCCCCTGGATGCCCGGGCGCGGGTCACTCCAGCCCAGGAGCTGGACGTTCTTGGGAGCATGCTCCATGAAAGCGGCCACTTCCTCGTTGGTGAGGATGGAGTGCTCCTGCTTCTTGACCCCATCCCGCAAGTACTTGCGAACGGTGGCCGAGGAGATGTAGCTCACCAGCCAGCCGTCGTCGGTGACTCCGAAGCTGGGCTGGATCTGCCCCAGGAGCATCATCATCGGCTGCATCTGGGGCGGCAGAATGCCCGCATTGAAGCGGAAAACGTAGTACTCCGGCCCTTCTCGGGGGACCATGTTGCCCTGATCATCTTTCTCGCGGATGGAGAGTTTCTTGACCTCCAGATGGAAGGGGGTCTTGGGAAGCGAATCCAGCCCTTCCTTGATCACCGGCATGAGATCCGAGAGGAGGGAACGCACCCCGGCCACGTCGGTGACCTCCTGGAAGCCGCCGCCGGCTCCGCCTCCGATTCCGCCCATCCCCATGCCGCCTCCGCTGGTGACGGAGTAGCTGAAGCTGCGCGTGCCGAAGCCTTTCAAGCCGCGCTGGATCCGGGCCCGCTTTTCACCGGCCAGCCAGGCGTAGGTGGGGTGTCCGGAGTCCCGCCAGAGGTTCCCAAGGGTGGTGCCGGGCTGGACTTCCATCGAGGTGATGGAATCCACCAGCTCTTGGAAGGTCTGCCAGCTTCCGGAAACGTCGCCCGTCCCCAGGGTGAAGGAAGTTGCATCTCCAGGAATGAACTCGAGCAGGCCGGTGTCCACGGGCGGGCCGGTGTGGCTGAAGAAGCCTTTCGGGCCGCCTTCGGCGAACCCCAGGGAGCCGACGCTGAAACTGTCCCCGTTTTCCCACCCGGAGCTGATGGCAAGGGCCCCCAGGGAGGTCAGGCCACTGACGTCGAAGGCCTTCCGGATCGTGGGGAGAAGCTGGGCCGGCTGCACGGCACCTTGGTTGGCGTTCATGGCCTGAAGGAGCAGATCGATGCCGCTGCCAAGGTCCATGTAGAAAAAGGCCTGGGAGCCGGGCCGGAAAATCCGGCCGCGGGCCTGGGAGAAGCGGGGGTTCCCGGCCAGATGGCCGGGTCCGAACTTGCCCGTCTGGATCCAGGCCACGAGCGTGTTGCCGTTTTCCACCCGCAGGTCCATGTGCTCATCTCCCTCGAAGGGAATGCGCAGCACCTGTCCGGAGCCGTCCTCAAGGAAGCTTCCCTTGCCCTTGGCGGCCAGCATGCCTCCGAGGAGCTGGAGGACCTGGGGAGCCAGAGTGCCCTGGAGCCCGAGGCTCAATCCGAAACAGATCGCGGGTTCTCCGTCCGGGCCGCCGGTGGGGAGAAAGGCGAAACCGGCCTCCATGGAGGTCAGGGCCTCCCAATGCATGAGGCCGGGGGGGATCCCCTGGGTGGTGGCCTTCTTGCGCAGCTCCTCCCATCCAGACTGGACCATGCCCAGAAGGGGCCTGATGAACTCCTGGACTTCCTCCTCTTGGTAGATCCTCCCCAAAGAGGATCGAGGAATGCCTTCCAGAAGGCTCGGAACGTCGGGGATTTCGAAGTAGAGAACGGTTTCGGCGGGGAGAGAGTCGGAAAGACTCTGAGCCGGATCTCCCTGGCCCGGGACCGGGGCGGCCAGGAGAACCCCCGCCAACAGGGGTACGACAAGTTTGTTCATCAACGAGCGACGGGCTGTACGGGGCAAGATGTTCGAGCCTGTCCATCATAGCGTCTCCTGGAGGCTCGGTTGACACCGATTCCAGGGAAGCCCCCCCGGGAGACCTGCTAGACTTTGCGGCCCGGCGTCCCCCCTCGGGGAGCTGCTCGAAAGCCCATCTTCCGTGTCCACGCGCCTTCCCTGGCTCCTCCTCCTGGCTTTTGGCGCCTGCCAGGCCTCCCCCCCTCAGCGCCTTCAGCCCGCCGCTTCCGTGCTGGCTGGCTGGGGTGACCTGCCCGTCCCCCACGGCTTCCACCTGGTGGAGGGCCCCGCTTCGAGCCCGGTGATGGAGGCGGGCCACTTCCGCTTCGCCGACCTTCTCTTCGAAGGCCGCGGCGCCCCCGTAACGATCCAGACCTACTACCACGACCGGATGCCCCTTTCGGGCTGGACCTGGGATGCGAAGGCGGGCCTTTGGCGGAAGGGCGGGAACAGCGTTCGATTGATCCTAACCCCATACCCGACAAAGGGTTACAGAGATTCTTCTCAAGGTGTCCAGCGCTTTCTCCTCAAGGTGCGCACCCAGAGGCCTCCCCTCCCGGCATCCTCTCCCCGCTCATGACCCCGGCGACCAAGAAATCTGCCGCTCCGCGGCCCGCGAAGGGAGTCCGTCCGGAAGTGGAACCGCTTCCGGACGAGAACCCCATGCTCGTCTGGCTTCATCAGAATCGACTCTTCCTGGTTCTGATCGTGGTCGCCCTGCTGCTCGGCGCGCTCCTCAAAGAGTGGATTCCCAACCGGGTCCGGGCTGCCCGCCTGGCCTCCTGGGATCACTACCGGACCATGGGGCTCAATTCGCTGGCGGCCTTCCAGGGCAAGAACCTCCCCGCCACGTTGAACGATCTGCGCGACGACTCGCGCATCTTCCCGTGGGTGGTGCTCAACGCCACCCAGATCGCCTTCCAATCGGGGGACCGGGAAGCCCTGACCATCCTCCAGGGGGAGCTGACCAAGCTGGCCAAGGAGACAAACCTTTCCGACGCTCGCTTGCCGGAGGACGGTCAAGTGAAGCCCATCCTCGAGGAAGTCCTGGACAAGGTGAACGCCGAGCTGGGGGACCAAGGAGCCCGTTTTGCCGATCCTCCGCCCGAGGGAAAAAAGGTCAAAATCGTCCTAACTTCTTCTGGGGGGCAAACTTATGAACTTACATTCGGCCTTTATCCCGGCGCGGCGCCACTGGCTTGCGCCCGGTTCCTGGAAGCCGTGAAGGCCGGGACCCTGGTTGGCCAGGAAGCTGCTCTAGCCGGTCTCTACCGCCTCAAGTTTGGGGGAATGATGGCGGGCGAGGAAAAGCCGGACCCCCTGCCCCTGGAAAAGAAATGGGGGTTCTTCCATGAGGCCGGAGTCCTGGCAACCCTTGAAAAGCCGGCCACCACGGAGGGGGAACAGGATCCGGAAGGATTCGCTCTGATTCGCCAGAAAGCCTATGGCTGGGATGGTCGTACCTCGGTCTTCGGCAAGCTGGTGGATGGCCAAGTCGCGCTGGACGAGATCAAGCAACTCCCCTCCGACCCCAACAATCCCACGCGCCTGGCCCAGAAGCTCACGATCTCGGCGGCCGAGATCCTTCCTTAGCTCCGATTCGGCCCAACACCCGGCGTGATTGTTTCACGTGAAACAATCACCAGACACCTTTCCGGTAAACCATCGAGGGTTTCCGGGAGCCGGTTCGGCAGCCAACGGGATTGTTTCACGTGAAACAATTCCTCCAACCGGGACAGAAGGATCCCTTTCGGCCCCGCCCAGGCATTCCGGATTGTTTCACGTGAAACAATCCCCCTCTTGATCGGGGTGACCAGGAGGCTCAGTGGGCGAGAAGCTCCTGTTCCTCGCCCGGCAGCCCCAGGACCTGGCTCAAGCGGTCCAATTCGTCAAGGTCGTGGAAAGGCAGGACCAATCGGCCGCCTCCCCGCCGGTAAAGCCGGACCTCGGCCTGCACCCCAACGGTGCGGGTGATCCGTTCCTGCATCTCTCCGACCCAGGCCGGCCGCCGGGGACGAGCGGAATGGTGGGGCTTGGATCGGTTCTGAGTTGCCTGACCGACGAAATCCTCCGTGGCACGCACCGACCATTCCTCCTTCACGGCCCGGGAAAAGGCCTCCTTCTGGCTGGGCAACCCGTTGAGGCGCAAAAGAGCCCGGGCATGGCCGGCCGTGATTGTTTCACGTGAAACACTCTCCTGGATCTCCGGGGGAAGCTCCAACAACCGAACCAGGTTGGCCACAGTGGATCGCTCATATCCCAGGCGTTCCGCGACCTTTTCCTGGGTCAATCCGTACTGAACCATCAGCCGCCGGCAGGCCTTGGCCCGTTCGATGGGATCGAGGTTTTCGCGTTGAATGTTCTCGATCAGGGCCAGTTCCAGCATGCCCCGATCAGGGGTCCCAGGCTCGCGCACCACGATGGGAACCCGGCGCAGCCCAGCCGCCTGGGCCGCACGCCAGCGTCGCTCCCCCGCGATGATCTCAAAACCTGCCGAGCCGAGGGGGGCCACCAGGATGGGTTGAAGGATCCCATGCTGGCGAATCGATTCGGCCAGGCGAGCGATTCCCTTCTCGGCATCACCCCGAGGTTGTTCTGTGTTGGGCCGCAGTCGGTCGACTTCGATCCACTGGGGCCCGGCCGGGGCCGCGGTTTCCACGCCACCCCCGCTTCCAAGAAGGGAATTCAGTCCTCGGCCAAGTTTCCTGCTGCCCATGGATGCCTCCTGGTGCCCTGGGGGCGCCGGGGCTAGCCTAGCGAACCGCAGCACCGGAAACCAAGCCTCTCCATGACCCACACCCATAAAATCGGCATCCTGGGGGACCTTCACGCCAACCTGTCCGCTCTGGAGGCGGTTCTGGCCCGTCTGGATCTCGAGGGAATCGAGGAGATTTACTGCGTTGGGGACGTCGTCGGCTACGGCCCCCGGCCCGATGGAGTCATTGAGACGCTCCGCTCCCGCAGCATTCAGTGTGTCGCGGGCAACCACGATTGGGCCCTTTTGGGCCGCATCGACCCCGGCTACTTCAATCCCTATGCCCTGGCGGCCATCAAGTGGACCCGCCGCCACATCGCAGCCGAGAACCAGGCCTGGCTGGAACAGATCCCCCTGCGAATCGACAAGCCCGGCTTTTGCATCTTCCATGGGGCCCTTCCCAAGCCTGAGGAGTTCAACTACCTCCAGTCGTTTCCCACGGCCCGCGCCTCCCTGGCCGATTACGAGGCCCCGATCGGCTTTTGCGGGCATACGCACGTCCCGATGAACTTTCTCGAAGTGCCTGGCCACAAAGAACTTGAGTGGCATTTCAAAGACGACTGGACGCTGGAGGAGGGCCAGCGGGCGGTGGTGAACGTGGGCAGCGTCGGCCAGCCCCGTGACGAAAACCCGCTCGCTGCAGTTGGGATCTACCACACGAGCGACCAGCGCATGCGCCTCCTGCGAATCCCCTACAACATCTCTGCCGAGCAGAAACTGATCCGCAAGGCCGGCCTGCCCTCCATTCTTGGCGACCGGCTCGTGCACGGGATTTGAGGACTACGACCGCAGGTAGGCGAGTTCGTCAGGGAAGTCTTCCGTCCCCTCCTCGCCGAGACGGTGCTCGAAAAGGAGCCCAAGATCGCGCAAGGGGGTCTGGTCGCCTGAAAAGCAGATGCGGCGCGCACGGAGGTTGCTGCCGGCCAGGACCAGCATCTGCATGATGCTCGCCGCGCTGCAGCGCTGGCCGTTGATCTCCATCGTCACCGGCGTGCCGTGGTGATTGACCACCGAAACGATCATCGAAATCGGACGGGCGTGGAGCTGCAGTCCCTCGGGAAGTTCCAGGTCGAGGGCGGCCTGCTGAGTCAGCCGCTGGACCAGGCTCCGGGCCACCCCGGCCCCTTTGCGCAAACTCTCATAAGCCCCTACTACACAAGTGTTTACGATGATATCCAGCAGCCGCTTCTCTTCCACCAGGCGCTCGAAAAGGGCCCGCGTGCTGCCGCGCCGTTCATAGACGTCGTGACGCTCGTAGAGGTGCGTCAGGGCCGTGACCGCCTCGAACAGATGCAGCGCCTGGCTGATGGTGCCGCGGAATGCGCGCAGCTCGGGATATTCCTTCTCCTGGGCTGTCCCGGCCACCTGGCTGTCGTAGGTGCTCTGGAGGTTGTGGATGCGGGCCTCGAAGGTGCGCGCGTTCTCCTCCGTGCAGCGGTTGGCCATGAACTGGCGCAGGTCGGCCAGCTCCGTCAGCCGCCGCACCCCGCCCCGTTCCAGGGATTCCAGAATGGAAAGGTATCGAGCCGCCAGACGGGCCGCCGGTGGGGCCTGACCTTCGGTCGCCAGCCCGGCATCGCTCTCCCGCTCCTCGATCAGGTCGCGAGGAAGATAGAGGGGAGTGGAACGGGGCTCTGCCGGCTCTTCGGAAAGGGCTCCCTCGGGCCAGCGAAGCCCCGCCGCCTCCCAGGCAGCGCGGGTCTCCCCGACCCCCTCTCCGATCATGCCTCCCAGCGTCAGGGCGGCCTCGCGCACACGCGGCGCCAGGAATTCCCGCATCCAGGCTTCGTCCACCTGCTCGTAGGCGGTCAGGCGGCCATCCAGGTGGGCCAGACTGCCCATGGCCAGGGAAAGCCAGCGGAGCAGGGCCACCAGCTCGCGGATGGGGTGGAAGCAGCGGTTCTCCCGGGCGCCATAGTCGTCCAGGAAGGTCTCGAGAAGGGTGGAAAGCCGGCGGATCCTGTGGATCTGGTCCTGCTTCCAGCGCTCGGGAGGCAGGGCGGCCACCTCGTTGAGAAGGCGCAGCAGCTTCTCGGCCCGGTTTTCCAGAAGAGGGCGGAAGGTCTCTTCCTCGATCCGTGTCGGCCGGGAAAGGCCGGAAGCCCAGGGGGAAAGCGGGTTCATGCAAGGACAGGCCCCGGATGGTGCGGCACCCTGAATCCATCATAACCCCTGGGGTCTGCCCCTTCGATCCGAGCGGTGACGGCCCCGGGACGTTCAGGTTCAAGCATTTTCGCCCCTCAAGCCCTCTTTCCGGTTTGCCGAAGAAGGAACGGCCGCCCGATCACCCGCGTCCTATCGGGCGGAGGAAAGAACCATCGCATCCGACCACTGCCTGGAAACGTATCTGCGGGAGATCGACGAGGTCCCCCTTCTCAACGCCAAGGAGGAGAAGGAGCTCGGCCGTCTGATCCACGGAGAAGACCCCGCGCTGCGGGATCGGGCGCGGGAGCAGATGATCCGAGCCAACCTGCGCCTGGTGGTCAGCATCGCCAAGCGCTTCACCGGCCGCGGACTTTCCCTCCCCGATCTCATCGCCGAGGGCAACATCGGCTTGATGAAGGGGGTTGAGAAGTTCGATCCGGAAGCTGGATTCCGTTTCTCGACCTATGCCACCTGGTGGATCCAGCAGACCATCCGGCGGGCGCTGATCAATTCCACCAAAACCGTCCGCATTCCGTCCTACATGGTGGAATTGCTCTCCAAGTGGGCGCGGATTTCCGGCCAGCTTCAGCAGGTTCTAGGCCGGCGCCCGACGGCCACCGAAATCGCGGACCAACTCGGCCTATCGCAATCCCACACCGACGTGATCAAGCAGACGCTGCGCACCAACGCCAGGACCCGTGCGCTGGGGGACGACCAGCTCCACAACCTGCCCGAGGACGCCCTTCCGGGAGGCCGGGAGACCGAGACCCCCGACGAGATCGTGCTCAAGGAGGATGCGCTGGCCACCCTCCGCGGTATCCTGGATCTCATCGATCAGCGCGAGGCGCAGGTCCTGCGGATGCGCTACGGCCTGGCCTCGGAAGAACCTGCGACCCTCGAAGCCATCGCTCGCGCGTTGGGGATCACCCGCGAACGGGTGCGCGGGATCGAACGCGAAGCCCTGCGGAAACTGCATGCCTACGTGGTCGACGGCGTCCCCCCGGGCCGGGCCCGGCGGCCTTCCCCGCCCCCGCGGCG
>CAZQAP010000078.1:12391-13490 GCA_964591365.1 uncultured Planctomycetales bacterium
ACCGCCTGCGAGGTGACCCTGGAAGCCAACCCCGAGTCCTTCCGCCCGGCCACCGCGCAGGCCGCCCGAGAGGGGGGCGTGACGCGGATCTCGATCGGCGTGCAGTCGCTCCAGGCCGACGTCCTGGCGGCCTTCGACCGCGCCCACGACGCCGAGACCGCCCGGGCGGCCCTCCACACGGCCCAGGAGGCCGGCTTCCCCCATCTCAACGCCGACCTCATCTTCGGCTTCCCCGGCCAGGATCCGGCCCTCTGGGAAGCCGACCTCGCGCAAATCCTCGCCGCGGGGCCGGATCACGTCTCCTGCTACGAACTCTCTTTCGAGCCGGGCACCCCGCTTACCCGGCGGCACCTGGCCGGCCGCTTCCCCGCGGAGGACGACCAGCGCCTGAAGGAACTCTTCGAGCGCACCGGGGAACTCTGCGCTTCCCGCGGTTTCCCGCGCTACGAGGTCTCCAACTTCGCCCGTCCGGGGGCCGGCTGCCGCCACAACGCCGCCATCTGGCGTTCCTTCGACCTGGTGGGAATCGGCGCCGGGGCGGCCGGCTGCCGCAACGGGGTGCGCCGCAAGAATCTGGCCCGGCCCGGGGAATACGAAGCGGCCGTCCTGGCCGGGAAGGACCCCCTGGCCGAGGAGGAACGCCCCGATCCCGGCACCCTCCTTTTCGAGGTCTTCCTCATGGGCCTGCGCCTGGTCCGGGAGGGGGTGCAGCTGGCCCGCGCGCGGCGCATCAGCGGACTCGACCCCGAAACCGCCCTCGGGGGCCCCCTGGCCGGGCTGCGGGCCGAGGGCTTTCTTGAAGAGACCGGCGAAGGGGAGACCCGCGCTTGGCGCGTCACCCCGCGCGGACTCCTCTTTCTCGACAGCGTTCTTTCGCGGCTGCTCCCCGTCCCGCCGCGATAACCTTCCGCCCGGTCTGGACGGTTTGGAAACGGATGGCTGTCCCCTCTCCCCACCCGGTCGCCAGGGCCTTTTTCCGAGGCCTGGGGATCGTGCTGCCGCCGGCCTTGACCCTTTTCGTCCTGGTTTGGCTCTGGAACTTCCTGGGCCACGTGGTCGTGGAGCCGATGGACCAGGCGGTCAACGCCATCTTCAAGCA
>CAZQAP010000079.1:0-13411 GCA_964591365.1 uncultured Planctomycetales bacterium
GGAGGAAGACGAGATGCGAAGCAGCACGCTGGCAGCCTAACCGGCCGGAGAGTGCGGATTCCAGACGAAAACCGAGTTAGGATGTTCCGGGACCCTGCCGAATGGACTCCTCCTTTCCGCGGGCGACGCCATGCCGTCCTCTTCCGTCCTGGAACGCTTCGAGCGCGAGAAGCAGCGCGGAGTGCTTGCCGATGCCTACCTGCTGGCGGGGCCGTCGCGGCTGGGCCGGGAAGAACTCGCCCGGGCATTCGCCGCCCGCCTGCTGCGGATCCCGGACGAATCGGAATTCCACCCCGATCTGGTGATCTTCGATCCCCGGGCCTTGGGGACCCCCTCCCTGAAGGTGGAGCACATTGCCCGGCGCAAGGAGGGGGTGTCCAACCTCGAGGAGGCCTTGCGCTACCGGCCGGAGCGGGGCGGGGCGCGGGCGGTGCTCCTATTCGAAGCCGACGCCATGAATTCCGACGCCCAGGCGGCGCTGCTGAAGACCGCCGAGGAGCCCCCGCCTGGCACGGTCCTGATCCTGACCGCCGGGACCCTCGGCCCGCTTCTGCCTGCCTTGCGCTCGCGCTGCCGCACCTACCGGGTCCCCGCCCTCCCAGCGGACGTCCTGGCCCGGCGGGCGGCCGGGGTGGGGATCGAACCGGGCGCCTGGGAGGCCCTCTCCCAGGGGCTCGGAGGCGAGGCGGCCCTCGAACTCTCCCCGGAGGAGCGCTCCCGCCTGCTCGAGATCGGGGAGGCCTTCCAGGCCTGGCGCCGGGGGGAAGCCGGCCCCGCGGGCTGGCTGGCTCCTCCCCAGGGGGCCAGCCTGGCCGACCAGCGGGAGCAGGGGGGCCGCGGGCTTTCGGCCTGCCTGGGGTGGCTTGCCCGGAGCTACTCCGTCGCCGGGCCTGCGGAGGCTTTGGAACTCGACCGGGTGGCCCTGCTCCTGACCGGCGCCCTGGCCGAGCTGGGGGGCCAGATCACCCCTGGCCTGGTCTTCGAGCGCCTCCTCGGGGGGGTGGAAGAAATCCGGAAAAGCGGGTAGAAAGGGGGCCGGGAAGGACCCAGGATCTTCCCCCTCCCCGCCCTCCTCAAGGCCTTCCGGAAAAGCGGGCAAACCCTCCCTGCCCGGGCCGATAGGAAGCGGAGACTCCCCTGTCATGGACGACCGGCAGCTTCAACCCGTGATCCGACGTCTGCGCCGCCAGACCTCCGGCAGGTATGCCGAGGCGGCCTACTTCTTCGTCCTGGAGGCCCTGGACTTCACCATGTTCCGGCTGGGGCGCACCCGCGTCCAGGGGGAAGCGCGGCATATTTCGGCCCGCGAGCTCCTTGAGGGAATCCGCGAGTACGCCAAGGAGGAGTTCGGGCCGCTGGCGCCTTACGCTTTCGAGTCCTGGGGCGTTCACCGGACCGAAGATTTTGGAACGATTGTGTTTGACATGTGCGCCGCCCGGCTCTTGAACCGGCGCGAGAGCGACCGGCTGCAGGATTTCTCCAACGGTTTCGATTTCCAGGAAGCCTTCGCCGAGATCGGTTCGCTGGGTTGAAAACCCGTGGACAAGATCCGAACCCGTTCCTTGTGAGTTGGGACGGGTGAGCGCACGCGCCTGGCTTCGAGGTGGGATCCTTCTCGGGGCCGTTGCACTGGGATGGCTTCTGCACACCGTCACGGTCCCGCTGCTGGCGGCCTACCTTCTCATGCTGGTGCTGCGTCCGGTCCACCGCCGGCTTGCCGTTCGGCTGGGGCCGGGGGCCGCCGCCCTGGTCTGTCTCCTGGTTCTCTTGATCCTGCCCCTGATCCTCCTGGCGCCGATTCTTCTGGAGACGGATCAGTTCGCGGCCCTGCTGCCCACCGGAGAGCAGGCCCAGGCGGTGGCTCATCAGATCGCGGATCACATCAACCAGCTCGTTGCTTCGCTCCCCGAACAGTTCCGGGAGAACTTCACGGTCCGCTGGGAGATCGTCCAGGAGCATCTCCAGGAGATCGTGGCCTGGGTGGGCACCTCTCTGGGGGCCGCAGCCGGCTTCCTGGGGGGCCTGGTGGGCATCTTCACCTTCCTTCTGCTCATGCCGGTTTTCGTCTTCTTCCTGCTCCAGGGGGCTCCCTGGCTGCCTCGCATCCGCGGAGAACTGCCCTCGGAATGGCACCCCCGCTTCGACCGGGTGCTGCCGCGCATCGAAGAGATCCTGCGGGTCTACTGCCTGGCCCGCCTGGGGGTCGCGGCGGCCAAGGGGCTGCTCTACCTGGGCATCCTGCTTTTGGCGGGGATCCCCGGCGCCTACACCCTTTCGCTTCTGGCCGGCGTCCTCTCGCTGCTTCCCGTCCTGGGGCCGATCCTCGGCTTCCTGGCCCTGGGCGGGGTGGCCTTCGCGGACCTGGGCTGGGGCGGACTGGGGTTCGCCGCCGGTGCCTACCTTCTGGGTGAGATCATTGAAGGGTATGTCCTGCTTCCCAAGATGGTCGGCCGGGGACTGGGGCTGAGCGATTTCGCGGTGATCCTGGCCGCGCTGGCAGGCGGGGCGTTGCTGGGAATCTTCGGCCTCCTTATCGCCGTTCCCGCGTTGGCGGTGGGCCGGGTGCTCTACGACGAATACCTCCGGCCCGTGATGGGAACGGAAGAAGTCCCGGGCTGATTTTCCGCCCGCCCGGCGGCGCTATCCTTCGGTCGTCATGCGGGAAAGGATCCAGGGCGGACGCAAGGTGCTTGTTTTTGAAACTTTCGCCCGCCGGCCTGAAATCCGGCATCTCTTCACGACGCGCGGCCGGCAAGGAGAGGGGAATGTCTCCTTGAGCGGCGCACGCGACCGGAAGCAGGCACTGGCTGAGCGCGCATTCTGGTCGTCTCTTTTGAAGGTCTCCCCCGGGGACCTTGTGGTGGGGGGGCAGGTCCACGGCAAGACCGTGGCTCGGGTCGGGGAGGAGGAGCGAGGCCGCGGCGCCCGGGATCCCGCCCAGGTCCTGCCGGAAACGGACGGTCTGGTCACCGTCTGCAGGGGCCTTCCGCTTTTTCTCGCGGTGGCCGACTGCGCCGGTGTGCTCCTGCTCGCCCCTGGGGACTCCCCGGTTCTGGGAGTGGTCCATGCCGGATGGCGTGGACTGCGGGCGGGCATCCTCCATGCGGCGGTGGACGCCATGGGCGGGCTTTGCCGTCTGCCCGTCTCCGGGTTCCTGGCGGGGATTTCCCCTGCGATCGGCCTGAACCATTTCGAAGTCGGACGGGAGGTCGCGGAAGCGGCCCCCCCGGACCGGCGCGTCCGGCTGGGGGGCCGCAGCCACGTCGATCTGGCCGGCTGGGCGCACGACCAGCTCCGGGAAGCCGGGCTCGGGCCGGGGAACATCGAAGCGGCGGGCCTCGACACCGCCGAGCGTGGAGATCTCTTCTTCAGCCACCGGCGCGATGGGGAGCCCACGGGCCGCATGGGGCTTCTTGCGGTCCTGGCCGGGCCGGCTCCGGGAGCCGCCGCTCCGCGGGCCTGAACCGCCGGTCCCTCGCCGCCTCGTGCGGGTCAGCCCTGGTCGCCGGCGGGCTTTTCGGAGTCCTCTTTCGGGGTTTCAGGAACCTTGGCGAAGAGTTCCGCGTACTCGCGCACGCCAGCGATCGGTTCCCCCGCACGCTGGAGGACCTGGCGGACCGCTTCCTGGAGCTGGGGATCCTCGACGTAGTCGCCCAGCCAGGCGCCGTTGAAGGGGAAGGTCTTCCCACGGGCGTCGGCGACGACCCGCCGCAGAAAGATCCGCACCCAGCGGCGGACGTCCTCAGGAGAAAGGCGCGTGTCCAGACCCTTGTAGAAGGCATCCCAGCCTGGATAGCGGGAGACATCCCGCCCGTCGAATTCGGCCAGCTTGACGGCGAGATCCTTGTTTTCGGTGAAGATCTTCTTCGCGTAGTCTTCCAGCATGTGATTTTTGAATAGGGGGTCGAGCAGCGGAACCTTCCAGCTTGCGAAGGGCGGGAAGGCCACTTCGACCAGGGGCTTGACTCCGCCCTTCTCCACGATCTTCCCGTCATGATCCCGCAGGGTGTGGATCGATTTCCCGTCGGGCAGGTAGTAATAGGCCATGGTCAGTTTGATCCGCGGCCCGAAGTCGTACTTGCCATTCCCATTCTGGTCCTGATACTTCTCCCACTCGTCGTGGATCCCGTTGTGGTTGGAGTCCTGGTACTTTTCATCCCTTTCGGAGCGGAGCGGGAGGAGATTCTGGACCGAACCCTTCCCGAAGGTCCGCTCACCCACCGTGACGGCGCGGCCGTGGACCGCAAGCGCCCCGGAAACGATCTCCGAGGCGGAAGCACTGAAGCGGTTCACCAGGATCACCAGGGGGATATCAGCGGGAACCACCGTGGGCCGCCGCGTTTTCTCCACCTGGGTGGATTGGGTGCGGGACTTCACGGTGACCACCGTTTTTCCGGGTGGAAGGAAGACATCGCAGATGCCCACCGCCTGGGAGAGATAGCCGCCAGGATTATTGCGCAGATCGAGCACCACGCCCTTGATGGGATGATCCTGGCGGGCTTGCAGGATGGCCTGGCTTATGTGACGGGCCACGTCGCGGCTGAAACTGATCAGTTCCATGTAGAGGACGCCGCCCGGCAGGATTTCGGTGTGCAGGGTGGGGATTTCGATCTTGCGGCGGACGACCTTGAACTCGCGCGGTTCGGTCCAGCCCCGGCGCATGATCTCGATCTTGACGGCGGTTCCGGGGACCCCTTTGAGGCGTTTGATGATCTCCTCGTCGGGTTGTTCCAGGGTCGACCAGCCGTCCACGGACAGGACCTGATCCTCGGAGACGAGGCCGGCCTCGTAGGCCGGCCCGCTGTAGATCGGCCGCGTGATGGTGAAAACGCCGTCGCGGGTCTGGACGTAGGCGCCGATCCCGCCGTACTCTGGGTTCATCTCGAAACTGAAGTTCTTGAAATCCTTGCCGGCGAGGAAAGTCGAGTGGGGATCCAGGCGGTGAAGCATGCCATCGGCAGCGGCATCGATCAGCTCCTCGCGCGAAAAATGCTGGCCCTCCATGTGGTAGCGCAGGATCAGGTCCAGGGTCTCCTTGAGGACGGCAAGACTCGCATCGTCGGGATCGATCCCTTCGCCCGATCCCCCCGGGATGGAGCGGCCCGTCTGCCCTTTCCTTCTTCCTGAGGCGCCCTTTCTCCCTTCGAGCAGTTTCTGCTGGAGGAGGTCCTGCAGCCGCTGGTGACTTTCTTTCTCCTGGAATCGGTCCAGCAGACTTTCTGCAAGAAGCGCCTCTTGATCGACTCCCCCGGCGAGCAGGTGGAGCTCTTCCCGCAAACGGTTGTTCTCCTGGTAATCGCTCAAGTTTCCAATGCGCCCCAGGCCCAGCGCGCTCTGGGCACGAGTGCGGGAATCCTCGGAAGCCAGTCCGGCCCCGAGATAGGCACGGGCGGCCTTGCGGCGGGCGGGGTCGCCGATGCGGTGCAGACTGACCGCCGCTTCGGCGAACTGGCCGGGATGTTCTTCGGCCACCGTGCCGGCCAGCCAATCCCCCAGTCCCTTCTGGGCTTCTTCGTCGCGGATGAAGGCGGGCAGAGCCAGCGAAAAAGCCGCCGAAAGGGCGAGGGCCGGGTCGGAATCGTCAAGGAGCCGGACCAGGGCAGCCGCCCCGGAGGGCGAATCCCCGTGCGCCAGCAGCCTCCCGAGAAAAAGGGCTTCCAGGCCCTGGGCCCCCTCCAGGCGGGCTTTGGCCTGCGGAATCAGCTTTTCCGCCCGCTCGAAAGGGACCGACTCGGCCAGCTGGACCACGGCATCCGGAGTCCGGGCGGCCTTGACGGAGGCGAGGAGTTCATCGAGTCCTCCGGGGCCGGAGGAAGGGGCCTGGAAGAGGAGCAGAAGCAGGAGGGTGGTGTTCAGCATCGGGAATCCCGGAGAAACCGCAGGCAACCCTACACTATCGGTTCCTGGCGGCTTGGACTTCCCCTACGGACTGAAATCCCCCCTGGAACCCCTTTTGTTGTGAGCGATTCCTCCGAACTCACCCATCTCGACCCCCGGGGTCGCGCCCGCATGGTGGATGTGGGCGGGAAGCCCGTGACCCGGCGGTCCGCTGAAGCTGAGGCCCGGGTCCATTTCCCTCCCGAAGTCTTCGCCCGGGTTCTTTCCGGCGACCTTCCCAAGGGGGGCGTGATCGAGCCGGCCCGGCTGGCCGGGGTCCAGGGCGCCAAGCGGACCGCGGACTGGATTCCCCTCTGTCATCCCCTTCCCCTCGACTGCGTGGAATTGGAGATTCAACCGGGAAGTTCCGATGATGCCTGCCTGCGGATCCGTTGCCGGGCCCAGGCCACATCCCGGACGGGGGTGGAGATGGAGGCCCTGGTGGGAGTTTGTGCCGCCGCGCTCACCCTTTACGACATGACCAAAGCGCTCAGCAAGGCGATCCGCATCGAGGGGATCCGCCTGCTGTCCAAATCGGGCGGCCGCTCGGGGAACTGGAAGGCCTCCTGAACCTGGAACCCGACTTCGGAAGGAACCTCCGTGGATCTCGACCTGCTGGAACGCCTGCTGGCCCTCATGCAGAAGGGCGGACTTACTGAACTGGAATGGCGGGACGGAGAAGTCAAAATCCGTCTGACCCGCCAGGCGAAGGGGGAGAGCGGGAGCGGGCAGACCGGTTCTCCCCCCCCGCGGGCGGAGCCGGAGGCCGCTTCGCCTTCCGAGGAACTTCCCGCCGGCGGGGAGGAAGAGCCCGGGGTGATCCTGTTCCGTTCCCCGATGGTCGGCACCTTCTACCGCGCCTCCGGCCCGGAAGCGGAGCCGTTCGTCCAGGTGGGGGACCGGGTGGAGGAGGAGAACGTCCTCTGCATCCTCGAAGCCATGAAGGTGATGAATGAAATCAAGGCCGAATGCAGCGGCGAAGTGATCGAAATCCTGGCGGATAACGGGGAACCCGTCGAATTCGACCAGCCCCTTTTCCGGCTGCGGGTTTTTTGAGGCCGCTTCCATGTTCCGCCGCGTCCTGATCGCCAACCGGGGGGAGATCGCCTTGCGCGTGATTCGCGCCTGCCACGAGCTGGGGATCGAAGCGGTTGCGGTCTACTCGCAGGCCGATCAGGCCGCTCCCTACCTGGAACTGGCCGACGATGCAGTCTGCATCGGGCCCCCCCCTTCGTCTCGTTCCTATCTCGACATCCCCAGCATCATCGCAGCCGCGGAGATCGCCGACGTGGAGGCGATCCACCCCGGCTACGGCTTTCTGGCGGAGAACTCCCGCTTCGCCGAGGTCTGTGCGGACTGCAACATCCATTTCATCGGGCCGCCGGCGGAGGTGATCCAGGACTGCGGGGACAAATCCCGCGCCAAGGAGCTGGCCCGTTCCGCGGGCGTGCCGGTCGTGCCCGGCTCCGAAGGGCCGGTGGAGAGCGTCGAAGCTGCAGCCGCGGTGGCGCGCGAGATCGGCTACCCGGTCCTGATCAAGGCCACGGCCGGCGGCGGGGGGCGCGGGATGCGCATCGCCAGCAACGAAATCAGCCTGGCCAACAGCTTTCACCAGGCGCGCTCGGAAGCCGAAGCCTCCTTCAAGGATTCCTCGGTCTATCTCGAGAAATTCGTCGAAAATCCCCGCCACGTCGAGTTCCAGATTCTGGCCGACACCCACGGGGGGCTGGTCCATCTGGGGGAGCGGGACTGCTCGATCCAGCGCCGCCACCAGAAACTGGTGGAAGAATCCCCCTCACCGGCCCTGGACGACGACCTGCGGCGGCGGATGGGGGCCTCGGCCGTCGCCTATGCCCGGGCGGCCGGCTACATCAACGCCGGCACGGTGGAATTCCTCCTCGACCCGGCTGGAAACTACTTTTTCATCGAGATGAACGCCCGGATCCAGGTCGAGCATCCGGTCACGGAGATGGTGACCGGCCTGGACCTGGTGAAAATCCAGCTCAGGATCGCCTCAGGCGAGCCGCTGGAAGTTTCCCAGGAAGAGGTCCGTCTTGAAGGGCATGCCATGGAATTCCGCATCAATGCCGAGGACCCCGGGCGGGATTTCGCCCCCACCCCGGGGCGCATCGAGCGGCTTTTCCTCCCGGGCGGGCCGGGCGTCCGCATGGATACCCACGTCGTGGCAGGCTATGAAATCCCGCGCTTCTATGATTCGATGATCGGAAAGCTGATCGTCCACCGCAAAAACCGTTCGGAAGCCATTCGCACCGCCCAGCGGGCCCTTTCGGAGCTTCGGGTGGAGGGGCCGGGCATCCGGACCACGGCTTCGCTTCACCGCCGGCTTCTCGCTCAGGCGGAATTCGTGACCGGCCGGTTCGACACCGGCTACCTGGAAAGGTTCCTGGAGACCTGACATCATGACCACTGCACTCGTTACCGGCGGCGCCGGTTTTCTCGGTTCCCACCTTTGTGAACGGCTCCTCGAACGCGGCTGGGAAGTCGCGGCCATGGACAACCTGATCACTGGGGACAAGCGCAACATCGAACATCTGCTCGGAAACCCGCGTTTCCGGTTCGTCTTCCACGACGTCTCGAACTACATCCACTTTCCCGGGCCTCTGGAGGCCATCTTCCACTTCGCATCGCCGGCCTCGCCGATCGACTACGAAAAGATCCCCATCCAGACCCTCAAGGTGGGTGCGCTCGGCACGCACAACTGCCTGGGACTCGCCCTGGCCAAAGGGGCCCGTTTTCTCCAGGCCAGCACCAGCGAGGTCTACGGAGATCCGCTGGTCCATCCTCAGCCGGAGGACTACCTCGGCAACGTCAACCCCATCAGTCAGCGGGGGGTCTACGATGAGGCCAAGCGCTACGCCGAATCGCTCACCATGGCGTATCATCGCTACCACGGGGTGGAGACCCGCATCGTGCGGATCTTCAACACCTACGGCCCGCGCATGCGGATCGACGACGGGCGGGTGCTCCCCACCCTGATGAGACAGGCCCTGCAAGGGGAACCCCTGACGATCTACGGCGAGGGCAAGCAGACCCGCTCCTTCTGCTATGTGGACGACCTGATCGAGGGGATCCTGCGCCTCTTCGACAGCGAGGAGGTCCTGCCCACCAACATCGGGAATCCCACCGAGATGACCATCCTGGAGTTCGCCGGAATGGTCCAGAAGGTCTGTGGAACCGATCTTCCCGTCCTGCACATGCCGCTCCCCGAAGGCGATCCCAAGGTGCGCCAGCCCGACATCCGCAAGGCGAAGGAGATCCTCGGCTGGGAAGCCACGATTCCCCTGCAGGCAGGCCTCGAACGTTCGCTGCCCTTCTTCCAAACCCGGGTGGCGGAGACGGCTCCCCGCTAGAAGGAACGGGGACCCATGTGCGGAATCGTGGCCGCCATCCGCCGGGAAGGAGACGTCCTTCCCGCGGTGATCGAGAGCCTGAAGAAGCTCGAGTACCGCGGCTACGATTCCTCCGGAGTGGCCATCTGGACCGGAGAAGGGATCCAGGTGCGGCGCAAGAAGGGCAAGATCGCCATCCTCGAAGCCGAGCTGGCCCAGAACGGCCTGCCCCCGTCCCCGCGGGCCCTGGGGCACACCCGCTGGGCCACCCACGGGGAGCCCGCCGACCGCAATGCCCACCCGCACCAGGACGACCGCCACGAGGTGGTCGTGGCCCACAACGGGATCATCGAGAACTACTCCCAGCTCCGCGAGATGCTGCGGGCCCAGGGCCATCGGTTCACTTCCGACACCGACACCGAGGTGCTGGCCAACCTGATCGGCAGCTTTCATCAGCAGGGACACGACCTCCACGCGGCCGTCCGCCGGGCCTTGGAGGAGGTGCGCGGGGCCTATGCGATCGTGGCGGCCTCCTCCCGCGAGCCCGACACCCTGGTGGTCGCGCGGCAGGATTCTCCGCTCGTGATCGGGATCGGCGCGGATGCCCGCTACGTGGCCAGCGACATGCCGGCCCTCCTGAACCGCACACGGCGCTTCCTGGTGCTCGAGAACGGGGAGACCGCGGTTCTCACCTGGAACGGCCAGACGATCTTCTCGCGGCAGGGGGAACCCGTCGAGCGCGGGGAGTTCCACTGCGATTGGACTCCCGAACAGGCGGAAAAGGGCGGCTTCGCCCACTTCATGCTGAAGGAGATCGAGGAACAGCCCGACGTCCTGGCGCGCACGGCCTTCGACCGTTTCCGCGATGCGGTGGGGGATGTGCAGTTCGGGCCGGAGTTCCGGCTGGACGACGAGGCCCTGCGGGGCATCCGCAGGCTTCGCTTCCTTGGCATGGGCACCTCCTTCCACGCAGCCCTTCTGGGACAGCGCCTGATCGGCGAGTTGGCGCGCATCCCCGGCGAAACGGTCAACGCCAGCGAATTCCTCTACGGACCGCGGCTGCTCGAGGAGGATGCCCTCTCGGTCGTGGTCAGCCAGTCCGGCGAGACGGCCGACACCTTGCGGGCCATGCACGAGATTCAGGCGCGCGGTGGGCGCGTGATCGGCGTCTGCAACGTGCCCGGCTCCACCCTGGCCCGGGAGGCGGACCATCGGCTCCTCACCCACTGCGGCCCGGAGGTGGGGGTCGCCTCGACCAAGGCTTTCTTCGGACAGGTGACGGCCCTCTACCTTCTGGCCATCCGACTGGGGCGCGCGCGGGGGGCGCTCGACGCCGCGCAGGGCCGCAGCCGCCTGGACGACCTGCGCCGCCTGCGCCCGCGTCTGGAACGCCTGCAGGGCCGGGATTTCCGGGAGGGGATTTCGCGGGCGGTGGAGCTTCTGCTCCCCTCGACGGGCTGCTTCTACATCGGCCGCGGACTGCAGTACCCCGT
Organism: uncultured Planctomycetales bacterium; assembly: GCA_964591365.1. Taxonomy (GTDB): domain Bacteria; phylum Planctomycetota; class UBA1135; order UBA1135; family UBA1135; genus CAZQAP01. The sequence goes on from CAZQAP010000079.1 coordinate 10,721, forward strand.
CGCGCTCGAGGGGGCCCTCAAGCTTAAGGAGATCTCCTATCTGCACGCCGAGGGCTACCCCGCCGGGGAGATGAAGCACGGGCCGATCGCCCTCCTGGACGCCCGCTTCCCGGTTGTGGCCCTGGCGACGCCGGGGCGCACCCGGGCCAAGATGGTCTCCAACATGGAGGAGGTCCGCGCGCGGGGGAGCGCCCTGATCGCCGTGGCCTGCCGGGACGACCGAGAGGTGGCCGACCGGGCCGAGGTGGTCCTGCCGGTCCCCGAGGTCTCCGAACTCCTGGCCCCGCTGGTCAACATCGTGCCGCTCCAGAAGCTGGCCTACCATGTCGCTCTTCGCCTGGGGCGCGACATCGACCAGCCCCGCAACCTCGCCAAATCCGTGACCGTGGAGTAACCGCATGCAGGAACTTCCCGCCCTTCCCTTCCGCAAGGTCCTCATCACCGGAGCCGCGGGATTCATCGGCTCGCACCTGACGGAGCGCTGCTTGGCGCTCGGTGCCGCGGTCACCGGGCTCGACAACCTGGACGATTTCTACGACCCGGCCCTCAAGCGGGGCAACCTGGAGGCCTGCCGGGCGCAGGCGGGTTTCCGTTTCGTGGAGGGCGATCTGCGCGACCCGGGCAGGTTGAAGGGGCTTCTCGGCGAAAAGGAGCCCTACGACGTGGTGGTCCACCTGGCGGCGCGCGCGGGGGTGCGGCCCTCGCTCCAAGACCCGGCCCTCTACGTGGACGTCAACGTGGGCGGCACGCTGGCGGTGCTCGAGGCGCTGCGGGAGCGGCCGGAGACCAGGCTCGTCTTCGCCTCCTCCTCGAGCGTCTACGGCGGCCGCAAGGAGATCCCCTTCCGCGAGACGGACGACACCTCCTGGACGGTCTCGCCCTACGCGGCCACCAAGAAGGCCGGCGAGGTGCTCTGCCATACCTACCACCACCTCTACGGGATTCCGACCTTCGCCCTGCGCTTCTTCACCGTGTACGGGCCGCGCCAGCGGCCGGAGATGGCGATCGCCTCCTTCGCGCGCAAGATGCTCGCCGGAGATCCGATCCCGGTCTTCGGCGACGGAGAGAGCGCGCGCGACTACACCTTCGTCTCCGACATCGTGGACGGCGTGGTGCGCGCCATGGAGCGCGTGCAGGGCTTCGAGATCTTCAACCTGGGCGAATCGCGCACGGTCCGGCTTTCCGAACTCGTGGAGAAGCTCGGCCGGGCGCTGGGAGCCGTGCCGCGCGTCGAGACCCACCCCATGCAGCCCGGCGACGTCCCCCTGACCTGCGCCGACGTGGACAAGGCCCGCCGCCTGCTCGGCTATCGCCCCTCGGTTCCCATCGAGAAGGGCCTCGACGCCTACGCCCGCTGGCTCGAAAACCGAAGTACCGTGCCGGGGCAATTCGTTCACGATTGATCCTCGCCCCGGCCGCCCTGGCCGGAGGAAGTCGATCGGGTGTACGATTGTTCTGATTCCATGTCCGGACCGGCCCGCACGCTTCTTTCGACGCCTGGCTTCCGGCGGGCGCTGTGGCAAGGGGCCCTGATCGCCGGCACCCTGCTCGGGTTCGGCGGGTGCAGCCGGGGCTTCCACGGAACCCGGTTCAATATCGTCGTGATCACCCTGGACACCACCCGGGCCGATCACCTTTCCACTTATGGGTATTTCCGCAAGACCTCTCCGAATCTGGATGATTTCGCCCGCGAATCGATCCTTTTCGAGAAGCTGATCGTTCCCATGGCCACGACCCTTCCCAGCCATATGTCCCTTTTCACCGGCACCTATCCCCTGGAACACGGCGTGCTTGCCAACATCACCCAGGGAGGGGAGCGTTTCGTTCCGGCGTCGGAACTGCACACATTCGCATCCCTGAGCAAGGAGGCCGGCTATGCGACGGCGGCTTTCGTGAGTGCCACGGCCTTGAAAACGGGTTCCGGCGCGGAAACCGGCTTCGACGTCTACGAGCAGCCCGAACGCAGCAAAAGGAGCGCGAAACAGACCACGGATGCGGCCCTGGCCTGGCTGGAAAAGGAAAGGCCGGGGCCTTTCTTCCTCTGGGTCCACTATTTCGATGCCCACTTCCCCTCTTCCCCCCCCGATCGCTTCGAAAGCATGTACCGCACGGACGAGGATTCCCGGGCTTTCATCGCGGCACGAAACATCCCTCCCACCGCCCTCCGTTCTCCGGACGACTCCATCAGCAATGCGGAGCGGGACATGAACATCTACGACGCGGAAATAAGTTTCATGGACAGCCAACTCGGCCGGCTTGTTCAAGCCCTTCGGAACCGGCCGGACTGGAACACTACTGCCGTCGTGGTCGTGGGCGACCACGGCGAAGGCTTGTGCCAGCACGGAATCGCTGCTCATGGCCACACCTGGAACGAACAGCTCCACGCTCCCCTGATCCTCCGGATTCCGGGAAAGGCTCCCCGAAGGGTTTCGGTTCCGCTCTCCGGAATCGACGTGCTTCCCACCCTCATGGGCCTTGTCGATTGTCCCCAGAAGCCCGGGGTGCTTGCCCAGGCTTCGGGGCGCGACGTCCTTTCCGAGAGCCGCCGGACGGTTCCCATCCTAGCCCAGGACACTGGACGAGACCGCGGCAAGGGGGTTCCCTACCGCTATGCCCTCTACATGGGTGCTTGGAAATTCGGCGCTTCCGGGTTTTGTGTGCAAAATGGCTTTTTCGGGGGTTTTTCTGAGG
>CAZQAP010000080.1:0-13366 GCA_964591365.1 uncultured Planctomycetales bacterium
GTGTCCGGGAAGTACGCCGCCGGTCCCGGCCAGCCGCCCTGGGGCTGGAGGACCGCGTTCGAGCTCGCCGACCCCGATCACCTCACCATCACCGCCTACAACGTGCTTCCGGACGGAACGGAAGCCAAAGCGGTGGAGACGACCTATGTCCGCGAGAATTCCTGAAAGGGACGTTCCCCCGCCCAAGGAACCGGAACTCGTCGAGGTCTTCCACGGGGACACGATCGAAGCCGGGCTCGCCCGCTCCTTTCTCGAAGCCGAGGGGGTGCGGGTCTTTCTTGGCAACGAGAACCTGGGTTTCCTCGAGCCGTGGCTTCTGACCCCCGCCGGCCTCGACGCCACCCAGGTCCTGGTGCCCAAGGATCAGGCCGAACGCGCCAGGGAACTTCTGGCTCGCCGAAAGCCCTCGGAATGACTTTCGAGGGCGGGGGGCCCCGGGAATGAAGAAGCGGTTTCCGATCCTGATGGCGGGCGCCCTGTTTTTGGTCCTTGCCGGTTTTTTCCTGCTTTCCCAGGGGAGCCAGAAAGAGGAAAGGATGGCCCGCCCGGACCGGTCCGGCTTGCCCCAGGGGCCGGTACAAGAAGAGGAAGGAGGGATCCTGGCCCTCCCCCAGGAGCCCCAGGTGCAGGAGGCGCTTTCTCGAAATGAGGTCGCGAGGGTCGATCTTCAAGAACCGGAGGAAACCAAGGTTCCCATGACCCTCGAGATCCTCGCATCTTCAGAACAAGGGATCCCTGTAGGCAGGGCGGAGGTGTCCGTTTCTTTCTCGGATTCAAGACTGGTGGAGCGAAAGGGCCATACGGATCCTAACGGCCGATGCGCCTTCCTCCTTTTCCAGCCCGAGATCCCCGGGGGGGACGACCTCGGAAACATGGTGGTCACGGTTTCCTCCCGGGGATTTGCGGATATCCAACACGTGGAGCCTCTGGACCGGGTCGCGGGGAAGTGGGATCTCCGCTTCACCATGACCATGGGGGGAACCGTTCGGGCGTCGGTGCTGGACGAACATGGGAATCCCGTTTCGGACGCCGTCGTCCTGGCCCACTATCTCGGCAATCAGGGATCTCCCCTGGTTGATCGTTCAACCTGGCCAGACGATGTCCTGCCCTTCTACCGTGGGGAGACGGATTCCAACGGATACGCGGTGATGGAAGACCTTTCCGCCGGTTGGTGGGAGATCGTTGCCGGCCTTTGGAGGGAAATTTTGCCTTCGGAATACGTTTCCGTGCAGGTTCACGCCGGGCAGGTCACCAGCGTCGAACTCAAGATCAAGCGGAAGGAGGCGCCTTTTTATGCGTCAGGGAGAATCCGGATCCCGGGAGTGACGAACTATCGGGGTTACTTCCTGCGGCGCGTGGATGCCCCCCATAGAACTTATGGCGTTTATCGGGACGGCGCCTTCTTCGTGGATATTCCCCAGGGGCAGAAGTATTCCATGGAAGTCGCCTCGATGAAGGACAAGACGGGGAGCCTCCCTTTTGAAATCGCGGCCGGATGGCACGACCTCGTTTTCGACGTCTCTTGGAAGAAGGAATGAGGCGGGGAGTCCGTTCGCCCGATCCTGCCGGCCACCCTTTCCCACCTTGGGCTGGTCGGCGGAATGGATCCAGGCGCTCGGGATACAATCCTTTGGTCATGATGCGGACCACAACGCGCCCCGGATCGAAAAACAAGGCAGACTGAAGATCCATGGCCACGATTCACGACCTCATGGGTGTCCTTCGGATTGGCCGGGCCCGGTTTCAATGCACTGATCAACCCGATCTACGAGGAAGTGATCTTCCGGGGATGGATTCTGGGCCGGCTCGTCAAGAATCACTCCGATTCCGTTTCCATCGGAGTTTCCGCGCTGCTGTTCGGGCTGTTTCATATCCGCAATATCTACTGGCTCGATGCCGGGAGCCTCGCAGGCTCGATGGCGTTCACCGGCCTGATCTTCGGCCCCGTCGCCGGTTACCTTGCCTTGCGTTTCCGCTCCCTGTGGCCCGCCGTGATTCTTCACGACCTCAACAACTTCAGCCACTATCTTTGATGGGTCGCCGCTCCGGGACCCGAAAAAGGCCTTTTCCGGCCCCCAGGAGCCCCTAAATGCAGGTGGTGCAAGGGCTTGGGGCGGGTGGTACCCTGGAAGGGACCATGAACCCCCTCCGCGAGCTCCTGAACGAGGCCGTGGTATCCGTTCCGCCCACCGCCACCGTGCGGGAAGCGGCCAAGGCCATGGCCGCCGCCAACGTCGGCTGCGTGGTCATCCTGGAAGAAGGCAAACTGGTCGGGCTCTTCACCGAACGCGATCTGCTCAAGCGGGTGATGCTCAAGGACCTGCGCACCGACCAGGTGAAGGTCGCGCAGGTCATGACCCGCAAGATCATCACGGCGAAAGCGGGCATGCTGGCCACCGACGGCCGGCGCCTGCTGCGCGAGCACCACATCCGCCACCTGCCGGTGGTGGACCGGAAAGGCGAGCTGCTCGGGATCCTCTCGATCCGCGACCTGATCCGGGACGAGGTGCGCGACGCACGCCAGACGGTGAAGGACCTGCACAGCTACATCCAGGGCGGCCCGCACCCCGCACTCTGACCGGGGGGCATCCGGCCCCCGGGCCGGAAGGCCCGGGAACGGATCAGATCGGCTCGGGAATCCCCTTCAGGATTCCCTCGGGGATCTTCTTCCGCCAGGAGGCCGCATCCGGATCGGGGCGGATCTCCTGCGGGACCAGCTTGCGCTCCTGGACCGGCAGCTCGACTTGAACGCGCTTGCCGGCGCGCTCCACCTGCAAGGCGACCGTGCTGCCGGGCGCCAGGGAATCCACCAGCTTGCGTACCCCGTCGCGGTCGCGCACCCGTGCGTCCCCAATGCGCTTGAGGATGTCGCCATTTTTCAGCCCCCCCTTCGCGGGCGGCGAATCCTTCTCCAGCGTCACCGCCAGCTTCTCGTCCAGCCGGATCCCCAGGGTGGGGCGCGAAGAACGAACGCGCAGCCCGGCCGCGGGCAGCACTTCCGTCAGCGGGAAGGGGAGTACCCCGCGCACATAGCGCTCGAAGAAGGCCCGGTCGTCCCAGCCGGTCACCGCACGCACCGCGCGCTCGAGATCGCCCGGCCGGTAGCCGGGATCGGGGTAGTCCACCCAGCGGAAGAGGAAACGCACCACGTCGTCCAGCGAACGGCGGTTGTGCGTGGCCGCACGGATCTTCAGGTCGAGCAGGAACCCCAGCACCTGCCCCTGGTCGTAGTACGAGATGCGGTGCGCGCGATCCGGATCCCAGACCGTCCACGAGGCGCGCTCCGGCGAAACCACGCCCCAGCCGGGGCTGCGGCTGACCTGCGCGAACACGCGCGCCTGCGCCTCCCAGAACCAGTTGGGTTCCTTGCGCAGACCCGCGCGCACCTGGATCACGTCGCCGTAGTACGAGGTGACCCCCTCCAGCCACCAGAGGTCGCGCGTGCGCACGTCCGTGGAGTAGTCGAAGGGGCCGAGCTGGCGCGGGCGGATGCGCTTCACGTTCCAGAGGTGGAAGAACTCGTGTGCGGTGACGCTCTCGAGTCCGCGCGTGCGCCCCTTGCGGATGCCGAGGTAGTTCCAGCCGATCGAGGTCGAGTTGAGGTGCTCGAGCCCGTAGCCCCCGGGCGTGTTGTTGAAGAGGAAGAGGAAGACGTACTTCTCGAAGGGGAATTCGCCCACGATGTCGTGGGCCGCGCCCACGATGGCCTGCACCTTCTCCACCCACGCCTTGCGGGGGAGATCCTCCTCCTTGGGAGGCCGCCCGAAGAAGACCACCTCGAAAGGGGTCCCGTGGGACTCGAAGCCGTAGCGCTCGAGCGCGCCCAGCGCGATCGGGCAGTCCACGAAGACGTCGTAGTCGGGGGAGCGGAAGAGACCCGGATGACCCGGCACCGGGCGGTGCCCCGAAGCGACCTGCCAGCCTTCGGGCAGCTCGAAGAGCAGCGAGTGCGGCAGCTTCAGGGCGTCTTCCAGGTAGAGGAAGGTCATCGGCCCGTTCAGGTGCACCGCCGGCGGCGCATCCGGCCCGGCCTCGTTGTCCACGTCGAGTTCGTAGGTCACCGTCAGGGCGGCCGCCCCGGTGCTCTCGATTTCCCAGGTGCGCGGGTCGAGCTTGCGGACCTGCCGCTCGCGGCCCTCCCCGTCGCGGGCGGTGAGATCCGAGACGCGCTTCTGGAAGTTCGCGTAGTTGTAGGAGCCCGGCCTCCAGAGCGGCATCCGGAGAACCACGCGATCGCGGTCGTGCAGCGGGGCGAGCTGCATCTCGAGGTGCACCTCGTCGCCCCCCGGAGCGGGAGCCACCGTCCAGCGCACCTCGGCCAGGTCGAAGCGCGTCTGGGCCGCAAGGAGGCCGCCCGATACGGCGAGCAGGGCCCCCGCGAGGAGAATCGCGCGCAGCCGGGGCACCTAGCCGCCCCGCCGCGCCTGTTCCAGCTCGTCCCGCACCAGCGAGATGTCGGCCACGTACTGCCGCACGGCCTTGGCGGCCTCGTCGTCCAGCTTGACGAAACCGGCCTGCACCCGGGCCACGCCATCCTTGACCTCCGAGGTCTCCACCCGCGCGGTGCTCACGAAGTAGGCGCCCTTCTTGTAGAGCGGCAGGCGGAACTTGATCTCGATCTCGGTGTCGGGAGCGAAGAGCTTGCTCATGGCCGCCTCGCCCACCTCCCGCCGCCGGCCGTTCCAGGTGAAGGTGATCCCCTTGGGATCGAGCAGCGAGATCTCGCCCGCGCCGACGCCCTTCTTGCCCAGCAGGTCGGCGCGGACCTGGTCGTAGAAGCGGAAGAAGAGCGCGGGGTCCTCCTCGCCGGGGTCCACCGGCCCGACCACCTCGCGGGTCTCGGTGGCCAGAAGGGCTTCGGCCGCGTCCTCCTCTTCCTCGTACTGGGGCAGCACCGAATCGAGTCCCAGCTTGCCGAAGACCTGGCGCACGAAACCCGAGGAGCGCGCCAGGGCCAGACCGCCACCGACCGACTTCAGCTCCTTGCGGGCGCGCAGGACCGCGCCGATGCCTGTGGAGTTGATGAACTTGACCCGCCGCAGATTCAGGACAACGCGTGTGCGGCCGCTGTCACGGGCGGCCTGGATCGCTGCCAGGAACTCGCCGACCGCATAGGTTTCGAAGTCCCCCGCCAGGCGCAGGAGGGCGTAGCCGGAAGCAAGCTGGGTCTCGATCTTCATGGGGTTATCAGTTTAAGGGGGACCGGGCGCCGGAACGGGGAAAGCGTTAGCCTGTGGGCGGGTCCACGTCGCAAATGCTGCCCGGGCATGTCTCCAGTGTAGCCCGGCGGCGGGCCCGCCCGCATGTTCGGATCTTCCAAGAAGAGCGGCCGCAAAAGCTCCCCGGCCTCGCACGGGGAGCCCCCCGGGGGGGCTTCGGAGCGGGTCGGGATCCTGCTGGAAGCCCTGGCCGACCTGGCCTCGACCCTCGACCTGGACGAGGTCCTCGACCGGATCCTGGCCCGCAGCCTGGAGGTGGCCGAGGCCGAACGGGCGCTGGTCCTGCTTGGGAGCGGGGAGGAGGGCCTCAAGGCCCGCCGGGCCCTGCGGGCGGGGGGGAAGTCCATGCCCCCCGAGGAGATGGCCTTCTCCTCCTCCAGCGTGCGCCTGGCCCTGCGCGAGGGCCGGCCCATCACCCAGGAACTCGGCAGCGACACCGAGGCCCTGGCCGCCGGACATTCGCTCTTCGAGCTCAAGCTGCGCTCGGTGATGTGCGCCCCCATGCGCATCGGCGAGAAGACCCTGGGCGCGATCTACGTCGATTCGCGCGTGCAGCGCAAGAACTTCTCCCGTTCCGACCTGGATCTCTTCGAGGCCCTGGCCCGGCAGGCCGGCATCGCGCTGCAGAACGCGCGCCTCCTGGCCGCCTCGCGCGAGCAGGCCCGCCTGGCGCGCGAACTGGAGATCGGCGCCGAGATCCAGGCCGACCTGCTGCCCCGCCGCGCCCCTTCGCTCCCCGGCGTGGAGTTCGCCGCCGCCATGGTCGCCTGCGAGGAGTTGAGCGGGGATTTCTACGATTTCATTCCGCTGGGGGAGGAGCGCATGGCCTTCTTCGTGGCCGACGTGAGCGGGCACGGGGTCGGCCCCGCGCTGCTCGCCGCCGAGGCCCGCGGCGAAATCCGCGCCCTGCTCTCGATCCACAGCGACCCCGGCGAGATCCTCTCGCGGGTGCACGCCAACCTGCGCGAGACCATCGATCCGGGCCGCTTTCTGACCCTGATCCTGGTCCTGGTGGATGGGAAGGCGGGGCGGATCTCCTACGCCAGCGCCGGACATCCCGAGGCGCTGCTCCTGCGCGGGGGGGAGGCGCTCTGGCTGGGCCAGAGCGGGCCGCCGCTGGGCGTGGACGTGGACGTGCGCTACGCCACGCGCACTTTGGACGGAATCGCAGCCGGCGACAGCCTGTGCGCCTTCACCGACGGCATCCTGGAGGCCCGCGGTTCGGGTTCCAAGGAACTTTACGGCCAGGAGCGGCTGCTGGCCTCCGCCGGCCGTGCGCAGGGCGGGGCCCCGGCCCGCCTGCAGGGCATCCTGGACGATCTGGCCTCCTTCGACGGCGGTCTGCGCAACGACGACCGCACGGTCCTGATGGCGGTTTGGCGCTGAACCCTCCCCCCAGGCTGCTGCGCGGCGGCCGGCTGTTCGACGGCCGGCGATTGCGGGGACGCATGGATCTGCGAACCGGCGCGGACGGGCGCATCGAAGAGCTGGGACCGGGACTGGCCCCGCGGCCCGGGGAGGAAGTCCTCGACCTCGACGGGCATCTGCTTCTTCCCGGCCTGGTGGACTGCCACGTCCACTTCCGCGAACCGGGTCTGGAGCGGAAAGAAGGCTATGCCACCGGCTCGAGCGGCGCCCTGCACGGCGGGGTCACGACGGTGCTCGAGATCCAGAACAACCCCCCGCTGGTGACCTCGCTCGAACGGCTGGAGGCCAAACTCGCCCTGGCCGCCCGGGTCTCGCGCGTGGACTTCGGCTGCTACGCCAGCCTGGTCCCCGAGGCGGTGGGGGAGCTGGCGGCCATGCGGCCGCGCACGCCCGCCGCGAAATGCTTTCTGGGCGCCAGCACCGGATCGGGGGGGATCGACGGGGAGGAACGCATCCGCGAACTCTTCGGCGCGGCGGCGGGGGCCGGATTGATGGTGGTCGCGCACTGCGAGGACAACGCCATCCTGGCCGCATCCCGGGAGGAAGCCGGCGGCCGTCCCGCGCCGCGCCACGACCGCCTGCGTCCCGCGGAGGCCGAGATCGAAAGCGTGCGCACGGCCCTGCGCGCCGCGGAAGCCACCGGTGCCCGCCTGCACGTTTTCCACCTCTCGACCGCCGAGGGGGGCCGGCTGGTGGCCGAAGCCGCCGCCCGGGGCCTGCCCGTCTCGGCCTCCACCGCGCCGCACTACCTGCTCCTCACCGCCGAGGACGCCGCCCGCGCCCCGCAGAACCGTCTCAAGGTGAATCCCGCCATCCATTCCGAAGGAGATCGCCAGGGCCTGGCCGGCCTGCTCGCCAGCGGCGTCCTCGCCTGCGTGGGGACCGATCACGCGCCGCATCCGCTGTCCGAGAAAAGGCGGCCCTACAGCAAGGCGCCCTCCGGCTTCCCGAGCGTGGATCTGCTCCTGCCGCTCATGTTCGCCGTCCACGACCGCGCGGGGATCCCGCTCGAACGCGCGCTGGCCAGCGTGACCGCGGACCCCGCGCGGGAGTTCGGGCTGGCCTCCAAGGGCCGCCTCCAGGCCGGGGCCGACGCCGATCTGGTCGTCGCCGATCCCGAAACCGTGCGGGTGGTGGAGGAGTCCCGCCTCCCTTCCCGCTCGCGCTGGAGTCCCTACCAGGGCTGGCGCCTGCGCGGCTTCGCGAGCCGCGTCTTCCTGCGCGGCCGGGAGGTCTTCGCCGGCGGCGAAGTCCAGGGTCCGCCGCGCGGGCGCTCCCTTTTCTGAAGCTTCCCAGGCTTTCCGCCCGCCCGTGCCCGACGCCCTCTTCCCGCCCGAGTTCTTCCAGGCGCTCGACCGCCTGCGGCGGCGGGCCGCCGTGCGCGCTCCCGGCCGCCGGCCGGCCCTCGGTGCGGGAACCGGCGCCCTCGGCTTCGACCGCCGGGCCTACCGGCCGGGGGACGATCTCCGGCGGGTCGACTGGCGCGCCACCGCGCGCACCCGGCGCATCCAGGTGCGCCGCCGTGAAGAGGAGCGCGGCGGAACGCTGGTCCTGGTGCTCGATCGCAGCGCCAGCGTGGCGCCCGGAAACCCGCGCCGGGATTTCGATCAGCGCCGCCTGGCCCTGGCGCTCGCCTGGCTGGCGCTCGAAGGGGGGGGGGCGGTGCTCGTGCGCACCTCCGAAGGGCCGGGCCTGCGGGTCTCCGGTCTGGAGCGGCGCCTGGGCCTGCAGGAGTTCCTGGCCGGACTGCCCCCCCCTGCGGGCGCCGGAGCGCCGCCCGTGCTGCGCGGCCGGCTTCCGGTGCGGTTCCAGCGCGCCGTCTTCCTGGGCGATCCCTGGGGCGGAGAGGTCTGGTGGAACGGGGTCGCTTCCCTGACCGGCCGCAGCGGCGAGGTGCTCGCGGTGGACCTGGTGCTGCCCGAGGAAGAGGAGCCGCCCGCCGAGGGGCTGCGCCTGCACGAGGTGGAGACCGGCGCCGGCATGGTGGTCGACTTGAGCGGCCATGGAGCCCTCTACGCCGCCCGCTGGAAGGTCTTTCTGGAGCGCCGCGCCACCCGCGCCCGCGAGCTGGGGGCGCGGCCCCTGACCATCCGCTGCGGCGGGCCGGGCTCTTCCGCGGCCGTCATCCTGCGCGCCGCCGAGGAGGCCGGTCTTGTTTGAACATCCCGCCTGGCTGGCGCTTCTTTTCCTGGCGGTCCCCTGGATCCTCTTCTGGCCCCGGCGCCGGGCGCCCCGGCCCTGGCCGGTGGGCGGTCTGGATCCCTTCGCGGCCCTGCCCCCCGGGGGGGGGGCGCGGCGGCGCTGGCCGCCTTCGCTCTTCGCGGCGCTCGCGGCCCTGGCCCTGGGTGTGGTGGCGGTCGCCGGCCCGCGGCGGACCGCTCCCGGCGTGGTGCTTCTGGACGCCAGCCTGTCCATGCCGCGCGGCCGCCAGGACGAAGCCCTGGCCGCCGTGCGGGCTTTCGGGGAAGACCAGGGCGGCGATCTCAAGACGGTGCTGCTCGGCTCGCAGAGCCAGGCGGTGGCCGAGGCGGAGATCTTTCGCGCGCTGCGGCGTTTCGCGGGCGTGCCGCTGCTCGTCGTCACCGACCGGCCGCGCCCCCGCGGGCTGCCCGCCTTGGTCGGCTGGAAGACGCTTTCCTGGAGCGGAGGGAACGCCGCCATCCTGAACGTCTATTCCGGCCAGGCGGCCGGCGAGTGGCGCGTCCACTGGATGCAGTGGGGGCTTGCCGGGCCCCTGGAACTGGCCGTGAACGGGAAGACCGTGCGGAGCCTTTCGGGGGACGAAGGGATCGAGAGCCTGACCGCCCTTCCCCCGCGCGCCCGGCTGGAACTGCGCCGGCCCGGCGGCGAGGCCCCCGACGCCCATCCGCGCGACGACGCCTGGACCCTTCCGCCCGTGATCCGGCGCGTGCTGCTCCCGGCGGGCGCCGGCCCGCAGTGGGAACGCACGGTGCGCGCCCTCTGGCCCCAGGCCGAGCCGGTCGCGGATCCGCCCTGCGACCTCGAGATCGGCCTCGGCCCGGCCCCCGCCCGCTCGAAAGCGCCGCGGCTTCTTCTGCCCGAGGATCCGTTCGGGAAGGAAGGCGAGCCGGAGGCGGTGGTCGAGGTGGCCCGCAAGGCGGCTCCCTTCCTCGAGGTCCCCGCGCCGCGGCCGCGCAGCGAATGCCGCCCCGATCCCACGCCCGCCGTCTGGCCCGCCGGCGAAAAGCTGCCGCCCGTGAACCGCAGCGGCCAGGCCCTGGCGCGCGCCCTGGCCGGCCTGGGGGGGCTCCTCTTCCTGCTGGCGCTGCTTTTGCGCGGTCAGGGCTGGTAGCCGGGCTCTTCTCGAAGCCGCGGCCGGCGCCCGAAGAGGAAGAGCACCGCGACCAGCGCCACGGAACCCGTCACGAAGGAGAAGATCCAGGGGAGGCCGAAGTAGGAGACCGGCAGATAGCCGATGCCGAGGGCGATCAGGGCGCAGACAAGCGCATAGGGCGCCTGCGTGCGCACGTGTTCGATGTGGTTGCAGCGCGAGGAGACCGACGAGAGCACCGTGGTGTCGCTGATGGGGGAGCAGTGGTCGCCGAAGATGGCGCCTTCGAGGACCGCCCCGATCGAGAGGACCAGAAGGCCGTGGCTGCCCATCTCGGTGCCGGCTCCCAGGCGGCCGGCCAAGAGCACCACGTTGGGCTGCAGGATCGCCATGGTGCCCCACGAAGAGCCGGTGGAGAAGGAGATGAAGCAGGCCGTGACGAAGAGGACGATGGGGAGCCAGCCGGGGTGCATCATGTCCTGGAAGATCGCCACCAAGTAGCCGGCCGTGGCCATCCGGTCGGAGATGTTGGCGATGCTCCAGGCCAGCGTCAGGAGCACCGCGGCGGAAAGAAGGGTGCCCATGCCCTTCACCGTGGTGCGCGCGATCTCGGAAACGGGGAGCAGCCGCTGGCCGCGCGCGAAGACGGCCGCGGTGACGAGCGCCCCGACGGAGCCGAAGAAGATGGACGCGGTGCTGTCGGCCGCGTTGAGGACCTGCCGCAGCCAGACCATCCCGCCGCTCTGGATCGCGTCGCGGGCGCTGGCATCGCCCCCGGCGGCGAGGGCGCTCAAGGCCGAGGAGCCGGTGGCCACGATCAGGGCGGCGGTCAACCCCACCATGACGGCCAGCGGCACGAAACCGTTGTACCAGCGGGGGGAGACGCCCGGCCAGGCCTGGATCGGCGCCGCATGGCCGCCGGTCTCCGAGACCGGTCCGCCGCGTCCCGCCAGGGCCTCCTCCTCGGAACGGCGCATGGAACCGAACTCGCGCCGCATGAGGATCGTAAGGCCGACCATTCCCAGCGCGAAGAGGCAGTAGAAGCGGTAGGGGATCGTCTCCAGGAAGATGGCGTAGCCCTCGTTGGGGCTCAGGCCGATGGTGGGGAGCTGGGGCGCGTAGGTGCTGATCTGGTAGGCCACCCAGGTGCTCAACAGCGCGATCCCGGCCACGGGGGCGGCCGTGCTGTCCACGATGTAGGCCAGCTTGGCGCGGCTGACCTTCAGCTTGTCGAAGAGCGGGCCGTTGGTGCTCCCCACGATGATCGTGTTGGCGTAGTCGTCGAAGAAGATCGCGAAGCCGCTCAGGTAGGCCACGGCCTGCACGCTGCGGCGCGAGCGCGCGAAGCGGGTCAGGGCCTGGACCATGCCGTCGATCCCGCCCATGCGCGTGATGACCGCCACGCTGGAGGAGAGCACGAAGACGAAGCCGAGGATGTAGAGGTGGAAAGGATCGGTGAGGATCTCGCCCCAGATGACGTCCAGGAAGAGGATCTGCGCCGCCTGGAACAGACTCTGGCCTGCCGGCACCAGGAGGAAGGCGCCCACGACCACGCCCACGAAAAGCGAGGGAATCGTGCTGCGCAGGAGGAAGGCCAGCAGGATGGCGAAGAGGGGCGGGACCAGGGAGGCGCGCGAGCCCATGCGCTGGGCGGCCAGGGGCGCGCTTCCCGCAGAAGCATCCGCGGGGAGGAGGCTCACCTGGCCGGCCGTGCGGTCGGTCTCCACTCGCAGCAGCCAGGGCCGCTCCCGATTCCCGCCGGGAAGGGCTGCCGTGAAGACCGCCCCGGCGGCGTCCCACTTCGCCTCCGCCACGCGCAGCGCGCTGCGGATCGCGTCGCCGCGCGCGGCGCGGTTCCCTTCGTCCGTCCCCGGCCAGAGGACGCGCACCCGGCCGGGCTGCTCTTCGGGCGGCAGCCCGGCTTGCTGCTCCAGCGCCGCCTTCATGGCCCCTTCGAAGGCCAGCGTCTCCAGCGTGGAGGGGTCCGCCGGCAGGAGGAAGAGCGGCAGGCAGAGGGCGGCGAAGAAGACCGCGACGAGGATGCGGGTCCGCATGGAGGCCGCGCATCCTAGAGGAGCGCGGCCGGGGAGCGGCGTGGTGGAGCTTCCCGGCGGGGTGCGCTAGGCTGGGGCGTTGCGGGGAGCCGCGGCGATCATGACCACCGTCCTCCTGATCCTGCTCCTGGCCGGCGTGTTGGGGCTTTTCGGAGCCCTGCTGCTCCTGGGCCGCCGTCTCCAGCGGCTCGAGGCCGGACAGGACCGCATCGCGGGCTCGGGGGGGCTCGGAGAGCGCCTGGAAGCCCTGGCCGCGGGGCTCGAGCAGTTGCGGCAGAAGCCCCAGCGGCTGGAGACCCCCCCCCTGCAGGCCGGCATCGCCGAACTGCGCGCGGCCATGGAACGCCTGGAACAGAGCCTCCTCGAAGGCGCGCCCGCGAGCCCTTCTTCCCCCGAGGGGCCCGTCCGCACGCGGCCCGAACGCGTGGCCGGCGCGGTGCGCGAGCGCCTGCGGCGCGAGGGCTACGATTCGGTCAAGCTCCTGACCTCCTACGGGGATCTCCTGGGCGACCCGGTCACCGTGCGCCTGGAGGCCTACCGCAACGGCCTCTTGATGAAGGGCATGGTCAAGGTCGAGGGCGAGGAGGTCGTGGAGGAGAAGCTGCTTTCGGCCCTGAAGATGTTCCCCTGATTCCTTCCCGTTTCCCGACCCCCCCTCCCCGTGACCGATCCCTCCCCCCCCTGGGTCCGCGTCTGCGATCTCCGCGAGCACGCAGGCCGCGAGGTCCAGCTCAAGGGCTGGGTCTTCCACCACCGCCGCAAGGGCCGGCTGCAGTTCCTGGTGCTGCGCGACGGTTCCGGCGTGGCCCAGTGCGTGCTGGTGCGCGACGAGGTCCCCGAGGAACTCTTCGAGTTGATGAAGCACGTTCCCCAGGAGAGTTCGCTGGAACTCACCGGGACGGTGCGCGCCGACGAGCGCGCCCCCGGCGGGGCCGAGCTGACCGTGGCGGGGGGGCGCATCGTGCAGGCCGCCGAGCCCTATCCGATCACGCCCAAGGAGCACGGCCCCGGCTTCCTCATGGAGCATCGCCACCTCTGGCTGCGCTCCAAGCGGCAGGCGGCGCTGATGCGCCTGCGCCACGAGGTGATCCACGCCTTCCGCGGCTTTCTCGACGGCCAGGGTTTCTACTGCATCGACTCACCCATCTTCACGCCCAACGCCTGCGAGGGGACCAGCACGCTCTTCACCGTCGACTATTTCGGCGAGAAGGCCTACCTGACCCAGTCGGGGCAGCTCTATGCCGAAGCCGCGGCGATGGGGCTGGGCAAGGTCTACTGCTTCGGGCCCACCTTCCGCGCCGAGAAGTCGAAGACCCGCCGGCACCTGACCGAGTTCTGGATGCTGGAGCCCGAGATCGCCTTCGCGGGGCTGG
>CAZQAP010000081.1:0-12776 GCA_964591365.1 uncultured Planctomycetales bacterium
TTCCCGCCACCCTGCTGGAAAGCGAACTCTTCGGGCACGTGAAGGGCGCCTTCACGGGAGCCCACCGCAACCGCAAGGGGTACGCCGAGACGGCCGACGGCGGAACCCTCTTCCTGGACGAGATCGGGGAGATGCCCTTCGAGATGCAGGCCAAGCTCCTGCGCTTCCTCCAGGCCGGCGAAGTGCGGCCGGTGGGGGGCAACACCTCGCGCAACGTGGACGTGCGCGTGATCGCGGCCACGAACCAGGATCTCCTGCGGCGCATGCGCGAAAAGCAGTTCCGCGAGGACCTCTACTACCGCCTGGCCGTGATCTCGATCCAGCTCCCCCCGCTTCGGGACCGTAAGGGGGATGTGCGTCCCCTGGCGCGCTTCATCCTCCGGGACCTTCCCATGCAGGGATTTCCCTCGGCCGACATCGAGGAGGAAGCCCTTCAGGCGCTCGAGCGCTTCTCATGGCCCGGAAACATCCGCCAGCTCCAGAACGAACTGACCCGCGCAGCGGCTTTCGCGGCCGAAGGCGTCATCCGATGGAAGGATCTTTCGGAGGAAATCCGCTCCGCCGCGGCATCCTGACGGTTTTTCCCGGATCCCATGGGGTCGGGGAACAGAAAAATCCGCGAGCCCACGGGGGTTATTTCTGATTTCGGTCTTGCGAGAGGGAAAAATTGTTCCCGCGGGGGGCGTTTTTTTCTTTCAGGTTGAAGGGATATTTACCTCTTGTTCCGTTGCAGAAGGAATCTATCTGCCAAAGAGAGGAGGTGGCCATGATGGGTCGATCGAAAGCGGCGGTTCCTCCAGGAGAAAAGGGGGGGGGTGCGTTCCCCGGCAGCTGGAACCGTAGGCATTTCATCCAGGCTTGCACGGCGGCGGGCATCGCCCTGGGACTGGACCGGACTCTCACCGCACGAATTGCCCGCGCCGTGACCGACCCCGCCCGACCACCCGTGGTCTGGCTCCACTTCCAGGAATGCACGGGATGTTCCGAGAGCCTTCTTCGGACGACCCACCCCTCCATTCAGGACCTTCTCTTCAACCTGATCTCCCTCGACTATCACGAAACGCTCTGTGCCGCGGCCGGGGAGCAGGTCGAAGAACTGCTCGCCGGGACCATCAGAAAGAGCGCTGGGAAATACATCTGCATCGTCGAGGGCGCCATCCCCACAAAGGAGGGGGGGATCTACTGCAAGATCGGCGGCCGGACCGCGCTGGACATCCTGAACACCACCGCCGGGGAGGCCGCCGCGGTGATCGCGGTCGGCTCGTGCGCCTCTTTCGGGGGCATCCCGGCCTCTCCTCCGAATCCCACCGGCGCCACGGGGGTTCCCCAGCTCCTGGCGGGGAAGCCGGTGGTCACCATTCCCGGATGCCCGCCCAACGCCTACAACCTGCTGGGGACGATCATCCACCTCCTGACCTTCAATCGGCTCCCCGAGCTTGATTCCAAGGGGCGGCCGCGGTTCGCCTACGGCCGGACCATCCATGAAGCGTGCCCCCGGCGGCCCCATTTCGACGCCGGCCGCTTCGCCGAGAAGTTCGGAGACGCAGGCCACCGCAACGGCTGGTGTCTCTACAAGCTCGGCTGCAAGGGTCCCCAGACCCACGCCAACTGTTCGACCCTGCACTTCTGCGACGTGATCGGCGCCTGGCCGATCGGGATCGGCCATCCCTGCGCCGGGTGCACCGAGCAGGACATCGCCTTCCGGGTTCCGCTCTTCGACACCATCGAGATCCCGGAACCCACCCCGGGCGCCATTGCGGCTCCGATGTTTCCCCCTCCCAATGAACGCAGCAAGACGAGCCCGGCGGCTACGGGGTTCGCCGGGCTTGTCGGCGGCGTCCTGATCGGGGCGGCCCTGGTGGCCGCCCGCCGCATGAACCGCGGCAGGCAGAGGGAGGACGAGGAATGAAACCCGATCGCCGGAAATTCCTGAAGACGGTCGCTGCGGGAGCGGCCAGCGTGGCCATTCCCCGCGCTGCGGCGGCGAAAGCGGCCCGCAAAGTCAACTGGAACGGGCTGGGCATGCTCTACGACGCAACCAAGTGCATCGGGTGCATGACCTGCATGGTGGCCTGCAAGAAGGCCAACCACCTTCCCGCCGACCCCTCTTCTCCGGAGGAGCTTTGGGACAACCCGCTCGATCTCTCCTCGAAGACCAAGACGGTCATCCGGCGTTCGAGCGGCGAGAATTCCACCTGGCTCAAGGTGCAGTGCATGCACTGCGTGGAGCCGGCCTGCGTTTCGGTCTGCATGATCCAGGCCTTCCACAAGACGAGGGACGGCGTGGTCGCCTGGGATTCCACCCGCTGCGTGGGTTGCCGCTACTGCGAGGTGGCCTGCCCCTTCGGCGTCCCCAAGTTCGAATGGGACAAGGCCGTCCCCAGGATCGTCAAATGCGAGCTTTGCCGGCACCGGAAGGGCTTCCCCGATGCCGCCGGCCCGGCCTGCTGCGAGGTCTGCCCGCGCCATGCGGTCATCTTCGGGCCGCGGCAGGATCTTCTTGCCGAGGCCCATCGGCGGATCGCCGCGAAACCTGGCCGCTACGTGGACCACATCTACGGCGAGCATGAGGCCGGCGGCACCCAGGTGCTCTGCCTGTCCGCGGTCCGCTTCGAGGAGACCAGCCTGCCACGCCTTTCGGATCAACCCGCGGCCGGGCTTTCGGAAAGCGTCCAGCACGGGCTGTACAAGGGCTTCATCGCCCCGGTGGCCCTCTACGGGGTCCTGGCCGGCGTGCTGTGGCGCAACCGCCGCGTGGATTCGAAATCCGCCCCTGAAACCGGCAACCAGAAGGGGAGGGAGCAGGAATGACCTCGCACGCGGAGCCTTTGGGAGGAAGGGTCATCACCGGAGGCTACAAGCTCCTGCTTGCGATCGTCGGTATCGGCGTCCTGCTGATGGCCTGGCGGTTCTTCGCCGGCCTCGGAAGAACCACCGCCCTGAATGACGGCTATCCCTGGGGATTCTGGATCGCCTTCGAAGTGGTCACGGGCACCGCACTGGCCTGCGGGGGATACGCGGTGGCGATCCTCTGCTACGTCCTGAACAAGGGGAAGTACCACCCGCTGGTCCGTCCCGCCATCCTGACGAGCGCGCTGGGATACACCGTGGCGGGCTTCAGCGTCATCCTGGATCTCGGGCGTTACTGGCTGGTCTACCGGGTCTTCATGCCCTGGAGGTGGAACCTGAATTCGGTCCTGCTCGAGGTGGCTCTCTGCATCACCGCCTACACCCTGGTCCTCTGGATCGAACTGGCGCCCGCCTTCCTGGCGAAATGGAAGGATTCTCCCACGCCCTGGATCCGGAACGTCTCCCGCACCGTGGGGGCGCGGCTCGACAATGTCCTGCTCTTCATCCTGGCCCTGGGCCTGCTCCTGCCCACCATGCACCAGTCCTCGCTCGGCTCCCTGATGCTGGTGGCCGGCAGCAAGCTGAACGGGCTCTGGCACACACCCTGGCTCCCTCTCCTCTTCCTCATTTCCTGCCTCGCCATGGGGTACGCGATCGTTGTGATCGAATCGCTCCTTTCGGGCCAGGGGTTCCGCCGCAAACCGGAAACCCCCATGCTGCGGTCGCTCGCCAAGGTCATGGTGGGCGTGCAGCTTCTTTTTCTTGTGGTCCGTTTCCTCGACCTGGGGATCAGCGGGAAGCTGGCCGGGATCGCCTTCGACCGTTACGGCATCCTCCTGGCCGCCGAGGTGCTCCTCTTCGCGGCGCCCGCCTTCCTCCTGCTGGGGCGCCGGCCCGCCTCGCAGGCCCGGCTCTTCACCGGAGCGCTGCTGATGCTCGTCGCCGGCGGTCTCTATCGCTTCGACACCTACCTGCTGGCCTTCGACCCGGGTCCGAACTGGACCTACTTCCCGGCCGTCACCGAGATCATGATCTCCGCGGGTCTGGTCTCGGCGGAAGTGGCCCTCTACATCGCCATCGTCAAGCGGTTCCCCATCCTGGCCGGATCCCGCTCTTCGGCGTCGGCCCGTACCCAAGCGAGGAGATCATGAGCACACGCGTTGTCGTCGATCCGATCACCAGAATCGAGGGTCACCTGCGCATCGACGTGGAGGTGGACGGAGGCAGGGTGGTCGATTCCTGGTCTTCGGGACAGATGTGGCGCGGCATCGAGGTGATTCTCAAGGGGCACGACCCGCGCGAGGCCTGGCTCTACACCCAGAGGATATGCGGCGTCTGCACCACGGTGCACGCCATCGCTTCGGTCCGTGCGGTGGAGAATTCGATCGGCCTCGAAATCCCCCTCAACGCGCAGCTCATCCGCAACCTGATCCTGATCAGCCACGCGCTGCACGACCACATCGTCCATTTCTACCATCTTTCGGCCCTCGACTGGGTGGACGTCGTTTCCGCATTGAAAGCGGATCCCAAGAAGGCCGCCGCGCTGGCGGAAAGCCTCTCCGAATGGCCCCACAACGGCCACGCGCCCCTCAAGGAGGCCCAGGACAAGCTGGCGAAATTCGTGTCCCAGGGCCAGCTCGGGATCTTCGCCAACGGCTACTGGGGCCACCCGGCCATGAAGCTTCCTCCGGAGGTCAATCTCCTGGCGGTGGCCCACTACCTGGAGGCTCTGGAATACCAGAGACGCGCCAACCAGGCGGTGGCCATCCTGGGCGCCAAGACCCCCAACATCCAGAATCTCGCCGTGGGCGGTGTGGCGAACGCCATCAACCTGGACAACGAGACCGCCCTGAACATGGAGAAGCTGTTCCGGGTGAAAGAGCTCCTGGCCGAGGTCGAATCGTTCGTCAAGAACGTCTATCTTCCGGACGTCATTGCGATCGGGGCGCTCTATCCCGAGTGGCTCTCCTTCGGGGCCGGCGTGACCAACTATCTGACGGTTCCCGACCTTCCGCTCGACGGCACTGGAAAGGTTTTCGATATCCGCGGCGGCACCGTCCTGGGGGCGGATCTTGGAACGGTCCATGAGATCAAGACCTTCCAGGACGACTATTTCCGGGAAAACGTGACCGAGTCGATCGCTCATTCCTGGTACGAAGGCGACTGGACCCGCCACCCCTTCGAGGAGGACACCGTTCCCCGCTACACCGAATACCAGCGGGACGGGCGCTACTCCTGGGTCAAGGCCCCCCGCTTCGCAGGCAAGCCGATGCAGGTGGGCCCGCTTGCCAACGTGCTGGTGGGCTACGCCCTCGGCCACGTTTCCACCAAGAAATGGCTGGATTCCGCGCTTTCCCGGGCTTCCGGGATCGCGGGGACGCAGCTCGGGCCGGCGGTGGTCCACTCCACCCTGGGCCGCCACCTGGCCCGGGCTGTTCGCGCGGTGGTTCTTGCGGAATCCGGACTCAAGCATTGGAAACTCCTCGTGGAAAACATCGGCAAGGGGGATACGGAGGTCTGCAACCCGCCCGTCTTCCCCAAGGGGGAGGTTCAGGGATTCGGCTTCCACGAAGCCCCGCGCGGAACCCTCTCTCACTGGGTCGTGATCCGGGGCGGGAAGATCGCCAACTACCAGTGCGTGGTCCCCTCGACCTGGAACGCCGGTCCGCGGGACGAGAAAGGCCAGCGCGGGCCCTACGAGGCCTCCCTGCTCGGCAATCCCGTCGCCGATCCCGGAAAGCCCCTCGAGATCCTGCGGACCGTGCATTCCTTCGATCCATGCCTGGCCTGCGCCATCCACGCCCACGATGCGCAGGGAAACGAGTGCGCCACCGCCCAGGCGAGGTAGGACCGTGAAACGCACCGCTGTGCTCGGCATGGGCAACCTTCTTCTGGGGGACGACGGCGTGGGGCCGTTTTTGGTGCGCAGTCTCCTGGGATCCCATTCCTTCCCGCCGGGAGTCGCGGTTTGCGACGCAGGTACACCCGGTTTCGACCTCGTGCCCCTGATCGCGGACTTCGAGGCCTTGATTGTTGCCGACACCATCCGGGCACCGGGAAGCCCTGGTGAAGTCTGGACCTTTCGAGAGCGGGAAATACTCGGCCGGCCGCCGGCAACCCGCTGGAATCCCCATGAACCCGTCCTGCGCGAGGCCCTGCTCCTGGCAAGGCTCCAAGGGCTTGGGCCCCACAGGGTTCTTCTGGTGGGGGTGGTCCCCAGCCAAATGGACCTCGGTATCGGGCTCAGTCCCCCGGTCCGGGCGGCCGTTCCCCGCATGAAGGAGGAAATCCTGAAGGAACTCCACGCTCTGGGATTCGAGCCGCGCGCCCGTTCCCCGGCCGTGGAGCCGGAGGTCTGGTGGGGGGCCCGGGAGGTCGTGCGAGGTGCATGAAACGGGACTCGCTCTGGAAATCTACCGCGCCGCCCGCCAGGCTGCGGGAAGCGAGGGAGGATTCCCCCTCGCAAAGGTGTCCGTTGCCATCGGCGAACTTTCTGCCGTGGAGCCGAGCCTCCTCGAATTCGCCTGGCAGGCGGTCGTTGCCGGCGGGAAGGATGCCGCAGCCCAACTCGAGGTCGAATGGTGTCCCGTGACGCGTTACTGCCCCCGGTGCGGGGAAGGCAAAGGTTCCTCCCTGGGTTCCTGGCTGCCGCTTTGTCCCGATTGCGGAGATCCCATGCTTGTCAAGGGCGGCGAAGAACTGGATCTTCTGCGGGTCACCATTGAAATGCCCGATGGAGTGCCGACCTGATTGGTGGTTTCTTTTTCGCTCTGGTCCTTTCTCTCCTGCAGATTATCTAAGAACAAGGAGGTCGCCGGCCATGGATGAAGTCACTGTCGTCCGCCGCAAAATCCTCGAGGAGAACAACCGCGTCGCCTCGGGCTTGCGGGAAGAGTTTGCACGGAATGGGACGTTGGTGGTCAATCTGATTTCCTCCCCCGGGACTGGGAAGACCACGCTTCTCGAAAAGACCGTCGCCGATCTTGGATGGGAAGGCGGAATCGGAGTCCTGGTCGGGGACGTGGCCACCGAGCGGGACGCGGAACGGATCCGGGCCCAGGGCTTCGCCGCCAGGCAGATTCTCACCGGGGGAGGCTGCCACCTGGATGCCCGGCTCGTGGAGACCGCCCTTCAAGAAGCCGGGTTCGATGAACTCCGTTTCCTCTTCATCGAGAACGTGGGCAACCTGATCTGCCCGGCTTCTTACGACCTGGGAGAGGATTTCAAAGCGGCCCTGTTGTCGGTCACCGAGGGAGACGACAAGCCGTTCAAGTATCCGGCCATCTTTTCCAAGGCAGACGTGACCGTGATCACCAAGGCCGACCTGCTCCCTTACGTCTCCTTCGACCTCGAGGCGGTGCGCCAGCAGATCCGCTGTCTCAACCCCGCGGCGGCCTTCCTGGTCACCTCGGCCGTCACTGAAAAAGGGCTCAAGGAATGGTGCGGGATGCTCAAGGCAAGGGCTGCGGCCAAACAGGCGCTCTGCCCGTAACGCCCGGCCGGACCCGCCGGCGCATTCTGTGCCGTGGGGCGGTCCAAGGGGTGGGGTTCCGGCCGGCCGTGTACCGCCTGGCCACTTCATTGGGGCTCGGCGGTTGGGTTCTCAACGGTCCCGATGGGGTGGTCATCGAAGTTGAAGGCCCTGACGGGAAACCCGGCCTTTTCACCGAACGTCTTCAGGCAGAACTTCCGCCCCTCGCCCGTCTGGACGAGTTCGAGGTCCTCCCCTCCGAACCGGTGGGGGAAAAGGGTTTTTCGGTCCGGGCCTCCGAACAAGGCCCGCGCCGCCGCGCCCTGGTCCCCGCCGATGCCGCCCTCTGCCGGGACTGCCGTGCGGAAATGGAGTCGCACGGAGACCGCAGGCGCCACTATCCCTTCACCACCTGCACCAACTGCGGTCCGCGTTTCTCCCTGGTGCGCGGCCTCCCCTATGACCGGGAGAAGACGGCCATGGCCTGCTTCCCTCTCTGCCCGGCCTGTACGCGGGAATACACCGACCCCGGCGACCGCCGTTTCCATGCCGAACCGGTCTGCTGTCCCGAATGCGGGCCCCGGCTCTGGGCGGTGGAAGCCGCGGGGACGGAAAAAGGGCGGGGGGAGGAGGCCCTCGTCCAGACGCGCCGGGCCCTGGAACAGGGCCGCATCGTCGCTGTGAAGGCTCTTGGCGGCTTCCAGCTCGCCTGCCGCGCCGATCTGCCGGAACCCTGCCGGCGGCTGAGGGCCGGCAAACAGCGTCCCCGCAAACCGTTCGCGCTCATGGCGCGGGATCTTTCTGTCGCCCGGCGCCTCGTTCGTCTGGACGAAGCAGACGAAGCGCTGCTGTGCGGGCCGCGCGCGCCCATCCTCCTCGCGCCGCGGCGGCCGGATGCCCCGGTCTGCCCGGAGGTCGCACCCGGCCTGGAAGATCTGGGGGTGATGATTCCCACCACTCCCCTGCACGTGGAACTCTTCCGCGGGCTGGAGTGCGGAACCCTTGTCATGACCTCGGGAAACCGGGGCGACGAGCCGATCTGCCGCGGCAACCGGGAAGCGCGCGGGCGGCTCGAAGGCATTGCGGACCTGTTCCTGCTGCACAACCGCGACGTGGTGCGGCGCGTGGACGATTCGATCGTGCGCACAGTGCCCCGGGGGGGGGTGATGATCCGCCGGGCGCGGGGATGGGTTCCCGATCCCCTGCCCCTTCCACAAGCCGCTTCCGAACCGGTGCTTGCTCTGGGAGGTCATTTGCAGGTGACCGCCTGTCTGGCCATCGGGGAAGAGGCCTTCCCTTCGCAGCACGTCGGGGACCTCGATACGGTCCCCGCGCGCGGGTTTCTGGAAGAGGTCGTCGAGGGGCTGGAAGATTTTCTCCAAGCGGTTCCTGGGAGCGTGGTTGTGGACGCCCACCCCGACTATCCCAGTGCGGCCCTGGGGGCCGCGATCGCCCGCCGCTCCAACGCCCGGCTTCTTCCCGTCCAGCACCATCTGGCCCATCTCGCGGCCGTCCTGGGCGAACACGCCCGCTTCCCCGGGCCGGAGGAAGTTGCCGCAGGAATCATCCTGGACGGCACCGGGTGGGGGCCGGACGGAACCGCCTGGGGCGGGGAATGGCTTGAGTTGGACGGACGTCTGGGCTGGCGCCGGCTGGCCCACTTGGAGCCGCTTCCCCTTGTGGGAGGCGAGCGCGCGGTCCGGGAACCCTGGCGGATCGCCACGGCGGCCCTGGTTCGCGCAGGAGAGGAGGCGCTGCTCGCCCGCCTTCCCCTCGCCCGCCTCGTGGATTCCCACTGTCTTCAGATCTTGACGCGCCTGGGGCGGGAGAAGGGATGGCCCCAAGCCGCCGGGGCCGGCCGGGTCTTCGAGGCGGCCGGTTCCCTGGCGGGACTGACCTCGCGCAACGAGTACGAAGGGGAGGCCGCCATCAGGTTCGAATCGCTGGCCGCCCAAGCCCCGGGGGAGCCCGCTGTCTGGGGGGAAGTCCGCCTGCCCGGGAGCGACGGTCTCCTCCAGTTCCCTTCCAGCGCACTGCTTGCGGTCCTCGCCCGGCATCTGGCCGGCGGCGAGGATCCCCGCCAGGCCGCAGCCGGCTTTCATGCCACTTTCTGCCGGCTGGCGGCCGGGATCGCCCGGAGAGTGTTCGGGACCCGGTTCCGCCGGGTGGTCCTGGGCGGCGGATGCCTGGTCAACCGCCTTCTGATCCGCGGGCTGCGCGCCGAATTGCAGGACGCGGGCTACCAAGCGCTGATTCCCCGGGCACTTCCGCCGGGCGACGGAGGGCTTTCCTACGGCCAGGCCGTTCTGGGCGCGGTCGCCGCGGCGCGCGGCACCCGGCCCGAACTCGAGGGAGGTGCGTGATGTGTCTCGGCATTCCCATGGAGATCGTCGCCTGCGAGGAAACCAGCGCGATCGCGGAAGTCGACGGGGTGCGGCGGGAGGTCTCCCTGATCCTTCTCCCGGAACCCGCCGAAGTCGGCGATTTCGTGCTGGTTCATGCCGGATATGCCCTGGCGCGCATCGATGTCCGCCAGGCCGAAGAATCGCTGGCTCTGATGCGCAGCGCGGCGGAGGGCGATTTTCTGAAATGGGGGCAGCCGCCAAAGCCGTGATCCCGGCCTTTTCCCTGCGGGCGATCCGGGACGGGATGGAAGATCCCCGTGCCGGCCGGGAGTTCCTGCAGCGGATCCGCTCCGTCGCGGGACGAATCCCCCGTTCGGTGACCTTGATGGAGGTCTGTGGAACCCATACGCATGCCATCGGCGCGGCAGGGATCCGCCGTCTCCTGCCCCCGAACGTCCGCCTCGTCTCCGGCCCGGGCTGCCCCGTCTGCGTGACCCCCACCAACTACATCGACCGCGCGAAGGCCCTTGCGAAGCTTCCCGGCATCCTCCTCTGCACCTTCGGCGACCTGTTGCGGGTGCCCTCGACGAACGGGAGCCTGGAAGCGGCCAGCGCCTCGGGGGCCGACGTCCGGGTGGTCTATTCCCCGCGGGACGCGGTTGTGCTGGCCCGCCGGAATCCTTCCCGGCGGATCGTATTCCTCGCCGTGGGCTTCGAAACCACCGCGCCGCTCGTGGCTGCGGCCCTGGCCGAGGCCGAGCGCGACGGCGTGGACAACTTCCTCATCCTTCCCGGCCACAAAGTGATTCCTCCGCCCCTGGAAGCGCTTGCCGATGATCCCACCGTCTGCCTGGACGGCCTGATCTGTCCGGGCCACGTTTCGGTCGTGATCGGTTCCGACGCTTACAAACCTCTTGCGCGGCGTTTCCATCTTCCCTGCGTGGTTGCGGGTTTCACGCTCAACGACATTCTGGCAACCGTGCTGAACCTTCTGGAACAGATCGCTGGCGGGCGGGCGGAAGTGGTCAACCTCTACCGGCGGGTCGTCCGGCCCGAGGGGAATCGCCGGGCCCTGGATCTGCTCGACCGCTTCTTCACCCTGGCGGACACGGAATGGCGCGGGCTCGGCGTGCTTCCGGGTTCCGGCATGGTGCTCAAAGCCGCCTACGCCTCGCGCGACGCCTCGCGGATCCCGGTCGAGCTTCCCGAACCCCGCGAACCGGCCGGATGCCGCTGCGGAGAGGTCCTGAGGGCCGCCATCGAACCCCCGCAGTGCCCCCTGTTCGGAACCGCCTGCACTCCTTCCACGGCCATCGGCGCCTGCATGGTCTCGAGCGAGGGATCCTGTGCAGCCTGGTACCGCCACGAAAGGCTCGTCTCCCGGGGGGAGGCGTCATGAAGCTGCCCGAGCGCGTCCTTCTCGCCCACGGTGCCGGAGGCCGGATGACCCGCGAGCTGATCTCCGAGGCCTTCCTGCCGGCCTTCGACAACTCCTTCCTGGCCCCTTTGAGCGATGCCGCCCTGCTCCCCGAACTCCCGCCCGGGCGTCCGGCCTTCACGACCGATGCTTTCGTCGTCGATCCGGTCGTATTCCCGGGCGGAGATCTCGGCTACCTCTCGGTCTGCGGGACGGTCAACGACCTCTCGGTCGCGGGCGCCGAGCCACAGTGGCTTTCCTGGGCCGTGATCCTGGAGGAAGGGCTCAAGGGCGTGCTGTTGGAGACGTTCGTGAAGGGTGCCCGCCGGGCCGCAGAAGAGGCGGGAGTCGCCGTTGTTGCGGGAGACACCAAGGTGGTGCCGCTCGGCAAGGCCGATCAGGCCTACCTGGTCACTGCCGGCCTGGGCGTGGTTCCGCCCGGACGGGAGGTGGGGGACCGCCGCATCCGAAACGGGGACGCCATCCTTGTTTCGGGCCCGATCGGGGACCATGGGGCCGCCATCCTGGCCTGCCGCCACGATCTGGGAGGACACGATCTTGTGTCCGACTGTGCGCCCATTTCCGATCTGGTCCGCACTCTTTTCCAGGCGGGGATCGACGTGCATTCCATGCACGATCCCACCCGGGGAGGTCTGGCCACCACCTGCAACGAAGCCGCGGAACGGGCCGGGGTCCGGATGGTTCTCGAAAAAACGGCTGTGCCGGTCCGGCCCGCAGTGGACGCGGTCTGTGAACTCCTCGGTGTCGACCCCTTCTACCTCGCTTGCGAGGGGAGGGTGCTCCTTTGGGTCTCCGAGCGGGATGCTGCCCGCGCCCTGAACGTTCTTCGCGCCCACCCGTCGGGAACGAAAGCCGCCCGCGTCGGAACCGTTCATTCGGCAACTCCGGGCACCGTTCCCGTTACCCTGCTCACCTCCCTGGGGGTCGAACGTCCTCTCGATTCCCTTTCGGGCATGGACCTCCCGCGCATCTGCTGAAATGGGCACCGCTTCGCAAAGCATCCTGTTGGCCGCCCTGGGGGTGGGTTTCCTGCACACCCTCCTCGGGCCCGACCACACCCTGCCGTTCATCATGCTGGCCCGCGCAAGACGCTGGAGCTGGCGGCGGACCCTGGGGATCACCTTCCTTTGCGGTCTGGGCCACGTCGGCTCCTCGCTGGTGCTCGGCAGCATCGGCCTTGCGCTCGGTTTCGGCATGGGCGAGCTTCAGGGGGCCGAAATGTCGCGCGGCCGCCTGGCTGCCTGGGCCCTGGTCGCTGTCGGCATGGCTTATGGGCTTTGGGGAATCCGGCGCGGGTGGGTTCGCCGGTCGGGAATGGTTCTCCACGGACATGGGGGCGGGATCCACCTGCATGCCCATGGGAGCGGGCTTCACCAGCACACCCCTGCATCCGCGCAAGAGCCGGACCCCGAAGGGCGCAGCGTGACTTTCTGGGCCCTGTTCGCGGTCTTCGTCCTGGGACCCTGCGAGCCCCTGATTCCGCTCTTTCTCGTTCCCGCGAGCACCGGCGACTGGAAACTGGCCGCAACCGTGGCCCTGGTCTTCTCGGCGGTCACGGTGGCGACCATGCTCTCGGTCGTGGCCCTGGGGCTTGCCGGAGTGAGGAGCCTTCCCTTCGGCGCCATGGAGCGCTGGGCCGATGCCCTCGCCGGCGGGGTGATCGCCGCTTCCG
>CAZQAP010000082.1:0-9937 GCA_964591365.1 uncultured Planctomycetales bacterium
TGGAAATCGTGGTCGAACGCGACAATCTCCAGCAGAAGATGCTGCTGGAGGGGGAGCAGATCACCATTGGCCGGGGGGTGGAAAACGACGTGCGGCTCGACGACCCGCTGGCTTCCCGGGTCCACTGCCGCCTGGAACGGCTGGGGGCCGAGGTCTTCGTGGTCGATCTCGATTCCAACAACGGGACCTGGGTGGACGACCGGCCGATCGCCCGCCGTCCGCTGGCTCTTGGCGACACGGTGCGGGTCGGCTCCACCATCATTCATCTGACCGGCGGGGTGGCTTCTCGGCTGCGTGCCGCCGAAACGACCCGGACGCAGGAGACCTCCCGTGAGCGGGACATGCTCGAAACCCTGCTGGCGGTGATGCGGGCCCTGCACGCCGAGGAGAACCTGGAACGCATGAGCGCCCTTTTGATCGATGCCGCGGTCCTGCTCACCCGCGCAGAGCGGGGTTTCGTCTTCCTCGTTCAAAACGGACGCACCCGGCTCGCCCTGGGGCGCAACTTCGCCCGCGAACCGGTCACCGCCCCCGAGAAGAAGCTTTCCAAGACCCTTCTCGAAAAGGCTTTGAGCAGCGAGGAGCCCCTTCTCCTGCAAGACGCTGCCAGTGAAGACGGTTATGCCGGCGTGGCCAGCATCAGCGACCTCGGCCTGCGTTCTCTTCTGGCCATTCCCCTGCGCCACAGGGGACAGGTCCTCGGGCTTCTTCTGGTGGACCACCGGCTGGCCAGCGGGGCTTTTCACCGGGATGAAGTCAAGCTCCTGTCCGGCCTGGCAAGTGCCGCCGCGAATGCCCTGGGGGCCGCGCGCGACCGGGCGGCCCTCAACCGGGCGCGGCGCAAGATCGCCGCCCTGAAACGCCAGCTCGGCCAGCGGGTGACTGCGGAACAGGAAGAGCTGCGCC
Organism: uncultured Planctomycetales bacterium; assembly: GCA_964591365.1. Lineage (GTDB taxonomy): Bacteria > Planctomycetota > UBA1135 > UBA1135 > UBA1135 > CAZQAP01. The sequence continues at coordinate 907 of CAZQAP010000082.1, forward strand.
GTCTCGGCGGAGCCCGCAGCGCCCGCTACGGAGGCATGGTGGGGTCCTCGCCCGTCATGCAGGATCTTTTCGCCCAGCTCGACCGCGTGGTGGCCAGCGACGTTTCCGTCCTCATCCAGGGGGAAAGCGGCACCGGCAAGGAGCTTGTGGCGCAGGCCCTGCATTTCGCCGGTCCCCGGGCGGGTCAGGCCTTCGTCACCGAGAACTGCGGATCCCTGCCCGACACGCTGCTCGAATCGGAACTCTTCGGCCACATCAAGGGCGCCTTCACCGGCGCCACCCGCGACCGGGCGGGCCGGTTCGAGGAGGCCGACGGGGGAACCCTGTTCCTGGACGAGGTGGGGGAGATGTCCAACGCCATGCAGGCCCGCCTGCTGCGGGTTCTGCAGGACGGCGAAGTGCGGCGGCTGGGTTCCGACAAGGTGCGCAACGTGGACGTGCGCGTCATCGCCGCCACCAACACCGATCTTGCCGAACGGGTCCGGGAACAGAAGTTCCGCGAGGATCTCTTCTACCGCCTGAAGGTGGTCCTGCTGGAGCTGCCTCCACTCCGCCGCCGCAAGGGGGACGTTGCGGTCCTGGCGGAACATTTCCTGGCCATCGAAGCCGCCGGACAGGGCCGGCTGAAACGGGAACTCACGCGCCCGGCTCTGGCCTGTCTGGAGGAATACTCCTGGCCCGGGAACGTGCGGCAGCTGCGCAACGAAATGCGCCGGATCACCCTGCTGGGGGAAGGCCCGGTGGAGCCCGCCGATCTTTCCTCCGAGATCCGGCATCCCCAGGCCTCCCTGGAAGCGGCCCTGGAGAGCGGCGGCACCCTTCCCGAACGGCTGGCCACCCTCGAGATCGCCTCCATCCAGGCCGCCATCCAGGACTGCCGGGGAAACCGCTCCGAGGCCGCGCGCAAGCTGGGCATTTCCCGTTTCGCCCTTCTCCGAAAGATGGAAAAATACGATCTGAACCCGGCCGATGACTGAACGCAATCGAGGGTTCCCATCTTGGCCGGTCCCCTGAATCTCGACGGCCTTCCGGAGGGTTTCACGGGAGTGCGTCTCCTGGGCCGCTCCCCTTTGAGCGAGGTCTTCCTGGTGGCCGACGACCAGGGGCGGCTGCTGGCCTTGAAGGTTTTGCGGGCGAGTGCGGCCCGTGATCCCCGCATCCGGGAACGCTGGCGGCGGGAGGCCGCCCTCCTGGAAGAGATTCATCATCCGCATCTCATCCGTTCCCACGGGGAACTGGAGGTCGAGGGACGGCCGGCCCTGCTGCTCGAGTACATCGACGGGCCCTCCCTGCGGGAGCGGCTCCAGGGGGGCCCCCTGCGGTGGGAGGAGGCCGCCCGGATCGGCATCCAGGTGGCCCAGGCGCTCGGGCGGCTTCATCGGCATGGCGCTTTGCACCGCGATGTGAAACCCCACAACATCCTGCTCGATCCCGGCCGGGGTGCCGTGCTGGCCGACCTGGGACTGGTGCGCCGGCGCGAGGATCCCACCCTGACCGCACAAGGGACCGCGCTCGGTTCGCCGGCCTACATGAGTCCGGAACAAGCCCGCGACCCGACGAACGTCGGTCCGGAAGCCGACCTCTATTCCCTCGGCGCCACCCTGCATCATTCCTTGAGCGGGAGCCCGCCCTTTCTGGGGCAGGGAGTGGGGGAGGTCATCCACCGCGTGATGCACACCGATCCGGAGCCCCTGCCCGAAGGGATTCCCGATCCCTTGCGCAAGGTGCTCCGAACGGCTTTGCAGAAGGATCCTCTCCGCCGCTACGCCCGGGCCCGGGACTTGGCCGCCGACCTGGGACGGGTTCTTCTGGGTTCCTCCCCCCGGCTTCTCACGCGCCACCGCCTGCGGGTGCGGCGGGTTCGGAGGGGAGTCCTCACGGTCCTGGCGGTTCTCTTGGGGACTAGCGCCCTCTTCTGGAAGCCCTGGGCGCCGCCGCCCACTTCTCCGGAACACCTTGCGGCGGGCTCCGCGGAAGCTTCCCCCTCTCCCCGGCTTCCGGCCCGGGCGCCCCGGTCCGCTTCGGAAGGCCTGGAGGAGAGGGAGGCCTCCGCAAGCTCCCGCCTTCCTTCAGGCAAACCGCCCCAGCCCGAGGCCGAGGAACTCTTTCTCCGCTGGGCGATCCCCTTCCGGCAGACCTGGCGCCGCTACGAATCGGAGGGGCGGTTGAGGGACGCGCTGGCCGAAGTGGAGGCTTTTGCAACAGATCCGCTTCCGGAGGGGGACGGCCCGCGGCTTTCCCAGCTGCGGCTCGATGCGGTGCGCACCGCCCGCTCCTCCATCCTGGCCACCGGGGAGAGGATCGACGGGCGCGCCCGCGAACTGCTCGATCTGGCCTATCAGGACGCCCTCCGTACTCTGGGGGAACAGGGCTTCGACGGGGAGAACTGGGAGAGTGAGGTCCTGCGGTCCTGGGAGCGCGCCAGTCTGGCCACGGATCAGCTGCCTCTCGAGCCAGGCGGCCCCGATCCGCGCGGGCGCCTGCGCATGATCCGCAGCACGCTGGGACAGGCCTGGGAGAGACGAATGGAGGCCAGGGCCCGTGAGTTCCTGCCCGACATCCGGCGGCAGACCGCCGAGCTGCTCCGCAAGGGCGAGTTCCTGGCCGCGCGCAAGGCCTGGGAGAAGGCGAATCCCGCGCTTCTGCGCTGGACTTCCGCCGGCCGCCGCGAACTCGTCCGGGTGACCGAACTCTCCTCCCTCGAAGGAAGGGTTCTTGCCCGGCTGGATGAACTTGCCGGCACCAAGGTCCATCTCGAGCTCCGCTTTGCCGCCCTGGAAGGGCGGCTGCTCCCCCGCACCGGCCCGTCCAGCCACCATGACCTCGATCTGGGCACCCGGCGGATCGAGGTGAGGCTTCTCGATTTCGATCCCGAATTCCTCCCCCGCTTCCTGTTGGTCGAGGAGACCGGGGATCTGCGCTGGGTCCTCGCGCAGCTTCTCTGGTGCCAGAACCGGACAGTGGAAGCCTTGAAGATCATGCGGCCGCTGGCGGCCCTCACCTGGCCGCCCGAGAAGGATCCCGCCTTCTGGGTCGAGGAGTGGGAAGGAGAGGTCTCCGGATCGAAGTCCGGCGCCGCGGAACACCTTCCTGCGGAGCCTTCCGGGTCCCTTGCGGGGAAGCCCGGGGCTTCTCCTCCGTCTCCCGAGGCCCTTCTGGCCCGCGACTGGGGACGGGCGCTCCCGGATGCGCAGGTCGGGGTCGTTCGCGGGGGAGTGGAAGTGGTTTTCGAGAAACCGTCCTGGGGCCGGCCGTGGGAACGCGAGCTCAAATGGGACCGGCGGCGATGGTCGCTGGAAGCTTGGCGGGTCGAATGGCGCCTGCCGGTCGGCGGCGAGGTGCCAGGACGCGTGGACTGGCTGGGCAGCGTGCATCTGTTGCATCCTTCCCGCAGCGGCCCTCCTCTCCTGCGCATCGGCAATGGGGAGATCAGCGGTCTGGGCATCGTTCCGGGGGCCCGGCAGATCCTTTCCTGGAGGGATGGAGAAGTGCGCCTGGACGGATTGCGGGTGGGGGACCTGGCTCCTCCCGAAGGCAGCCGCCTGCGCCTCTCCACTGCCGCGGAACCCCGCTTCCAGCTCGAACGGGTCTGGCTGCGGGTGTCCCCCCGGGATTCGTCACCTCCGCCGCGCTGACTCCTCGAGGGCCCGGAGCGGAGCCGGGCGGATCGTCCGGCCCAGCCAAAGGGAGACGGGGATCAGCAGTCCGGCGAGAACGAGAAAGGTCGCGATCGCGTCGATGGAAAGAGCATGCAACAGTTCCTTCAAGCCGCTGGCCGCCAGGATGAAGGTCCAGTCCAGAAGCTGACTGGTTCCCAGGGTGCGGCCTTTGTCCGCCCCAGTGGGAAGTTCCTGGATCAGGGTTCGCAGAGGAATCAGGTAGAGGCCTGCGAACAAGTTTCCCAGGAAGAGAGCCCCCAGGATGAACCAGGGTTCCCGGGGGCCCACCCCCACGGCCAGGAAGGCGAGCCCGAGAAGGATTCCCCCCAGGGGAACCAGGTCGAGACGCAGCTTCTTGCGGGAAAGATGCCCCGCAAGAAGGCAGCTCATGGCCAGGGAGAGGGAGAGGGAAGCCAGCCCCAGGGACCAGAGCCCCTCGCCGACCGCCAGGATCCGGGTTCCCATCTCGTTCCATGCGAAAAGGACCACTCCGCCGACCAGGAAGAAGGTCGCATGGCCCAGCATGGCAGGAAGAAGAGCTGGAATGCGCGCCGCCCGGGCCAATTCCCCCTTCATGCGGGTCAGGACGTTCCAGCGGATCCTGCGGCCGGGGTCGGCGGCGGGAAGAGGGCGGATGCCGCGCGCGGCCCAGGTTCCGGTCAGGGCGATGCCGGCAAAGAAGAGACCCGCAATCCAGAGCCTCCCTTCCAGGGCGGTCTTGATCAGGCCGGCGCTTCCCGTTCCCACCAGGATGCCCACGAGCACCGTGAGCTGGAACAGGCCGTTGGCGCGGGCGAGAGCGGGGCCCGGGACGATTTCCGGAAGGATTCCGTATTTGGCGGGGCCGAGAAACGCGCTTTGGATGCCGGTGAGAAGCAGCACGGCTGCCGCAGGAGAGAAGATTCCCCGGGCCAGGGCGAGGGCGCCCAGCAGCATGATGGCCACCTCCGCTCCCTTGGCGGCCAGCACCACGCTGCGTTTGGAAAACCGGTCCGCCAGGTCGCCGGCCATCACGGCGAAGAGGAGGAAGGGGGCCGCAAAAAGAAAGCCCGCGCGGGCCTGGAGGTCGGCTCCCCGGGAGTCCTGAGCCACCGCCATCAGCAGCAGAACCTGTTTGTAGGCGTTGTCGTTGAAAACGGTCAGGAACTGCGCCAGGGTGAGGCTGCGAAAGGAACGGTCCCGGAGCAGGGCGCGCAAGGTCAGGCTTCCGAGGGGGAGTTTCCGCTGGAGAGCGCCGCCCGGGCCGCCTCCCGCTGCCGGGGGGTCAGCCAATCGGTCTGATCCAGGTCGGCTGCCAGGAGAGCGGCCGGGATTCCCAGGCGCCGCGCGATCCGGGCGTGGGATTCCCACTGCTTCCAGCAGCCGGTCGCCGCCAGAGCCAGCAGGGCCAGGCGTTCGCGTTCTTCGGCCGGAAGGGCCGGACGGGAGAGGACGCTTCCGTAGGCGTGTCCCAGGATCCAGTCGGGAAGCGCAGGGTCGAGGTTGCGGAGGTGCTCGAGGACCGGCTCGGCATCGCTTCCGTAGAGGCGGCGGAAGAGGGCCAGCCCCTTTTCCGGGTTCCCGGTGGGGCGGGGGAGCCGGCCGGCTTCAGGCGGGGCTTCCGCCGGGTCCACCGGGGGGAGGATGGAGGCCAGGAGCGTCAGTGCGCGCACCATGCGGGGGAAGCCGCCGAAAAGGTGCAGCTGCAGGAGAACCTCCCGCACGGCCCGGGGACCCTCCTGGTCCAGGCAGACCCGGGCGGCACGGGCGAGTTCGTCCGGATCACCCTTCCAGGCGGCCGCCGCCAGGCGGGCCAGGCGGGGAAAGCGGTTGTTCATGCGGCACCATCCGACCGGGGAAAACGGTTTCGCGTATCCTAGTCGGCCATGTGCCCGGTGCGACCCCTCCTGTTCGTCTTCCTGGTTCTCTGTCTGGGGGCCCTTCCCGCCTGCAACGACCGGTCCTCCGAGGCCGCCCCTGAAGGGGAGACCGGTGCCCGCGGGCCTGCCGTTCCCGGAGCCGCCGTCCCTGGAAAGAAGGCCCCTGGGAAGAAGCGGGCGGGTGCCGCCAAGGAGAACATCCTCCCGGCTCCCAAGGTTGCGGAATCCTGGGACTGGAAGGAGGCCGTGGATCCCGATCTGGCCCCTTCGGCGGACTGGTCGTTCGAAGACCGCCTCGATCTGGCCGACTGGGGTTCCCCCACCCTTCTCCAGGTGAACGGGGAACCGATCACCTGGGACATGTTGGAAAGCTGGCTTTATCTCACCGCCGGTCAGAACGCTCTCCAGTCCTGGGAAGCGCTTCTTCTGGCCCGCGAAATCCGCCGGGAGGCCGGTCTTCCTCCCGTGGAGCCTCTCGATCCGAAGGATATGGAGGCCATTTCCCGGATGATGGTCCAGAACAGCCCCCCGGGACTTGAAGATGAGGTCAGGACCGTCCTGTACGGCAGCCCGGAGATCGCCCGCTTCTTCGTGGAGAAACGGGTGGAAACCTTTCAGGCTCTTTTCGGCGGCGACTGGACCATGGCCAACATGCCGCCTTTCTACCAGGCAGTTTTCGCGGAATACAAGGATGGGGGAAACCTGCGGGAGGCATTGGAGAAACTGCCTCAAAGCAAGACCCAGCTCGGAGAGTGGCTTTTCCTTCAGGACGCCGCCAGTCTGATCATGACCCTGGCCAACATCAGCCGGGTCTACACCCCCTGGGATCATGAAGACGGCCTTGGAGGAATTGCCACGCTGGTGCTGGGCGGCCATGAGGCTTCCTTCCAGGAGGGGCAGCTTCCTTCCCCTTGGAACCAGGATGGCAAAAAACGGCCCATCACTTTGAAGGAGATGCGCGAGATCATTCCGGTGAAGTGGACCGAGGCTCAGAAGAGGCACGGTTTGAGGGACCTGGTCTGCGCCCGGCTCCTGCGCAAGGACCTGGAACGGCTTGGGAAATGGCCCACCGACGAGGATCGCTGGGACGCCCACTGGACCGTTCTTTTGAAACCCACGGGCGAGGGGATGATGTCCATCGAGGAGCTCTATCTCAAGGATTATGGAGTTCCCTCCCTTTTCCAGGTCCGGGTGGACGACGAACTGCGGGCCTACGAAAAGGTGGATCGCGGAGATGAGATCCGGGATCCCAAGAAGATGCAGGCCTTCCTCGATTCGACCCGCTGGTTCCAGGAAAAGTGGGTGTTCTATGGAGAGGTCATTCCGGTCCCCTTCGTGGACTCCTCGACCGGGTTTTCCCGAAGCGTCGCCGCCGAGGAAGAGGCCCTCCAGACCCTTCGGCGCTATCAGACGCGGCTGAACGAGGGCGAAGACTTCCACGTCCTGGCAGCGGAGGCCGCGGGCAACTTCCCGCCCACCCCCCCGGTGGCCCCCCCTCTCCTTCTGGACTGGTTCAACAAAATGGCCAGTTCGGGCGGCCGTATCTACGGTCAGCGGCAGAAGCTCCGCGACCGCCTTTTTGAGTCGGACCACGACATCTGGATGCGCGGAACCAGCCTGGTCGACGCCTTCGTCCGCCTGAAACCGGGGGAAGTCGGCGGCCCCTGGAAGGGGACCACCGCCTGGTACCTCATCCGCATGTACCGGGGCAACCCTTCGCGCCCCTCCTTGACCCTGGAAGAAAAAGACGTGCGGGCGGACTACCTCGACTCCAAGTTCCGGGAGTGGTCCTCGGCGGTCTTTCGGAAGGCGGAAATCAAGCCGGTTTCCAACTGATCCCGGACCGAACGACGGCCGCCGGGGCGGCTTTCAGTTCTCGGCTTCCCCGGTCGGAGCGGCCAGGATCGGAACGCGCGCACGGCAGGGGGCCCCGGGAGCCAGGAGCGGCCTGCGGTCCGGAGGTGCGAAGAGAACCAGGGTCGAGCCGAGTTCGAAACGGCCCATTTCCTCGCCGGCAGCCAGGCTGCGGGGAGGGTCGTAATGCCGCAGCCCCTCCTGCATCCGTTTCCCCCCCAGGGTGGCGTCGAACCGAAGGAGGATGCGGCCCACGTTGAAGGCCCCTACGAGCAGGAGGGCGAACGGCGTCCCTTCCTCGCTGCGGCAATGAAGCAGGATTCTCCGGTTGCGGACCAGGATGCGCAGGGAGGGCCGTGCCAGGGAGGGATCGACGGGCTGGAGATCCCCCTCTTGGGACCAGGCTTCGGTCACCACCATCCCGCAGGGGGCGTGGAAGCGGTGATAGTCGCGGGGAGCGAGGTGGATCTGCAACGCCTGGAATCCGCGGTAGCGGTCCTCCTGTTCTCCCAGGAGTTCCCGGGCGCCGTAGGGGGTCCCCTTGATCAGCCAGGTTCCTTCCGGCGTGACCGGGACCAGGTCCGCCAGGGTGCCGTCTGCGGGAGAGAGCCAGGGGCCTGCGGAAGGCAGAGGGCGGGCTCCGGGAGGCAGGGGGCGGGTGAAGAGTTCCAGGAAGGTGGGGTAGTCCTTCCAGGTGCCGGGCACCTCCTTCCGTTCGATGCCGAGACGGCGGGAAATCCAGGACCAGAGGGGGGGGCGGAGGAGGGCCGGGACGGGAAGACGCGCCGCCGCTCCAGCCAGACGGGAGAGGGAGCGGCGGGGGATTCCCCTGAGGGTGAAGAACTGGCGGAGATCCGGCACGGAGGCGCCGATTCGGCGGAGGCAGAGAATAAGCTCATCCCCTGGGGGTCGGCGAGACGGCCGGATATAATCCGCCCCCTTTTCCTCCCATGGAATCCCCCGAACTGCACGTCCTGGTCCTCGCGGGAGGGGAATCGACCCGCATTCGCACCGGAGGGCCGAAAGCCCTCCTGGATCTCTGCGGGCGGCCCCTCCTGGATCACCTCCTGCGGGCCGCCGAAGGAGTCGAGGCGGCCTCGAGGACCCTGGTGTTGGGAAGCCTCCATCGGGCCCCGGTGGAGGCCTGGCTGCAGGAATCCGGCCGCGGAGGCTGGAAGACCCTGATCCAGGAGCATGCCCTGGGAACGGGCGACGCCGCCCGGGCGGGGCTCGAGGCGCTTCCCTCCCGGGGGCAGGTGCTGGTCCTCTGCGGGGACACGCCTCTCCTGCGGCCCGAGACGCTGCAGAGGATGGCTTGCGAGCGGAAGAACCTTCTCCTGACAGCTTTCCTGGACGATCCTTTCGGATACGGCCGCATTGTCCGCAACGAGGAGGGGGAGCTGATCGGCATCGTGGAAGAAGCGGATGCGGACGAGGAAACGGCCGCGGTCGAGGAAGTCAATGCCGGTGTCTACCTTCTCGATCTGGCGGGCCTGAAGGCTGCCGTTGCCAGTCTTCGTTCCAACAACGCCCAGGGAGAGTTCTACCTCACGGATGCCGTCCTGGAAATGCTTGCCGAACAGGGCGGGGTCACGCTCTGCCTCGAGGATGGCGGCGAAGAGATCCTCGGGGTGAACACGCTGCCCGACCTCGCCGAAG
>CAZQAP010000082.1:10037-12663 GCA_964591365.1 uncultured Planctomycetales bacterium
GGCGCTCTCGCCAACATCGGATGCGGAACCATCACCGCCAACTTCGACGGCCGGAAGAAGCACCGCACCGAGATCGGAGAAAGGGCTTCCATCGGCTCGGGGACCGTTTTGGTGGCCCCGGTCCGCGTCGGCCGCAGGGCCGTCACCGGGGCGGGCTCGATCGTAACCCGCAATCACGATGTTCCGGACGGGGTCACGGTCCTCGGCGTTCCCGCCCGCCCCTTCCCCCAACCCGCCCCTTCCTGTCCCGACTGAACCCCCAGCGCGGAAACCGATGGTCCTTACGGACGACCGCTTCAAGATCCTGACCGGATCCGCCAATCCCGGCCTTGCCCGGGAGATCTCCGAAGTCCTCGACTTGCCGGTCTCCTCCTGCACCCTGGGGCGCTTCCCGGACGGGGAGATCGACCTCAAGATCGACGACGACATGCGGGGTGGGGACGTCTTCGTGGTCCAGCCCACCTGCCCGCCGGTCAACGAAAACCTGATGGAGCTGCTGCTGCTGCTTGATTGCCTGCGGCGCGCCAGTGCCGACCGGATCACGGCTGTGATCCCGTACTTCGGCTACGCCCGCAAGGACCGCAAGGACGAGGGCCGGGTGCCGATCTCCGCCAAGCTTGTGGCCAACATGATCGTGACGGCCGGCGCCCACCGCGTGCTGACCGTGGATCTCCATGCCAGCCAGATCCAGGGCTTTTTCGACGTGCCCGTCGACCACCTCTATTCGAAGCCGGTCCTGGAGGAGGAGATCCAGTCCATGGATCTTGAAAACCTGGTGATCTGCAGTCCCGACGTCGGAGGGATCCGTCTTGCGAGGGCCTATTCCAGGACGCTGAATGCAGGTCTGGCCATCGTGGACAAACGGCGCCACAGCGGCGAGAAGACCAGCGTGGAGCACGTGATCGGGGAGGTGGCCGGGAGGAACGTGCTGCTGGTGGACGACATGATTTCCACCGCCGGCTCCATCACCGAAGCCGCCCGCGTCCTCCTGGAGCACGGCGCCGAGAAGGTCATCATTGCCGCCACGCATGCGGTCCTTTGCGGCCCGGCCCGGCAGCGTCTCCAGGACTGCCCGGTGGAAACCATTCTGGTGACCAATACAATACCGGTTGGCGGAGATCTCCCCAGGAAGGTGAGAACCGTCTCCATTGCCCCTCTTCTCGCGCGGGCCATTTCCCGGATCCACCGGGAGGAATCGGTCAGCGCCCTGTTCGATGAGTCCTGACCCCCTTCCCCGCCGCTGAAGACCGCCCGAAACCATGGAAACCACCGCACTGAAAGCCGAAATCCGTTCCGTAACCGGCACCCGGGCCTCTTTCCGGGCCCGCCGGGCCGGGCAGCTCCCGGTCGTCCTCTACGGAGAAGGCCGGCCTTCCCGTCATCTCACCATCGACCGTCACGCTTTCGAGACCCTGGTTCGTCACCACTCCAGGGTCGTGGAGATGGAGATCGAGGGGAAGAGGCAGAAGGTCCTGCTTCACAAACTGCAGTTCGACGGGCTGGGCGAGTCGGTGGTCCACGTCGATTTTCTGAGGATTTCCCATCAGGCCATGGTGGAAGTGGATGTCGAGCTGGAGTTCATCGGGCACCCCAAGGGTCTTGCCCATGGGGGGGAGTTCGTCAAGCACCTGAACGACCTGCCCATCCGCTGTGCGCCCGAAACGATTCCGGGAAGCATTCCCGTCCACGTGGCCGAACTCGACCTGAACATGAACCTTGCCGTCAAGGATCTGGAGCTGCCCGAGGGCATCCAGGCGCGGGTTGAGGAGGACGTCCTGATCTGCTCCCTGAATACCCGGGCTCCTGCCGAGGAGGAGGTCCCTGAGGAGGTGCCGGAAGGGGAGGAAGCCGCCCAGCCGGAGGTCGTGAGCAAGGGGAAGGCCCAGGAAGGGGAATCCCCGGAAAAGGGAAAGGGCCAGGGCTGATTGCCCCCCGGCAGGGAGGCCGATATCCTTTCCACCCCGAACTCCAGCGCGGGTGCCCCTTTCTCGGAGCCTCCCCGGCTGGTGGTCGGACTTGGAAACCCGGGTCCGGAGTACGAGGACACCCGCCACAATGTCGGATTCCTGGCTCTGGACTGCTTGGCAACACGTCTGGATCTCCGGCCTTCCCCCCTCAAGGTGGGGGGGCGGAGGATCGGGGATTTCTACCGGGATCCGGACCGCGGATTCGGGCTTCTGTGGCCCGCCACCTTCATGAATCTGAGTGGAGGAGCCGTGGCTGCGGGTCTCCGGAGGTTGGAAACCACCCCGTCCTCGATCTTTGTGATCCTGGATGATTTCAACCTCCCCCTCGGGGCCCTTCGCCTGCGTCCTTCCGGAAGTGCCGGCGGCCACAAGGGATTGAAGTCCATCACGGCTTCTCTTGGGACCGACGCCTTTCCCCGTCTGCGGGTGGGGGTCGGTTCTCCGGGCTCCGATCCCGTAGGCTTTGTTCTTTCCAGATTCCGCCGCTCCGAAAGGAAGATCGTCGAGGAGACGCTCGAAACCGCTTCCTGGGCTGCGGAGGACTGGATTCGCGGAGTTCCTGTGGAGGAACTCCAGACCCGTTACAACCGCCGTACGCCCTAGGCGGGTTGGGGAGATCGCTCCCCACGAACCGGAAGGACCGGAAAGGCCATTCATGA
>CAZQAP010000083.1:0-12301 GCA_964591365.1 uncultured Planctomycetales bacterium
GGCGGGGAATAAAGAACAAATTGCTCCGGCACGGTACTTCTCCTACACTCGAAGGAAACGGTGAACGCTTCGTCTTTCTGGCGCGACAGGAGAGTCCTGGTCACCGGATGCACCGGTTTCGTCGGATCCTGGCTGGTCAAGGCTCTCGTCGAAGCCGGCGCCGGGGTGGTCGGCCTTGTCCACCGCACCACCCGCGGCTCCACCCTGGCGCGGATGGGCCTCGAGGAACGCATCACCCCCGCGCATGGGCCGGTGGAGGACCTCTCCCTCTTGAAGCGGGTCCTCGCCGAACATGAGGTGCAGACCGTCATGCACCTCGCCGCGCAGACCATCGTCGGAATCGCCAACCGCGACCCGCTCGCCACCTTCGAGTCGAACATCCGCGGCACCTGGTCGCTGCTCGAGGCCGCGCGGCAGACGCCTTCGGTCCGCCAGGTCGTCGTCGCCAGCAGCGACAAGGCCTACGGCGACCACGAAACGCTCCCCTACCGGGAGGACGCCCCGCTGCAGGGCGCCCATCCCTACGACGTGAGCAAAGCGTGCGCCGACCGGATTTCCCGCGCCTACTTCGTCACCTACGGGCTTCCCGTCTGCATCACGCGCTGCGGCAACTTCTTCGGCGGGGGCGACCTCAACTGGAACCGGATCGTCCCCGGAACCATCCGCTCCGTCCTCGCCGGGGAACGCCCCCTCATCCGCTCCGACGGAACCATGGTGCGCGACTACTTCTACTGCCGGGATGCCGCCGCGGCCTACATGTTCCTGGCCGAGAAGATGGCCGAAAAACCGGAGGTCCTGGGCGAGGCCTTCAACTTCTCGAACGAGATCCAGGTGACCGTCCGCGAGATCGCTCAGCGGATCCTGGACGTGATGGGCTCCGGCCTCGAACTGGACGTCCGCAACGAGGCCTCGAACGAGATCCTGCGCCAGTATCTTTCCGCCAGCAAGGCCCATACCATGCTGGGGTGGCGTCCCATGTGGAACCTGGAGGAAGCCCTCCAGGAAACCGTGGCCTGGTACCGAGAATACCTTTCGGAGGAGCCGAAGAGATGATCCAAGGCGTCGAAGTCGTCCCCCTGCGCCGGATTCCCGACGAGCGGGGTGAAGTCATGCACATGCTCAAGGCCGAGGACCCGCACTTCGAGCGCTTCGGCGAGATCTACTTCTCCTGCATCTATCCGGGAGTCGTGAAAGGGTGGCACCTCCACAAGGAGATGATCCTGAACTACGCCGTCCCCGTGGGCATGATCAAGTTCGCGCTCTACGACGAGCGGCCCGATTCGCCCACCAAGGGCGAAGTCATGGAGGTCTTCCTGGGCGAAAAGAACTATTGCCTGGTGAAGGTGCCGCCCGGGATCTGGAACGGTTTCAAGGGGATCGGCGACAAGATGGCCGTCGTGGCCAACTGCAGCTCCATCTCCCACCGGCCCGGCGAGATCGAGCGCTGCGATCCCCTCGACAACCACATCCCCTACGACTGGAATCTGGAGCACCGTTGAGTTCCGGGCCGGACCATCCCAGATTCTCCGTGGTCATCCCGTCGTACGACGAGGAACCCAACATCCGCCCGCTGGCGGAACGCCTGGCCGCGACCTTCCGGGGAATGGGCTGCGAAGACTGGGAGATCCTCTTCGTCGAAAACGGCAGCCGGGACGGCTCCCTGGCGCTTCTCGAGGAGCTTCACGCCGCCGACCCGCGCATCAAGTACCTGTCGCTCTCCCGCAACTTCGGCCACGCCGGAGCGGTCTGCTGCGGCTTCGACCACGCCAAGGGCGATCGCATCGTCCTGATGGACGGAGATCTCCAGGATCCCCCCGAACTCATCGCCGATTTCCACCACAAGCTGGAAGATGAGGATCTCGACGTGGTCTACGGGATCCGCACCAAGCGCGAAAAGGAGCCCTTCCACCGCCGCCTGGCGATGAAGATCTTCTACCGCGTCTGGCGCAAGACGGCCTACATCCACGTCCCCCTGGATGCGGGCAATTTCTGCCTGATGCGGCGTCCTGTCGCCGAAGGGGTCTCCGCCATGCGGGAACGCGGCCGCTTCCTCCCCGGCCTGCGCGCTTTCGTGGGCTTCAAGCAGGAAGGCATCCCCTTCGAGCGCCCGCCGCGCGCCGGGGGCGAGGCCAAGACGAGCTTCACCATCCTTTCGGGAATCGCCCTGGAAGGACTGCTGGCCTTCAGCGTCTATCCCCTGCGTGTCCTCCTGGTCGTGGGCCTGGGCACCTTTCTGCTGACCTTCTGCGGCGGGGCGCTCCTCCTTTTCATCCGCCTGCTGTCCCGCCTGGGTCTCTTCGATCAGCCCGGCATCCTCGCCGACATCCGCATCTTCCCCGTTCTCCTGCTGGGGGTCATCATGCTGGGCGTGGGTGTCATCGGGGAGTACGTGGGCCGGATCTACCAGGAAGTCAAGCAGCGCCCGATCTACCTGGTGCGGCGCTCGGGCCTCTGACCCTCCGGCCGGCCGGCGCCGGCCGGCTTGGGGCGCATCGCTTCCAGGGTGATCCCGAGCCCCTCCTCCAGGGAAACCTGCGCCTTCCAGCCGAGTTCCCGGCGGCTTTTTTCCAGCGCAGCCCGCGAGTGCTGCATCTCCCCCGGCCGCCCGGGCAGGCCTCCGAAACGGGGAGTACCGCCGCCCGCCAGGGCCACGATCCGCTCCACCACCGTGCGCACCGGAGTCTCAACCCCCGTGCCGAGGTTGAAGATCGAGCCCTCCACGCCGGGGACCGTCGCGGCCCGCAGCAGGCCGTCGATGACGTCGGAAACGAAGACCAGGTCGCGGGTCTGGGAACCCTCGGTGGTGTCGAACGCCTCCCCGGCAAAGGCCCGGCGGGCCACGGCGGGGACCAGCCCGCGGGCCTGGCCCGGCCCGTAGACCAGGAAGGGACGCACCACGGTCACGGGGAGCCCCTCGGAACGCCAGAGCATCTGCAGGTAATGGGTGACCGCGGTCTTGGCGGCCGAATAGGCCGAGATCGGCTGTTCGCGCTGGTTCTCGGCGTGGGGGACCGGGCTGGCCCCGTATTCCTCGTTGGTGGCGGTGAAGACCAGGCGCTCCAGCCCCGGGCGGAAGACCGCCCTCACCACAGCGAGGGCGGTCTGAAGGTGATCGGCGAACTGGCGGGCGTCGTTCTCGCGGGAATGGGTCTGGTCGGTCCGGCCGGACAGGTGGAAGACGACCTGCGGCGCGAAGGCCGCGGCTTTTTCTCCGGTGGAAGGTTCGTCCCAGCCGCCCTCGAGCAGCTCGAGGGAGCCGAGCAGGGGGCGCAGGCCCCGGTTGAACTGCGGCCTCGACTGGGCCAGGATCGTGCAGTCCGCCCGGATCAGCCGGGCAAGCAGGTGGGAGGCGAGGAAGCCGCTCGCTCCCGTGACGAGCACCCGGGTTCCGGGGGCAAGCCGGGTCTGCGGTTCTCTTTCGCCCGGGCTCATCGCGGATTCACGGCCGGGCCGTGGAGGACAATGGATTTCCCACCAACTTGGCATTAGGATAGGCTTCCGGCTTGGGAGTGTCCAGGGAAGGGCGCCTTCCTCCCGCCCATCGGATCCCGCAAAACAGAACGCAGCAGAAACGCATGCAGGTCGTCATTCTCTGTGGAGGAAGGGGGACGCGCATTCGAGGCGAAGTGTCCGTTCCCAAACCGATGGTTCCGATCGGAGGCTTTCCGATCCTCTGGCACATCATGAAGACCTACAGCCATTTCGGGCACAAGGATTTCATCCTGTGCCTGGGCTACAAAGGCTGGGAGATCAAGCAGTTCTTCATGAACTACCAGGCTTTCACGAACGACGTCACGGTCCACTTCGGAGAACGCTCCCGGGTCGAGTTCGCCGAGCTGCGCAACGAAATCGGCTGGAAGGTCACGCTTGCCGAGACCGGCTTGAACGCCATGACCGGGGCCCGGGTGAAGCGGATCGAAAAATACATCACCGGGGACGAATTCATGCTCACCTACGGGGACGGCGTGGGGGACATCGATCTCGACGGACTTGTCCGCTTTCACCGCCAGCACGGAAAGATCGCCACCCTGACCGGGGTGGAGCCCCCCGGCCGCTTCGGCGACCTGCGCATGAAGGGCGACCAGGTGACCGAATTCATCGAGAAGCCCCAGATCTCGGGCACCCTCATCAACGGCGGCTACTTCGTCCTGAACCGCCGCGTCTTCGATTACATCGAAGACCGCGAGGACCAGATGTTCGAGCGCCAGCCCATGATGAAGCTGGCCTCCGACGGCCAGTTGATGGCCTGGCGCCACCAGGGATTCTGGCTGCCGATGGATACCTTCCGGGAGTACGAGGTCCTCGAGAGGCTCTGGGGACGGGGGAAGGCACCCTGGAAGGTCTGGTAGATCCCCGAAGCAGCCCGCCCGAGGCGACTGGCGCGTCCCCTCCCAACAATGCATAATCCCTCTCCGGTGTACCAAGGGTTGCGGTTTCCCCCCACTTTTCGGCCCGATACACCCCCACGCTGGGATTTCCGGCCCCCTGGGGCGGGAGTTTCCGCGGTTATGGGGGGATCAGGCCGGTCTCCCCTTTCGGCCGATAAAGAGCAGGGAGCCCGGGCCCTCGCGGCCCGGAGGCGGGCCGGAACCGGCCGGCCCAGCGGGTCCCGGAGAGCACGATCGTGAAAGTCGGAATTCTTGCGGGCGGCGTCGGCAGCCGTCTCTCTGAAGAGACGGAAGTGAAGCCGAAGCCGATGGTCGAGATCGGGGGGAACCCGATCCTGTGGCACATCATGCGCCACTACGCCGCCTTCGGCCACTCGGAATTCGTGGTCGCCCTGGGCTACAAGGGCGCCTACATCAAGAAGTACTTCGTCGACTACTGCTCCCTGGACGGCAACCTGACCGTCGATTTCAACAGCGGCGAAGTCACCGGGCACGGGGGGAACAAACCCTCCTGGACCGTGGATCTGGTCGAAACGGGGGTCTCCACCAATACCGGCGGGAGGATCAAGCGCCTCCAGCCCTACCTGGGAGACGGGACCTTCTTCCTGACCTGGGGCGACGGAGTTTCGGACATCGACCTCAACGAACTCCTGAAATTCCACAAGTCGCACGGGAAGCTCGCCACGCTCACCGCCGTCCGCCCGGCCGCCCGTTTCGGCCACATCGAGCTGGATGGAAACCGGGTCGCGGAATTCTCCGAAAAGCCCCAGACGCGGGAAGGCTGGATCAACGGCGCTTTCTTCGTGCTCGAGCCGGGCATTTTCGACTACATCGAAGGGGACGACACCGCCTGGGAACGGGAACCCCTCGAAAACCTGGCCCGTGACGGCCAGCTCATGGCCTACACCCACTCCTCCTTCTGGCAGTGCATGGACACCCTCCGGGACAAGATCCTCCTGCAGGAGCTCTGGGAGTCGGGCACGGCCCCCTGGAAAACCTGGGACTGAACAGAATGCGCGTACTCCTTACCGGACACAAAGGCTACATCGGAACCATCCTGGCCCCCATGCTGGCGGCGCGGGGCCATGAAGTGCACGGCCTCGACAGCGACATCTTCCACCGCTGCACCTTCGGGAGCATGCCCCCCGGCATCCCCGAGACCACCAAGGACGTCCGGGACGCCTCGATCGGAGACGTGCAGGACTTCGATGCGGTCCTCCATCTGGCCGGGCTCTCCAACGACCCGCTGGGCGATCTCAATCCCGACCTCACCTTCGAGATCAACCACCGCGCCTCCGTGCGGCTGGCGGAACTCTGCAAGCAGGCCGGCGTGCCGCGCTTCGTCTTCTCCTCCTCGTGCAGCAACTACGGAGCTTCCGGCGAGGAACTCCTGCGCGAGGACTCGGCCCTCAATCCCGTCACTCCCTACGGCAAGTCGAAGGTCCTGGTCGAGCAGGACGTCTCCAAACTGGCGGATTCCCGCTTCACGCCGGTCTTCCTGCGCAACGCCACCGCCTACGGGGTCTCTCCACGGCTGCGCTTCGACCTTGTGCTCAACAATCTCGTCGCCTGGGCCTTCACCACCGGAAAGGTGCACCTCAAGAGCGACGGATCCGCCTGGCGGCCGATCGTCCACATCGAGGACATCTCCCGCGCTTTCGTGGCGGTGATGGAAGCGCCCGCGGAAAAGGTCCACAACAAGGCCTTCAACGTCGGCATGCAGGGCCAGAACTTCCGGATCCGGGACATCGCCCAGATCGTCAAGGAGACGGTTCCCGGCTCCACGCTGGAATTCGCCCAAGGCGCTTCGGCCGACAAACGCTGCTACAAGGTTGATTGTTCCTTCCTTCCCGGCGTGCTTCCTGAATTCCAGCCGCAATGGACCGCCCGCAGGGGCGCGCAGGAACTCTACGAGGCCTACAAACAGGCCGGCCTCACGCTGGAGGAGTTCGAGGGCCCCCGTTACAAACGGATCGACCACGTCAAGGGCCTGCTTGCCTCCGGAGAACTGGACGAAAACCTCCGCCGCCTTGAGGGAAAACCGGCATGACTTCCCTGGGAACCCGCTCCTCCGCCCCCGCCAGCGAGACCATCACCGGATGCCGCTCCTGCGGGAGTTCCAGCCTGATCCCCTTCCTCGACCTGGGACGGACACCGCTCGCCGACCGCCTGCTCACCGCAAAGCAGCTCGAACAGCCGGAGATCTTCGCCCCGCTCGAAGCCGCATTCTGTCCAGAGTGCACCCTGGTCCAGATCACCGAGACCGTCCGGCCGGAGATCCTCTTCTGCGAAGATTACCCCTACTTCTCCTCGGTTTCCCCGGCCCTGATGGAGCATTTCCGCCGCAGCGCCGAGGATCTGATTCAGCGCCTCGAACTCGACCCCGAAAGCCTGGTGGTCGAGGCCGCCAGCAACGACGGCTACCTGCTGAAGCATTTTGCCGCCCGGGGAATCCCGGTGCTCGGAATCGACCCGGCCGACGGGCCGGCCAAGGCTGCGCAGGAAGCGGGGATCACCACCATCAACGCCTTCTTCACCACGGAACTCGCGAAGGAGTTCCAGAAGGCGGGCATGAAAGCCGATCTCTTCCTGGCCAACAACGTGCTGGCCCACGTACCCGACCTCAACGGGTTCGTGGAGGGGATCCGCCTCCTGCTGAAAGAGGACGGCATGGCGGTCATCGAGGCCCCCTATCTCCTGGACCTCATCGCGAACTGCGAGTTCGACACGATCTACCACCAGCACCTGTGCTATTTCTCGGTGACGGCCCTGGACCGCCTTTTCCGCCGCCACGGGCTCTTCCTGAACGAGGTGGCACGCACCGCGCTCCACGGGGGTTCCCTGCGGCTGTTCCTCGGGAAGAAGGAGGCCGTCGGAGAATCCACGCGCCGCCTGCTCGAAGATGAGGCGAACAAGGGGGCGGGAGAGGCCTCCTTCTACCGCACCTTCGCCAGCCGCGTGGAGTCGCTGCGGGATGCCCTCATGGGTCAACTCCACGCCTTCAAAGAGGAAGGCAAGCGGATCGCCGCCTACGGAGCCGCCGCCAAGGCCTGCACGCTTCTGAACTTCTGCGGGATCGACGGAAGGCTGGTGGACTACGTCGCGGACCTGAACACCTTCAAGCAGGGCCGTTTCATGGGCGGCAACCACCTGCCCATCGAACCCCCCGGCAAGATCCTCCAGGATCCTCCCGACATCCTCCTCATCCTGGCATGGAACTTCGCCGAGGAAATCATGGAACAGCTGGCCGAATTCGGCTCGAAAGGAAGGCGGTTCCTCATTCCCATCCCCGAGGTCCGGATCGTCTAGCGATCCGGCGCCATTATCCGCACTCCATGTACCGGACCGATCCGTTTGAGATCTGGAACCTGACTCCCGGCGTGCCCGCCGTCACGGGAGCCCAGAAGATCTTCAACGTCGTGGGGCGGCTCCACCGTCCCCACAAGGTCCGCCGGCTTTCCTATTCCCTCAACTCCGGACCCTTCCGCCCCGTTTTCTTCCACGGCAACGGCTTTCACTCCGAAAGGCTGGAAAGGCCCGGGGATTTCAACATCGACACCATTTCGGCATCCGAAACCCTGCCCCGCAACCATCTGGTCCTCCGGATCGAGCATCGGAACGCTCCCCCCCGCGAACACAGCTTCGACTTCACCACGCTCCCCTTCACCGAATCGCAGCCCCGTTTCCAGCTCGACCTGCAAGGGGTCGAATGCCCGGAACAGGTGGGCCAGGTCGTGGATGGGAAATGGAAGGTCGCCCGGGATCCACACGGAACCCCCTGCCTGGAAGTGACCCGCGATGAATCCGGCTACGACCGGATCATCTTGTTTGGGAGCAACCAGTGGAGCGACAACTACCAGGTCGAGGCCCTGGTCTGCCCCACGGCATTCACCGGATTCCACGCCCATGGGATCGGGCTGGCCTTCAAGTGGAATCCCCATCGGCGGGGGGAGGGGTCCTCCCTGCCCCTGCACTGGAACACCGGGGTCGGGTTTTATTGGGGGGCGGGCCCCGGCCTGCAGATCACTCTGGGTGAAGACGTCCATGCCGACAGGCACGGCAGGCCGGTCGGCATGCAGACCCTCGACCGTGCCGTCCTTTCTCCATTTCATCGCCTCTTTGGACGGGCCCTGCGCAAGGGTTTGGGGCGCCGCAAACCGTGGTCCCAGATGGTCCCGCGCCGCTGCTACCGGTTCCGGCTCCAGGTCCACTCGGATTGCTACGCCCTGACGGTCTGGAAGGACGGGGCCCGGGAGCCCGCCCCCCAGGCTTTGGCCCCCAAGCCGCCCGACTTCTTTCCCCAGGGATCGCTGGGGATCATCGCCCACCACTGTGCCATGCGCCTCTACCAACTCCGCGTGAGCCCGCTCGAGGCTCACCCGCTGGACGCCCTTCCGCAATGAAGCCCCCCCTTCTGACCCGCTGCCCCTGCTGCGACTCCACCGGAGCCGAAGTCTTCTACCGGGCAGGACAGGTGCCGGTGAACAGCGTGCTCCTGCTTCCCACCCGCAAGGAAGCCGTGGATTTTCCCACGGGAGACATCGCGCTGGCGCACTGCGGCGCCTGCGGCTTTCTGTACAACGCGGCCTTCGACCCGGCCAAGCTGGAGTATTCCGCCCGCTACGAGGAGACCCAGGGGTACTCCCCCACCTTCCGGAGCTGGCACGAGAAGCTGGCCCGGGATCTGATCGAACGCTACGGACTCCGCAAGAAGAAGGTTGTGGAGATCGGATGCGGCAAAGGGGAATTCCTGACGATGCTCTGCGAACTTGGGGAAAACAAGGGCACCGGCTTCGATCCTGCCTACGTTCCGGAGCGCAACCAGAGTCCGGCACGGAACCGGGTCCGTTTCGTCCGGGACTTCTATTCCGAACGCTACGGGGACGAACAGGGCGATTTCCTCTGCTGCAAGATGACTTTGGAGCACATCCAGCCCGCCCAGGAATTCATCCGCACGGTGAGACGCTCCCTTGGGGAGACTGGGGGAACGCTGGTCCTGTTCCAGGTGCCTGACGTGGTGCGCATCCTCGAAGAGGATGCTTTCTGGGACATCTACTACGAGCATTGTTCCTACTACAGCCTGGGTTCCCTGGCCCGGCTCTTCCGCCGCTGCGGATTCCGCGTGACCGGGCTGGCCCGGGAATATGACGGCCAGTACCTCATGATCGAGGCCCTGCCGGGAAACGGCACCCCCGCCCCGCCCCTGCCCGAGGAGGAGGACCCCGCCCGGATCGGAGAACTCGTGGCCCGCTTTTCCCGGCTCCTCCCCGGCCGGCTTTCCGCCTGGAAAGAGAGGCTCGAGGCGTTCCGCAAGGATGGCCGGCGCATGGTGGTCTGGGGCTCGGGATCCAAGGGAGTCTCCTTCCTGACCACGCTGGGAATCCGCGACGAGGTCGAATTCGTCGTCGACATCAATCCCCACCGCCAGGGCAACTTCATGGCGGGAACGGGGCAGGAGATCGTCGCCCCCGGGTTCCTTCAGGAATACCGGCCGGAGGTGGTCTTGGTCATGAACCCGATCTACCGTCAAGAGATCTCCGATGAACTCGGGCGGTACGGCCTGCGGCCGGAAATCCTCACCCCCTGAGCCAGGTCGATGCCTTCTCAGGGGAACTGTCCGGTCTGCGAAAACGGGAAAACCGCCCTGCTGCTGGAAATCCCGAACGCTCCGGTTTTCTGCAACCAGATCTGCGCCTCACGGGACGAAGCCCTGGCCGCCCCCCTGGCTTCCATCGAATTGTCCTTCTGCGGAAACTGCGGACACCTCTTCAATTCCGTCTTCGCTCCCGAGAAGATGGACTACAACCCGGACTACGAGAATTCGCTGCACTTTTCCCCGCGCTTTCAGGCCTACGCGGACGACCTGGCGGCGGGCCTGATCCGCCGCTACGGCCTGCGGGACAAGCTGATTCTCGAAATCGGCTGCGGGCAGGGAGATTTCCTGAAGGCCCTCTGCTCCATGGCCCCCAACCGCGGTCTGGGCTTCGACCCCGGGTACCAAGGAGCCCGGGATCCGGATCCGGCCGGAAGCTGCGTGACCATCCTTCCGGAAGGATTCTCCGAAACGCGCGCTTCGCGGGATGCCGCCCTGATCTGCTGCCGCCATTGCCTCGAGCACATCGCCCGGCCGATCCCCTTCCTGGAAATGGTCCGCAAGGCCGCCGGGGAGGACGCCAAGGTTCCGGTCTTCTTCGAAGTCCCCAATGTCCTCTATACCTTGAGGGACGGCGGAATCTGGGACATCCTCTACGAACACTGCGGCTATTTCAGCCCGGCTTCCCTGACCCGCGCGTTCACCCGGGCCGGCTTCCAGGTCGAGGAAGTCGCGGAGACTTTCGACGGACAGTTCCTGACCCTGCATGGCCGTCCCGCAAACGGCCCGGGCCCCGGCCCCGGCCCGGACCCCCCGGCGGCATCTCTGGAGGGCTTGGTTGCAGAGTTTTCCTCGCTCTACCGGGACAAGGTCGAATTGTGGAAAACCCGTCTGGAACGGTGGAAAAGAGACGGGAAAAAGGTTGTGGTCTGGGGTGCGGGGACCAAGGGGACCATGTTCCTCAACACCCTGGGGCGCTCCGGCGCGGTTCAGCAGGTCGTGGACGTCAATCCCCGCAAGCACGGCCGGTTCGTGGCCGGGACGGGCCAGGTCATCATCCCCCCCCAGGATCTGGCCGCCGATCCTCCCCAGGTGATCCTGGTCATGAACCCCATCTACCGCGCGGAAATCGGCGAAAGCGTGCGAAAGATCGGCTTGGAGGTAGAATTCTCCCATGTCTGATGGTCGGGAAATCCGGGACAAACCGAGGGTATCCATCGGGCTTCCCGTCCACAACGGAGCGAACTTCCTTGCCGAAGCCCTGAAGTCGCTCCTCGCCCAGGAGTATTCCGATTTCGAGATCCTCCTCTGCGACAACGCTTCCACGGACCGAACCGAGGAGATCTGCCGGGAATATGCCGCCCGGGATCCGCGCGTGCGCTATTTCCGCAACCCCACGAATCTCGGCGCTGCGCCGAATTTCAACCTCGCCTTCGAGATGTCGCAGGGCGAGTTTTTCCGCTGGCACGCCCACGACGACACCACGGCGCCCTCCTTTCTCGGAAAATGCGTCCAAAGACTGGACGCGGATCCGGGCACAGTGCTCTGCCACAGCCAGGTCCGGATCCTGGACCAGGAGGGAAACCTCCTGGAGGATCATGAATACCTTCCGGAAATGGACTCCGATTCCCCGCTCAAGCGGTTCTCCGACCTGCTTTTCACCAAGAACCGCTGTTTCGAAGTCTTCGGCCTGATCCGCTCCTCCGTCCTGAAGAAGACCCATCTGATGGGAAGTTTCCCGGTCGGCGACCGCGTCCTGCTGGCCGAGCTGGCATTCCACGGAAAATTCGAGGAAATCCCCGAACGACTCTTCTTCTCCCGCGACCACGACAGCCGTTCCGTCCGCCAGCTTGCCACCCAGCAGGAACGCGCCACGTGGTTCGACGCCCGCTACAAAGGCAAGCTCACTTTTCCCGAGTGGCGGACCTTCGTCGAATACCTCAAGGCGATCCACCGCTCGCCGCTCCCCTACCGGCAGCGGCTTGCCTGCTACCGCCTGATGGTGAAATGGGTCTACTGGTACAAGAACCGGATGGGGCGGGACCTCCTGTTCCCGTTCCGCCGCAACACCAACCGGAGCCGGCCGGCATCCAGACCCTCGTTGCCGCAAAGGACCCCCCGCTCCAAGGCCCAATAACGGGCTTCCGGAATCCGCTTGGCAGGTCGGAGAGATCGGCCCGGTGCCGGGGAACCCCGGGAGACGAGGATCTCCGAAGAAAGAACGGGGCTTCCGGGTTTCGTGTGGGTTCCCCTCTTCCCGGTCATGCCCCGGGTCTCCGGCGGATTTTCCTCCCCTCCGCACGATCGGTTTCCGCTTCTC
>CAZQAP010000084.1:0-12207 GCA_964591365.1 uncultured Planctomycetales bacterium
CGGGTTGGGGAGATCGCTCCCCACGAACCGGAAGGACCGGAAAGGCCATTCATGACCCAAACCACGACCAACCCCCAAACCCACCTCCATCAGGCGATGTTCCTCCTGGACAATCAGGAAGTGCGCGCCAGAGGATTCCTTGCGACCCGGGACTGGGTCCGGAGTCTGCTCGAAAAACACGGCATCAAGGTCCACGTTCTCCGCCTATGGGGGGAGCGCCGGCTGGCCTATCCCATTCGGCAACGCCACCGCGCCACCTACCTCCTGGGCTGGATCGAAGCCCAAGGAGAGGCCATTGGAGGGGTGAAGCGGGAACTCTACCTCGTGGGGCCCGTTTTCCGGACCTTGTTCCTGCGGGTCGAGGAGATTCCGGAGGAGGAGCTGGCCATCGGCATCGAAGACGTCGATGAGTCCCAGCTCGAGATCCCGGAAGATTCCGCGGAGGATCCGGAAATGTCCGCCGAAGAGCCGGCAGGGCAAGACGGTGCCGAAACGCCGGAGGTGACCCAGGAAACCCGCCCTCCCCGGAAGGAGGGAGAAGAAGAAACGGCCCCGACGGAAACCCCTCCGAAAGAGGTCCGCGAGGAGGAGGCCAGGGAGGATAAAGTGACCATTCCCATTGAAACGGACCCGGAACCGGGGAGCTGACCGATGATTCCCATGAAATCCAGAAGCAAGCTGCGCGACCAGGGCCCCTTTCCGGAGGTTTTCGACTACAAGGACGTCGAACTCCTGGAGCGGTTTCTGACGCCCCAGCACCGGATCCAGTCCGCCAAGCGGAGCGGGTTGAGCGCCCGCCAACAGCGCTCGCTCAAGAAGGCCATCAAGCGAGCCCGCTTCCTTGCCCTCCTGCCCTACACGAGCTGATGAAGACCCGCGTCATCCTTCGGAGCGATCATCCGGGCCTGGGACGGGTCGGGGACGTTGTTGAGGTCTCTTCCGGGTTCGCCCGCAACTACCTGGTGCCGGGGGGGCATGCCTTCTCCTATTCCCGGGAAGGCTTGCGGCGGGTGGAGAAGGACCGCCAGGCGGGGGAGATCCTCCGGGCCGCGCAGATGGAGGAATCCGAGGCCCTGGCGGCAAGCCTCCGCGAAGTTCAGCTCACTTTCGAGGAGCGCGCTTCCGGCGAGGGCCACCTTTTCGGGTCGGTGAACGCCCGCCGAATTTTCGAGGCCCTCCAGGAGAAGGGGTTCTCCCTCAGCGAGCGCGCCATCCGGCTGGAGGAGCCTCTTCGCAGCGTTGGTGAATTCGAGGTTCCGGTCCAACTCCACGACGACCTTTTGGTCCTCCTCAAGGTCTGGGTGGTCGCCCGGGAGGGAAAACAGGCCCCCTGAGGTCTCTTTCCCGCCTCTTCCATCCGGAGGAGGGGGGCCCCTCCCTCCATAAATGGGCATCCCCGACCGGGGAAACCTTTCCTGGAGGAGTCCGGGCTCGGGAGGGAGAACTGGAGCACCAGCCGGGCTATCCTTTTCGACCATCATGCCGGAAGTCGGCCTCCCCGAGCACCTCCCCTTCGATCTCGAGGCGGAAAAATGCGTCTTGGGGAGCGTGCTGCGGGATCCCCAGTGCGCCACTGAAGTCTCGGCCCGCCTGGCTCGTGAAGATTTCTATTCACCCCGCAACCGGGCGCTTTTCTCCATTCTTGAAGAGCTTGAAGAACGCTCTTCGGGATCCTGCGATCCTGTAACCGTCGCCCACGAGATCGACCGCCTGGGCCAGAGCGAGGAGCTGGGGGGGCGGCCCTATCTGGTGGAACTGATGGAGTCGGTTCCCACAGTCGCCTTTCTGGAAAACCATTTGTCCATCGTCCGCAGTCTTGCTCTGCGGCGGGAACTGATTCGGGCCGCCGGGCAGATCCAGCACTTCGCCATGGAAGGGGAGGAAGATGTCCGGCAGCTTCTGGACCGTTCCGAGCAGCTCGTCTTCCGGGTGGGGGACCGCCTGGTGGAAGGCCAGATCCATTCCGCCCGGGACCTGGTGCAGCGGCATATCGGACAGATCCTCTCCGAGCAGTCCCGGACCGTCGGCCTGGCGACCGGCTTCTACGACCTCGATGCCTGCATGGGTTTCCGGCCGGGAGACCTCGTGATCCTTGCCTCCCGCCCCGCCATGGGCAAGACCGCTCTATGCCTCAATCTCCTGGAAAGGGTCGCCCTGGCGGGGAAACGGTCCGTTCTGCTTTTTTCCCTGGAGATGCCTGCCGAACAGATCATCCTCAGGCTCCTTTCAGAGATTTCGCAGGTGCGCCATGACAGCCTTCAGCGGGGGAGGCTGGGGCAGGCGGAGAGGGCTCAGATCACCCGGGCGGCGGGGAAATTGAACGGCGCCCGCATCTTCGTGGATGACTCTTCGCAACCGGGGCTCGCAGAGCTCCGGGCCAAGGCGCGCCGCCTCAAACGGGATGGAAAACTCGACCTGATCATTCTCGATTATCTCCAGCTTCTGCATGTGCCGCGGTGCGAAAGCCGGCAGCAGGAAATCGCCACGATTTCCCGCACCCTGAAGGGAATGGCCCGGGAGCTTCACGTCCCCGTTCTGGCCCTTGCCCAGCTCAATCGCAAGGCGGAGGAGAGGGAGGCCAACCGTCCGCGCCTGTCGGACCTTCGCGAATCCGGGGCCATCGAGGCCGATGCGGACATGGTCATGCTTCTCTTTCGGGAGGCCTATTACCGGGAAACATCGGAAAATGCCGGAGTTGCCGAAATCATCGTCGCGAAGAACCGCAATGGGCCGACCACCACCATCCGGCTTCGTTTCACCAAGGAGCTGATGCGTTTCGAGAACGCTGTCCGCGAGCCCGTCTCCTGAACCTGCTCCCATGCCTTCTCTGCGGCGCGTCCTGGCGTTGGCCAGCATTCTCTTTGTGTCGGTCTTTCCCGGCGCGCTTTCGGCCAGGGTCCCCTTCCAGCAGGGAACCCCCTCCCAGCCTCTGATAGAGGAACTGGTCCTCGTGGGGGCGGGAAAACGGGAAGCCGACATCCGCCGGGCCTTGCTGGTCCGCGAAGGGCAGCTCTTCCAGCCCAAGCTGCTCCAACGGGACACCGCCTTTCTTTGGAAAAGGATGCGGGTGCGTCTGGAGAGGACCACTTATGAAGACCTTGGGGAGGGAAGGATCCGCCTGACTCTCTATGTCACTCCCCTGGAATCGCTTCGCCGGGTGGTGTTCAGCGGCAATGAGGAGTTCAAAAGGGAGGAACTCCTGCTCGCTGCGGGGCTCACCGGGGGGCAGCAGATCGACCGGGGCAAGATCCCTTTCCTTATTTCCGACATTGAAGCCCACTATCACCGGGAAGGGTATCGGTTCGTCGAGATCACTCCGGTGGTCGAAGAGGAAAAAGACCAGTTGCGTCTCGAGATCAAGGAAGGCCCCCTGGTGCGCGTGGGGGATCTCGAATTCGTGGGCAACGAGGCTTTCCCTTCCGGCTCCTTCCTGGGCCTGGGGACCCACCTCAGCGGGGAAGTGGAGGCAGGTGACGGGTTCCTGTTTTTCCCCGGTTCGAAATTTTCGGACGCCATGATCCAACGGGATCTCAATGCCCTTGAGAGGCTCTACCACGATTACGGGTACCTCGATGTCCATGCGAGCCTTGAGAAACTGGAATTCTATTCGGATAATTCCAGGGTTGCCATCACCTACATGATCCAGGAAGGGCCTCTATTCGTCGTCAATAGCGTGAGGATCCTTTCCGACAATGAAGAGACTCCTCTGCAGTACCCCGAGGAGGAACTCGAAAAACTGGTCAGCCTCAAGCCGGGCATGCCCATGGAACGGGCCCGCATTGCCGTGGATGAAGGGAATCTCCGCAAATTCTACGGAAGCCGCGGGCACCCGGCGGTGGCCCAGGGCCAGATCCGGCCTCCCGCCTCCTTCTGGCGCTTCAACCCTGCCGATCCTGACACGGGCCGGCGGGAGGGCGTTCCGGAACTCCATTTCGAGGTGGACACCCACAAAGTGGACGTGGTCTATCGGATCCACGAAGGACGGCCCATGCGGATCCGGGATATCGTCGTTCATGGCAACTCCGAAACCGAGGATGCGGTCATCCGGCGGGAGATCAGCCTTGCGCCCGGCGATCTTGCCGACGGGGACCAGGCCATCCGATCCTGGCGCCGCCTGGTCGCCTTGAATTATTTCTTCGACCCCGAGACCCAGGCCCCCTTCGTGGACTGGCGGTTCATGGAAACCGACCGCGACGACTGGGTGGACCTCGATTTCCAGGTCGCGGACGGGGGGCCGACCGGGAGGGTCCTGTTCGGAGGCGGGCTCCAGTCCGACCGGGGTCCTTTCCTCCAAGTGACCCTGCGCAAGGACAACTTCGACATCTCCGACACGCCTTCCTCCCTGGGAAACGCTTTTTCGGAGATCCTGGACGGGCAGGCCTTCACGGGAGCCGGGCAGACCTTCAACATCACCCTGGCACCCGGGACCCAGTTCAGCCAGTTCTCCGCTTCCTTTCTCGAGCCGGACCTGTTCGGAAACCACATCGACCGCTACTCCATGAACCTCGGCGTCTCGCGGTCCCTTTTCTTTCTGGACACCCACAATGAAAACCGGACCCGCGGGTTCGTCCGCCTGGGCCGGAACTTCGGACGCTTTTTCGGCATCTGGGTCCAGCCGGACTTTCAGCGGGTCACCATCGACCGGATCCGGTCTCGCGCCCCGTCCATCCTCCGGGAGACACGCGGGACCAACAACATGAGCGACGTCACCTTCGGGGTCACGTACAATACCGTCGAGGATCCCTTTTCTCCGGTTGATGGGGGTTCGGTTTCCGCCTCTTTCCGTCAGGCGGGCGAATTCCTGGGCGGGGACTGGGACTTCAGTCAGGTCGAAGTAAGAGGGGCGCTCTTCATTCCGCTCTTCCAGGATTCCTACGACCGCTACTGGGTCCTTTCCCAAGAGGGGAGGTTCCGGCGCAGCGGAGAGACGGGAGACCTGTCGGGAACCCCCTTCACGGAAAGGTTCTTTCTCGGCGGCCAGGGCTCCCTGAGGGGCTTCGATTTCCGCGGCGCCGGCCCCCACCAAAATGGATTCGCCCTGGGAGGGGAGGCCTCCTGGGACGGGTCGACCGAGATCCGCTTCCCGGTCTACTCTGTCCGGACGCGAGGACAGGTGAACGAAACCGAATTCGTCCGGGGAGCCTTCTTCCTGGACTACGGCGGCCTGGGCCAGTCGGTCAAGGCCTTCGGGTCCACCAGGATCACCTACGGCGTGGGTCTGCGAATGCGGATCCCGTTCCTGCCCCAGTTCCCCATCTCCCTGGATTTCGGCTTTCCTCTGCAGTCGGAACCCCGGGATGAAACCCGAGTCTTCTCGCTGACCTTCGGAAACTTCTGATGAACAAAACCGTCCAAGTCTTCGCCGCCGTCCTCATCGCTGCCGGGATGGCCTCCCTTCTGGGCGCCCTCCAGGGCGCCCCAGCACCTTCTGAGACCACCCGATACGTGGACATGCAGCGCTGCTTCGATGCTTACAAGCCGGTTTTGGAGGAAATGAGCCGCCTCAAGGAGGGCCTCAAGAAAACGACTGCGACCTTCAAAAGCCGCGGGGAGGACATCCAGCAGCGCCAGAACGAACTTTCCGTTCTCGACGCCAATAGCACCGAGTACCGGGAGAAGGCCTTCCAACTGGAAAGCGACAGGATGCTCCTCGAAAGGGACAAAAAGTTCGTCCTGGACAAACTGGACAACCAGCGCATGGCGCTATTCATCCGTGCCTACCGGGCAGTCCAGGCCGCCGCCGCCCAAGTGGGCGCCCGCGAGGGTTTCGGCGCCATCCTGATGGTCCCCGGGGACCTGGACAAGCTCCCTCCCACCCAGAAGGCCGCCGTGGAAGACCTGCAGAGCCGGTCTGTGCTCTGGACAAATCCAAACTATGATATCACCCCGCAGGTGATCGAGGCCCTCAACGCGGGGTCTTGAGAAGCCGCAGTAGCCGGCTGCGTCCCGCATCCGGTCTTCTCCAAGGCCCATGTCCCGCAATCAACGCACTCTCAAGGGTTCCGCAGAGCTGGAGGGGGTCGGGCTCCACTCCGGCGAGCGGGTCCGGGTTCGAGTCGGATCCGCAGCACCCGGGACGGGGATCATCTTCCGCCGCGGTGACGTGGACGACCCCCCCGACATTCCCGCCTTGCCGGACTACCTTTCCAGTTCCTCGCGGCGGACCATGCTTCACGTGGGTCCCGTTCAGGTCGGAATGGTGGAGCATTTTCTGGCCGCCTGTCAGGGCCTCAGGGTGGACAACGCCCTTGTGGTGGTGCACGGTGACGAACTTCCCGGGATGGACGGATCCGCCGCATCCTATGTGGATCTGATCAAGGAAGCGGGGATCTCGGAGCAAAAAGCCGAGCGCAAGGTGCTGCGCGTGGAAGAGCCTCTTGTCTTGCGTGACGGGGACGCCATTCTGGTCGCCCTGCCTCCTTCGGAGGAATCCCTGAACATTCGCTACATTCCGGAGTACCCTGACGGCATCGATGCAACTCCTGTCCGTTTCCAGTTGAAGGACGGGTCCTTCGAGGAAGAAGTTGCGTCGGCGCGGACCTTCGTCCTGGAATCGGAGATCGAGGAACTCCGCGCAAAAGGGCTGGGAAAAGGGGCCACTGAGGAAAACACCCTGGTCCTGGGCGGAAAATCCGCGCCCAAGATGCGCATGGAAAGAGAGCCCACGCGGCACAAGATTCTCGATCTTCTTGGGGATCTGGCCCTTCTGGATGCCGATCTTCAGGCGGATATCGTGGCCAACCGCAGCGGGCATAATCTCAACCAGGAACTCGTGCGCCGCCTTCGTGCCGACCTTGAGGCTTTGGAAGTGGCCTCGGGAAGCCGGGAGAGCGGATATGACATTCTGGAGATCATGCAGCTTCTTCCCCACCGTTATCCATTTCTTCTCATCGACCGGGTGACGGAGGTGGAAGGCTTCCGCCGGGCGGTGGGAGTCAAGAATGTTTCCATCAACGAGCCGTTCTTCCAGGGACACTGGCCGGATCAGCCCATGATGCCCGGTGTCCTGCAGCTCGAAGCCATGGCGCAGCTGGCCGGCTTCCTTCTTCAGCGCAAACTGGAACATACCGGAAAGCTCGTTGTCCTCGCATCCATCGACAAGGTTCGTTTCCGGGGGTCCGTGCAGCCGGGGGACCAATTGCGGGTGGAAGCCGAAACCATCCGTCTCGACCGGCGCCGGGGCCAGGTCAAGGGGACCGCGAAGGTCGGCCGGCGCGTAGTCGCCGAAGCCCTTCTTTCCTTTGCCATGGTGGATGTCCCATGACCTCCATCCATCCGACGGCGCACGTTTCCCGGGGCGCCGAATTGGACGAAAGCGTGGTGGTGGGCCCCTTCTGCCACATCGGGAACCGGGTGAACATCGGCGCCGGCACCATCCTCGGGCCGCACGTGACCATCCAGGGGCTGACCACCATCGGGGAGGGAAACCGTTTCATGGGCCAAGCGGCCATCGGGGGCCTGCCCCAGGACCTGAAATACGCAGGCGAAGAATCCGCCCTGGTTATCGGCGATGGCAATGTCGTGCGCGAATTCGTGACCATCAACATCGGGACCGCTGCGGGGTCCTGGATCACCTCGATCGGGAACAAGAACCTCCTCATGGCGTGCTGCCATGTGGCCCACGACTGCGTCCTGGAGGATGAAATCATCCTCGGCAACAACGTCCTTCTGGCGGGTCACGTCCGCATCGAAAGCCAGGCCATCATCTCCGGCGGGTCGGTGGTCAACCACTTCACCACGGTGGGCACGCTCGCCCTGGTCGGGGGATTGACCCGCGCGATCAAGGACGTCCCCCCCTACATGGTCTTGGAGGGACATCCGTCCCGGATCCGGGGGGTCAATACGGTCGGGCTTCGGCGGCGGGGCAAGAGTCCCGACGTGGTCCGGCAGCTTCGGGATGCCTTTCGGCGCTTGTTCGCCGAAGAAGCCCCCCTGGTCCTGGCCATCCAGGAGCTGGAGGCCCGCGGGAATCTCTGCCCGGAAGTCAAGCGGCTGACTTCCTTTCTGCGGGACATGCAGCGTGGTTATCAAGGGCGCTACCGGGAATCCCTTCGGCGGCCGGTCGCGGGCTCGGATGCCCCCGCTTGAGGTCCTGCGGGCTCCATGACCCACCCGAAACTCCTGCGTGCCGCCGTAATCGGCGGCGGGCATCTCGGACGCCACCACGTGCGCATCCTTTCGGCTCTTGATGGGGTGGAACTGCGGGTCCTGGCCGAGCCGAAGGAGGACCTCGGGCGGGAGCTGGCCGGGAAATACGGGTGCCGCTGGGTCCCCGACCGGGCCGGACTCGAACCCGAGGTGGACTTCGCCGTGGTGGCCGTTCCCACCAGCCGGCACCGGGAGTGCGCGAGGGATTTCCTGCGGGCGGGAGTCGCCTGTCTTGTCGAGAAACCCCTGGCTCCCGATCCCGGAGAGTGCCGGAGGATTCTGGAGGATGCCAAGGCCGGCGGGGCCCTGCTTGGCGTCGGCCACGTGGAGCGCTTCAATCCCGCATTCCAGCGCGCCATGCAGCTGGGAATCGAACCGCGCTTCATCGAGGCCCACCGTCTTTCTCCCTACCCTTTCCGGAGCACGGACATCGGGGTGGTCCTGGACCTCATGATCCACGATCTGGACCTTGTGCTGGCCTGGGCGGGGCGGCCCCTGGAGTGGATCGATGCCGTAGGGGGGACGGTTCTCAGTTCCACCGAAGACATCGTGTCCGCCAGGCTCCGCTTCCAGGGCGGGTTGGTTGCCAACCTCACGGCCAGCCGGTTGAGTCTGAAGCCCATGCGGCGCTTTCGCGTTTTCGGCCCCGATTGCTACGTCTCGGTGGACAGCCGCCAGCGTTATGCGCTGCTCGTGACCCAGGCGCCGGGTTTCACCGCCGAGGCTCTGCATGCGGCCCAGGATGCCCCCGATCCCCGGGAAGCATTCGAGGGGCTGCTGCACACCGAGGAACTGACTCTCGACGAGGAGGAACCTCTGCGGGCGGAACTGGAGGCATTTGTTTCCGCCCTGCGGACCGGCGGCCCTGTGCCGGTCTCCGGCGAGGATGGGTTTCGGGCCGTCGAGCTGGCCCACAAGGTGCTCGACTCGATGCAGGGCAGCCTCTGGAATCCCCGCCAGGAAGCCTCCCTGCCCTGAAAGCCTCTTTTTGAGGTCAGTCGCCGCCCGCCGGCTCCTTCTCGCGGGGGGGCGGGAAACAGAGCACGGGTACCTCGGAATGGCGCAGGATCGCCTCCGCAACGCTTCCCAGGACAAGCCGCCGCAGGCCCGTGCGGCCGTGGGTGGAGAGCGCCAGGAGATCCACGTCCTCTTTGTGGGCGAAGCGGCTGACGCCCTGGGCGATGTCCACTGCGGGAATCACTTCCACGGAGACCGGCAGGTCGGCGGGAAGTCCGGCCCGGATCTCCTCCAATTTTTTCCGGGCATCCGCGATCTCCTCCTCCACGTCGGGAGAATGCAGGCGCGGGGCGAGGGGGGCTCCGTGCGGCGCGACACCCAGGTCTTCCACGACGTGCAGGAGAACGATGGCGGCTCCTTCCTGGCGGGCGAGGTCCGCCACCGAGCCGAAGGGCCGCAGGGATTCTTCGGAGAGGTCGGTGGTGAGCAGGATCTTGCGGGTCTTCATGGCGCCGGGAATCTAGCCTACCGGCCGTTTTCCAGCCAGGGGTTCTTCCGAAGGCCCGGGATCAGAATGGCAGGTGGTCCGGGCCGAAAACCAGGGTTCCTCCCAGATTCCCTGCAATGCCGACGCAGATCGCCGTGGCGAAGAGGAGCAGCGTCCCCAGGGCCCGGCTCCAGTCCGGCCCCCGTCGCAGGCCCCACTCGGTGAGCAGCAGGGAGGCCAGGGCCAGGCCGGCCGTGGTCAGGCCGAAGGTCTCGTGCCATTCGAGGGTCTCGGCCAGGGCGCCCGCGTAGTGGGCGCTCGTTTCCGCTGCCAGCCCCAGGGGGGCCGCCACCAGGGCGGCCAGCGTGCCCAGGCGCTGGGCGAAGAGGGTTCCGCCCCCTGCGCCCGCGAAGCCCATGAGGACCAGGAGCTTCCCCAGGGCCGCCGCCAGGAGGAGGGCGATGGGGAAGTGGACCACCAGCACGTGAAAGGGGCCGACGAAACCCACCAGGCCTTCGGCTTCCTCGTGGTCGGTTCCGTGGTCGTGGTCTTGATCGTGGTCCTGGTCCGCGCCGGGTTCCGCATGTGGATCCGCCCCGGGAACAACCCCCGTTTCCGGGGGATCGGCAGGATCGAGACCCATCTTTGCGGCAAGAGCGGGTACGTGGGCCGCGTACTTGCCCGGATCCTTCAGGAACTTGCGGCGGCACATGTCGCAGCAGAACCCGATCATCACGCCTTCATACTCGACCGGCGCAACCTCTGGATCGATCTCTTCGTCCACCAGCACCGGGCAGGTGGCATTCACGGGCTCCTGGGGTGGAGCCAGGAGCCCGAGAAGCAGTCCGAGAACCGGGACCATCCGGTTCAGAGACGGGCCAGGTACTTGTCCGGGTTCTTGGAGAAGGGCTTGACGCAGTCCCAGCAGCAGAAGTGGATGCGGCGGCCTTTGTAGGTAACGAACACGTCCGGCTCGGCATGTTCATCCTGCGAGACGGGGCAGAACTCATTGGCCGACTCGGCCACAACTCCGGCCTTGGCGAAGGCATCGAAGAACCGTTCCGGCTCGGCTTCGAACTTCTTGTCGCAGCCCGGGCAGCAGAAGTAGACCTTCTGGCCCTGGACCAGGGTGAAGGTGTCCTTCTCGACGGGGTCTCCGCTGATGGGGCAGGCCGTCTGGGGCTTGCGCCCTTCCAGCTTGTCCAGGTAGAGGGCGGGATTGGCTTCCACCTTCTTGATGCACTTGGCGCAGCAGGTGTAGATGCGCTTGTTCATCACCTGGACGAAGAACTCCTTGCTTTCGAGCTTTTTCCCAGAAACGGGGCAGGTGGTCTGGATGTTCTCGGGCCGTTCCCCCTTCTTGTACATGGAGTAGAGGTAACCGTCGGGGAACCGGTTGAATTTCTCAACGCATTTCTTGCAGCAGAAGTAGACCCGCTGTCCCTCGTAGTCGGTGAAGATGGACTTGTCGATCTCGTCGCCGCTGATCGGGCAAGTGATCTGGTCCGTGAGGATGATCGGGGCCGGGGCTTTTTCCTGGGTCTGGATCTTGGCCGGGGCCTTGGGAGCGGGCGCCTGGGAATTCTGGGCGAAGCCGGTGGCCGGGAAGGCGGCCAGCAGGGAAGTGGCAAGCAGGACTTTCATGGTGATGGTGTTTTTCTCCGGAGGGGAGGATTCAGGGTGAAGGAGTCCATGTTACGGAATCAAGGGCTCCGTGTTGGATCGGTTTTGGGTTTTCAGGGCCCGGCGGACCTTGCGTTCTTCCCGGGCCGAGTAGAGGAGCGGGACCAGGAAGAGGGTGAGCAGTGCCACGGTCATCCCACCGAAGGAAGGGATGGCCATGGGGACCATCACGTCCGCGCCCCGGCCCGTCGAAGTGAGGACGGGCAGGAGCGCCAGGATCGTGGTGGCGGTGGTCATGAGAGCCGGGCGGCAGCGGCGCATGGATGCCACGACGACGGCCTCCCGGACCTCTTTCAGGTTGCCCGGTTTGAGCTTGTCGAAGGATTGATCCATGTAGGTGGCCAGGATCACTCCGTTGTCAGTGGCGATGCCGAAGAGGGCCAGGAAGCCCACCCAGACGGCGACGCTCAAGTTGACGACATGGATCTGGAAGAGATCCCGCATGGAGGTGCCGAAGACCGAGAAGTCGAGGAACCAGGGCTGGGCGTAGAGCCAGAGCATCAGGAAGCCCCCCGCCCAGGCCACGAAGACCCCGCTGAAGACCATCATGGTCGTGGAGACGGAGGAGAACTGGAAGTAGAGGATCAGGAAGATCATGAAGAGGGCCAGCGGCAGGACCACCATGAGGGTCTTGGAGGCCCGAAGCTGGCTTTCGTAGGAGCCCGCGAAGCTGTAGGAGGTGCCTGCCGGAAGCACCAGCTCGCCGCTCGCGATCTTCGATTTGAGGAAGGCCTGGCACTGCTCCACCACGTCCACTTCCGCGAATCCGGGTTTCTTGTCGAAGATCACGTAGGAAGTGAGGAAGGTGTCCTCGGTCTTGATGACCTGGGGCCCGCGCACGTAGCGGATGGTTGCGAGCTGGGTGAGAGGGATCTGGGCCCGGTCGGGAGTGGGGACCAGGACCTTCTCCATTCCCTCGATCGTGTCGCGCA
>CAZQAP010000085.1:0-2943 GCA_964591365.1 uncultured Planctomycetales bacterium
TCTACCAGGGCGTGCTGGCCTCCCAGCCGGTCCCTCCGGGGACGGAGGAGGTGGTTTTCACCGTGGATCCGCAGACCGTCCGAGCCTTTTTTGGAAGCGTGCGTCTGCGTCTCCTGGATGGGAGGACGGGAGAGCCTCCTGTCCAGGCCTCCATCCGGCTGAAAAGCATCGACCGGTTGATGGGCTCCTTGCTTCCCGGATCGGGTGGAAACGCGGAGTTCACGGATCTTCTTCCCGGGCCCTACATGTTCTTGGTCCGGGTCCCGGGGTTGGAATCCATCTACAGGCCTTTCACGCTTCACCCCGGGGAGGATCTGGACTTTGGAGAACTTGTCTTGCAGGGCGAAGAGATCCTGCGGATCTGTGCCGTGGATTCCCGCGGCGCCCTGGTCCCGGAGGCCACCCTGGCGCTGGAAGAGCGCATTCCGATGGATTCATGGAGTCCTTTCGGCCCCGGGACCGTCCGGCATGCCGATCCGCAGGGCTGTTTCCAGGTTTCCCTCGGGCCCCGGCGTTTTGTATTGAAACTGGAGGCTCCGGGAAGAGCTCCTGCAGTCTTCCTTTTCGACGGCTCTTCGGGAATTGCGTCCAGCCGGACTGTCGTCATGAAGGAAGGCGTTTCCGTAGCCCTGGATCCCTTCCTGGAACCGGGGGAGCAGCGTTTTCTATCCATCCGCACCGAGGCCGGCCTTCCTGTTCTTTCGAAGGTGGTCGAAGGAACCACTCCGGTCTGGATCCGTCTACTTCCCGGTGTTTACGTCTGCGTCGGCCACGATCTGGCCGGGCACGAGAGGACCACGGTCTTCCGGGTGACCGGCACGAGCATGCATGTCCCTTTGCGGGAATGAAGCCGCCATCCCAATCAGAGGGGAGCGTTCCAGATTCCCGACCTGCGGAGCTGTTCGAGGTCGTCCCATGTGTCCAGGTCCCGGACGGCCTCCAGTTCGCGAAGGTCCAGCCCGCAGGTCCGGGCCTGGCGGCGTGTGGCCTCCAGGACCTGGGGCGTGCTCCAGGGGATCCCCTCGAAAAGCCGGGGGTGGGGCCTTTTCAAGGCCAGCAGGGCATAGCCTCCGTCCAGGGCGGGAATCACGATGGCATCCGCTCCCTGCAAGGCCGCCAGGGCCTCCCGGGCCCGGGCGGCGCCCACTTCGGGAGCATCGGTGCCCACGGCCAGGGCCGCCGGCGCCCCGCACTGGAAGGCCTGCTCGAAAGCCCAGGCCAGGCGGAACCCCAGATCTCCCTCCGGCTGTCCCAGGACGCGGGCGGCCCCCGGAAGCCATTCCTGGACGGCCGGGCAGCCCTCCGGGGGCGCGACCAAAAGCCAGCGTTCCAGGCCAGGATCAGCCAGCCCCTCCCAGACCGTTGCCGCAAGGGCCCGGTAGACCCGGACGGCAGCGGGGCCTCCCACCCGGGCGGCCAGGCGGGTCTTGACCGGCCCTGAGTCGGGATCCCGGACGAAGACCAGGGCGGTTGCGGGAAGACGGGCTGCCAGAGACGCAAGGATAGACACGGGCCGGCGGGCGGAAGGATTTCCCTGTAACGAGGCCGGTGGGGCCCCGAAAATCCAGCATGCTCCAGGTTCCCCCCTCCCTCTCCTGGAGGACCGGCTGGCTGGCCTCCGCGTTCCTGCTCCTGACGCCCCTCGTGGCGGCCCAGGAGATCTTCAGCGAAGCGGATTTCGACAAGAATGCCCGCCAGGTGGTCCCCAGGGATGCCTTCCCGGTCCTGAACAACCCTGGGATGACCCCCGCAGGCAAGGCCGGCGGCAAAGTCCTGGACGAGGAGCCGGTCATCGGCGTCGTCCTCAACGGGGAGGCCAAGGCCTATCCCATCTCGGTCATGGGCAGCCATGAGCTGGCCAACGACACTTGCGGAGGCAGACCGATTGCGGTCAGTTGGTGACCGCTCTGCCAGACGGCCATCGTGTATGGCCGGAAACTCGGAGACCGGGTGCTCACCTTCGGTCATCAGGGCATGCTCTACCGGAATTCCTTCGTGATGTACGACAAGCAGACCGAGTCTCTCTGGGTGCATGTGACCGGCGAGGCGGTGAAGGGCCCGCTCAAAGGATCCCATCTCGCCTTCCTTCCCAGCGAGGTGGTCGCCTGGGGCGACTGGCGCCGGGACCATCCCGACACCACCGTTCTGCTCGGCGAAAAGGCGCGCGGATTCATGGGCACCTTCGCCCTGAAGGACCGCATGGATGCCTACGGGCTGAGCCTGGGAGAGGGACGCAACGTCGTCTTCTTTCCCTATTCCTACCTTGCGAAGAAGCCTTTGCTCAACACCAGGCTCGCAAACCAACCCGTGGTCGTTGTCTTTGATGCGACCACCGCGCGTTCGGCTGCTTTCTCTTCTGTGGACGGGGATCGGAATCTCTCCTTCGAGATGGTTTCTTCCCAGAGTGGCTCAGAGGGGGATGCCACAAAAACCTCCAAGAGTGGGGGAAAGCGGCCGGCCGCGGTTTCTTTGTGGATGCGCGACACCCAGACCGGAAGCCTCTGGGACCGGCTCCGGGGCGTCTGCATCAAGGGAGCCTTGAAGGGGAAACATTTGAAGCAGCTTCCCGCGACTCCCTGGCTGGAGAAACGCTGGGAGGTCTTCTTCCCGCAAGGGAAGCGGATCGGGAAGGCGGGCAAGAAAGGCTCGCCGGCTCCGGCCGGCACACCCTCGGGAAAATAGCCTGCCCTTCGGCCCTCCGCGGCGACCCACGACCATGATCACCCTCTTCGGTGGGAGAATGTCCATGCCCATCATCCTCGTTCTGGCCATCCTGGCTGCCTCCTGCGGGAACGGTCCCGCGGAAGAACTTCCCAGCGGGCCTTCCGCGAAGGGCCATTTCGATCCCGGGCATTCCAGCTGGAATCGTCTGCTGGGCAAGTACGTCCACCCTCCCGGGCAGGTCGACTACCCGGGCCTCTTGAAGGAGAAGCCCGCCCTGGA
>CAZQAP010000085.1:3043-12101 GCA_964591365.1 uncultured Planctomycetales bacterium
AGGTGGAGCACGACCTGCTCCCGGCGGTCTCCCCGGCCCCCCTGTACCACTTCGCCATCGTCTGCGCTTCCTGGAGCTGCCCCCAGCTCCGGGCCGGGGCCTATCTGCCCGGGCGCCTGGAAGAGCAGCTCGAGGACCAAGCCCGCAAATTTCTCGCAAACGCTTCCAAAAACGGCCAGAATACAAGGGATGGGGAGCTGGAAGTCTCCAAGATCTTCCACTGGAGCGAGGACGAACTGGAGAAGTATCCCGGAGGGATTCCGGGAATCTTGAAGAAGTTCGGCCCTCCCGGGGTGGCGGATGCTCCCGGTCTCCCCGATGTCCGACTGACCTTCCGGGACTACGATTGGTCCCTCAACGAATGGAAACCAGCCCGCTCGAAGAATCAATAGAGTCCTCCTCGGTTACGGAGGCCGTGCGCCGGCGCTACGCCGAGGGCGCCCGGCAGGTGGAGGAATCCCTCTGCTGCCCGGTGACCTACGACGACCGCTATCTGAAAGTCATTCCGGCCGAGATCCTGGAACGCGACTACGGCTGCGGGGATCCCTCGCGTTACCTCGAGGAGGGCGAGACCGTCCTGGATCTGGGCTGCGGGGGGGGCAAGATCTGCTTCATCGCCAGCCAGGTCGTGGGGCCCAAGGGGCGCGTGGTCGGGGTCGACATGACCGCCGAGATGCTCGACCTGGCCCGGCGCCACCAGCCGGAGGTCGCCCTTTCGATCGGCTGGGACAACATCGAGTTTCGCCGGGGCCGGATCGAGGATCTTCGCCTGGACCAGGAGCAGCTGGAAGCCTGGCTGGCGGATCATCCCGTGGAGAATCTCGCCGGATATCAGGCCTTGGAGGGGGAGATCCAGCGGCTGCGCTTGGAGGAGCCTCTCGTGAAGGATGCTTCGGTGGACGTGGTGGTCTCCAACTGCGTGCTCAACCTCGTCGCCCCTGGGGCCAAACATCAGCTCTTCGGTGAGATCTTCCGCGTTCTGCGCCGCGGGGGCCGGGCGGTGATCTCCGACATCGTCAGCGACCGCGAGGTCCCCCGGGAACTCCGCGAGGACCCCGAACTCTGGTCGGGCTGCATCAGCGGTGCGCTTTGCGAGGAGGAGTTTCTGAAAGCCTTCGAGAAAGCGGGCTTCCACGGAATCCAGATCCTGGCCCGTTCTCCCGAACCCTGGCGCGTGGTCGCCGGGATCGAGTTCCGCAGCCTCACGCTGGCGGCCTGGAAGGGGAAGCAGGGCGCCTGCATCGACAAGGGCCAGTCCGTCGTCTATCTCGGGCCGTTCCGCCAGGTCTGCGACGACGACAACCACGTCTTCCGCCGTGGGGTGCGCACTCCGGTCTGTGACAAGACCTTCCAGCTCCTCGGGAAGAAACCCTACCGGGCGGCGTTCGCCCGCCTGCGGGAGGACGGGGTCACCGAGCGGGATCCCGATTCCCTCTGCGGTCCCAAGGAGGGCTGCTGCTGACCGGTTTGGAAAGAAGATGAATCCTTCCTCCGCCGCAGCCCGACGGCAGCCCGGCCTTCCGGATCCCCGGACCGCCCCCCGGATCCAGAGGGTCGGCCTGGTCTTTCCGCCGGTTCGCAGGACCAAGGTCGAGGTTTTGCAGGTCAACCTTGGCCGGCTGTGCAACCAGGCCTGCCTCCACTGCCACGTCGATTCCTCTCCCGCGAGGAACAAGGCCCACGAGAATGCTTCGGTTTCTCTCGTGGACCGCATTCTCGAGCTGCTGGAAGCGAGGCCCGCCCTCCACACCCTCGATCTGACGGGCGGGGCCCCGGAGCTGAATCCCGGTTTTCGGCGCTTGGTCCGGGGCGCGCGGGCCCTGGGACGCAAAGTGCTCGTGCGGCACAATCTGACTGTGATGTTCGAGCCCGGACAGGAGGATCTCCCGGAGTTCTTCGCCGGCCAGAAGGTGCTCCTTTTCTGCTCGCTGCCCTGCTATCAGCCCGCCAACGTGGAGAAACAGCGCGGGCAGGGTGTCTTCGACAAAAGCGTCGCCGCACTTCGCCGCTTGAACCGGGCGGGATTCGGGAACGAAAACACCGGCCTGGAGTTGAATCTTGTCTACAACCCGGTGGGGGCCTCTCTTCCGCCGCTCCAGGAAGCCCTGGAAGCCGATTACCGGCGCGAACTTTCCGAGCATCTCGGGCTGCGATTCACCCGCCTGGTGACCCTCACCAACCAGCCCATCCACCGGTTCCGGGAGAGTCTGGAACGCCAGGGGAGGCTGCGGGAGTATCAGGAACTTCTGGAGTCGAACTTCAATGCGGCCACGCTTCCCAATCTCATGTGCCGCAGCCAGGTCAGCCTGCGCTGGGACGGCGCCCTGTTCGACTGCGATTTCAACCTGGTGATCGATCTGCCCTTGCGGGGCAGGGACGGCCGGGCCCTCACCCTGGACGATCTTTTCCCCCGGCCGGAAGAATCGGGGGAGGCCGCCTTTCTGGAACACCTTCCCGTAACCACCGCGTCGCACTGTTTCGCCTGCACCGCCGGGGCAGGTTCCAGTTGCGGGGGTTCCCTGGCCTGACGGCCGGAATCGTCTTCCCGGACCGCTTCCGCATGGCTCTGCTCGAGAACGACTTCCATGACGATGCGCTGCGCGCGCACGTCGCCCCTTCCGGCTGGACCAACCCTGAGGCCGACGGCCGCTACAACCTCGTGGTCGTGGGAGGAGGGACCGCCGGGCTGGTCGCCTCGGCCGCAGCAGCCGGCCTGGGCGCCAAGGTGGCCCTGGTCGAACGCCATCTCCTGGGCGGGGACTGTCTCAACTACGGCTGCGTGCCCAGCAAGGCCCTGCTGCGGGCGGCCCGGATGGCGGCGGAGGTCCGCGGAGCGGCAAAGTTCGGCGTTCAGGCGGGCGGCGATGCAAGCGTTGATTTCGGGAAGGTCATGCAACGGATGCGGAAGCTTCGGGCCGAGATCGGT
This sequence comes from uncultured Planctomycetales bacterium, assembly GCA_964591365.1. Classification (GTDB taxonomy): domain Bacteria; phylum Planctomycetota; class UBA1135; order UBA1135; family UBA1135; genus CAZQAP01. The sequence continues at coordinate 5,970 of CAZQAP010000085.1, forward strand.
CACCACGACGGGGCCGCCCGCTTTCGCGATCTTGGCGTGGAGATCTTTCTCGGGGACGGCCGTTTTACCGGCTCCGACAGCGTGGAGGTCGGCGGCCGGGTGCTTCGTTTTTCCCGCGCCTTGATCGCCACCGGAGGGCGGGCCGTGGTGCTGCCCGTTCCGGGCCTGAAAGAGGCGGAACCACTCACCAACGAAACCCTCTTCACGCTGACCGAACTTCCGGAACGGCTCACGATTGTCGGGGCCGGACCGATCGGCTGCGAAATGGCCCAGGCCTTCAACCGCTTCGGATCCAAGGTCACCGTGGTCAGTCTCGACGACCGGATTCTCCCCCGGGAGGACCCCGAAGCGTCCAGCCTTCTGCGCGGGGTCTTCGAGCGCGAAGGGATCGAGCTGGAGCTGGGGGCCGCTCTCGAATCGGTGGAGGTCCGCGGCGGGGAAAAGATCGTGCACTGGAAGCGGGGCGGGCAGTCCTTCGAGACTCCCGGGGACCAGATCCTGCTCGGTGTGGGAAGAGGGCCCAACACCGACGGCCTGGGGCTGGAGGAGGCCGGAGTGGGCACCGGAGAGCGGGGGCGCCTCATCGTGGACGAATTCCTGCGGACCACCAATCCGCGCATTTTCGCCGCGGGCGACGTGGCCGGGACCTTCCAGTTCACGCATGCCGCCGATGCCATGGCCCGGCTCGTGATCCGCAACGCCTTCTTTTTCGGCCGCGGGCGCCAGAGCGCCCTGACGATGGCTTGGTGCACCTACACCTCTCCGGAGATCGGCCACGTCGGGCTCTATGCCGGCCAGGAAAGGGAGGCCGGCTGCGAGCTGGAAGAGCTGAAGTTCGATCTGATGGAGGTCGATCGCTTTCTTCTTGACGGCGAGGAGGAAGGTTTTGCCAAGGCGATCGTGGAGAAGAAGACCGGCCGGCTGCGCGGGGCCACGGTGGTGGGGGAACACGCCGGAGAGATCCTGGGGGAGGCCTGCTTGGCGGTGACCCGGCGCATGAAGGTGACCGCCTGGTCGGGGGTCATCCATCCCTATCCGACCCAGGCCTCCGTCTGGAGCCGCATCGGCGATCTCGCCAACCGGCGGCGCCTCACCCCGGGAAGGGCGTCGCTCCTGAAATCGTTCCTCAAGTGGCGGCGTTGAGGGCGGCATGAAGATCTCGGCGGTCATCCCCGTGCTGGACGAAGCGGAACGGATGGAGGACTGTCTGGTTTCCCTGAAGAGGCTCGACGGCGACTGGGAGACGATCGTGGTGGACGGCGGGAGCGCCGACCGGACCGTCGAGGCTGCGCGGCGGGCAGGCGCCGACCGGGTCCTGGCCGCGGTCCGCGGACGGGGGACCCAGCTCCGGGCGGGAGCCGAGGCTGCATGCGGCGAGGCCCTCCTCTTCCTGCATGCCGACACCCGCCTTCCTGGAGATGCGGCCCGGCGGATCGAGGAGACCCTGGCGGGAGACCGCTGGGCGGGAGGCGCCTTCCACGTGCGTCACCGGTCGTCCCCGGGTGCCGGTCCGCTGACCCGTTTCTTTCTCCGCGTCGCGGACTTCCGGTCGCGTCACCGCAGGCTTCCCTACGGCGACCAGGCCGTCTTCACCCGCCGGGCGGACTACCGGAAAGCAGGCGGGTTCCCTCCGCAGCCGCTCATGGAAGACGTGGAATTCGCGCGCCGTCTCCGCCGCCTCGGTCCCATCCGCCGGCTGCCCGCGGCCGTATCCGTTTCGGGCCGCCGCTTCGAGGCCGCGCCCTTGCGGGCCTTCCTCTGCTGGAACCTTTTTCCGGCGCTCTACGCCCTGGGGGTGCAGCCCGAAAGGCTGGCGCGCTGGTACGGCCCGCCCCGAAGGGCCGCCGCCACGCCGGACGATCAGCGCACCCAGATGGGGGAGGACCAGGCCACTTCCCCGTCGCTGCGCACCAGGCGCACGTAGACCCAGTCTCCGCTCTTCCAGTCTCCCGGGGCCCAGGAGAGTTCCGCCCGCTCTCCTCCCAGCGGACCCGGATCGAGGCGCAGTTCGCAGGGCGCAGCCGCCATGCGGAAGCGGACCGGTTTCCCGGACTGGAGGTCGGCCAGGGAAAACGAGCGGGATTCGTCCTGGACCGCCACCTTCAAGGAGGCCTTCGAGGAGACGTCCAGTTGGATCACCATGCCGTCGTCGTCCGTTTTGTCGAGGCGGGCATCGAGCGCGGCCTCCGTTGCGGAGATGCGCCGGATTCCGTCCTCGTCCTCCAGGAGCAGCGGGTGGATCTCCCGCAAGGTGGCGTTCTCCAGGGTGAGTCTCCAGGGAACGGAAAGGGAAGTTCTTCCGCAGCGGAAGGTCATCAGCTTGCGGGAGGAGTCGTCGCCGTGCCAGCTTCGCGCGACCTCTCCGTTGCGGATCGCTTCGATGCGGGCGATCTCCCCGCCCGCGGCGGCGCGGATCCGGAGCGCCGCGGCGGCCGGGACGGCCCCCTCTTCCCCGACCAGGCGTTCCCCCAGACCGACGTCCAGCGCGATCAGGGCCGTGGCCGCGTAAGTGCGCCGCGCCTTCAGGGCCTCGAAGATGTCCTTGCGGGTATTCCCCCTGGCAAGGACCGCGGCGAACCCCCGGGTGGTGGAGATGTGGTCGCTGGAGCCGATGAAACCGAACTTCTTGCCCTGCTCGAGGTAGTCCACCACGTGGGGGTGGGTGGGATCGTCCCCGAGGTCCCGCCGGGGACCTTCCAGTGATTCGTAGGATCCGCGCCGGCCCTGGTGGATCTCCACTTCGGTCTCCAGGTCGGGCCGGTAGTCGCTCCAGTCGAGCAGTGCGAACCGGTCGGCCACCTGGTGCGGGATGACCACCCAATCGTCCGGATGGAACCCCCTCCAGGGGTCCTTGGGGTCGAAGGGGATGAAAGGGCCGTTCCGGGCGATTCTCCGGTCGATGCAGATCAGGTTGTGGTGGCCGATCGGCAGCAGGCGTTCGAAGCCGAAGAGCGCGGTGAAGTCGCCCGGTTCGTCGAGGAGATCCGCCATCCGCTCGTGGAAGGCCCAGTGGGCCGGCGTGAGGTGCTGGAAATGATCCGTCATGGCGAGGAAGTCGAGATGGGCCACCTCGGCGGCGTAGCGGTACTGGTCCAGCACGCTGCCGTCGAGATCGGCCTTGCAGCGCGAAAGATCGCTGTGGCGGTGCAGGTCCCCCCACAACCGCAGGTAGCCTTCCGGCACCAGGGCCGGATCGGGATCACCGGGGAAGTCCGGGGCCCGCGGCTGAGTGCGGCCCGGTTTGCGGACGGGCCCGGTTTCGGGCGCCCGGCCTTCGACGTGAAGTTCCACGACGCGGACCTTGCTCAAGGCACTGACCGGGATCAACCAGGTTTGGACGCTGGGGAAGTTGGCCACCCGGTTGTCGGTCTCGAAGGCCGCAAGCAGCCCGCCCCCCGGGAGGGCGACGGCGGCCAGCGTGTCGTGGTTGGGGCCGTCGCTGTGGGGCAGGACCACTGGTGCGGTCCAGCCGTCGTCGGTCAGCGCCATGGCCCGGATCTCCCAGGCGATCCGGCGGGAGGCCCCCCGGTTGGCGGAGGGGGCCCAGCGGGTCATCAGCCGGTAGAGGAGCCAGATTGGCCCCTTCTCGCCCGCCACCACGTGGGGAAGTTCAGCGGGTCCGAACGCCAGTGGGCGCAGGCCTCCGCTCGCGATGGCATCGGGTTTTTCCAGGATGCCGGGTTCGGGAAGCGGCACGTCGTGCCAGGCGTCCCCGACCTTTACGGCGAGATGGAGGCTTCGATCATGATGCAGGCCGGTGCCCCGGCCCCAGTTCGTCCTGCCGCTGTCCCAAGCCAGCCAGAGGCGATCGGCAGAGTCCGCCGAAAGCGAGGCGTGGGCCTCGTAGGCGGAGCTTCCCGCCACGACGGTCTCCTCGCCGCCCGGGGCGCGGTAGATCACGTCGAAGTCGCCGTCGGTGGCGCGATCGTATGCCAGGTGCACCTTGCCGTCCGAGGTACGGGTCTGGGATGGGGACCACCCGGCCCGCTTTCCGTTCCGGGCGAGGATGCCATTCCGAAGAGTCGGAGAGGAGCCCCGGAAGTCGAGCGCGGAAAACTTGTCCAGGTCCAGCCGGCCGGAAACCAGGCTCGGCGGGATGGATTCCTGGAGGGGTTGCTCCGGCTCCAGCTTCCCGGCGCTCCAGACCCGCTGGAGGGCGGCCCGGGCGCCGGCCCAGGCCAGGATCACGCGCTCTCCATGCACCAGCAGGGCGGGCTGGATACCGGGCTCCTTCTCGGGACCGGCCCAGCCCAGATCTTGAACCTCCACTGCTTGCCGCGAGCAGGCCGCAAGAACCATCAAGGCCAGGGCCGGAAGCCGGTTCATCCGGTGCAAAGGGTACCGCGCCAGGGGAAGAAGCGTCTCGGCCTCCTACAATGCGGTGCGATTCCGAAGGAACCGGAACGGGAACCATGGCCCGGCTTTCCCTCCAAGAGGCCGCCCGGATGCTGGGCGTGTCTCCCCAGACCCTGCGCCGCTGGGCGCGGCAGGGAATGCTCGGCATCCGCCGGCCGGAAGGGGAGCCGACCTTCCACCCTTCGGAGCTGGAACAGTGGGCCCGAAGTCACGGGCTGCATCTTCGGCCCCGGCCTGCCGCCCCTCCGGTCGCCACCCTGGAACCGGACGGCCGCACCCGGGGGCTGTTCGAGGCTCTCGTCGCCGGAGGCATCCAGCGGGACCTCGCAGCGATCTCCCGTGGAGAAGCTCTCACCCTCCTTGTCTCCCGGGTCGCTCTTCCGGAGCGGGCCGATCCCGAAGATCTTCTCGACCAGCTTCGACAACGAGAAGCCCTCTCTTCGACCGGTCTGGGGCACGGCGTCGCCCTGCCCCATCCCCGCACCCCCTCTTCCGCGTTCGTCGACCGGCCCCTGGTGCTTCTGGGGCTCTTCGAAAACCCGGTCGACTGGCAGGCGATCGACGGACAGCCGGTCCACAGCGCCTTTCTTCTCTTGAACCCCACTCCGGCCGGGCATCTCAAGATCCTCTCCCGCCTGGCCTTCCTTCTCCGCGACGACGCCTTCTGCGGGCTTCTCGCCCGCAAAGCCGCGGACGAAGAAATCCTCCAGGCCGTCCGGAAGGGCGAACCGGGACTCCCGTGAGGTCGAACCACGGCGAGGTGCCCTGGAGGCCTTTGCGGGGCCTCTGGATGATGACCGGGCTCGCCCTCCTGGTCGGCTTGACGAGCGGACTGATGGCGGTCGGCCTGCGCGCCGGGGTGCAGAGACTCTTCGCCGCCCTGGGGCCTTTCCGTTCAACTTCCTGGGGTCTGCTTCTTCCCGCCGGCGGGGCCCTGGCCGGGGTCTGGATCGTGCGGCTTCTCTTCCGCGAACCGGGCGGGCACGGGGTTCCGGCGGTCCTGGAGTCGGTTTCCCGCAAAGGCGGATCCATGCGCCGGCGTTCCATCGCCAGCCGCCTGCTCGGAAGCCTGGTCCACGTAGCGGGGGGGGGCTCGGCCGGTCTTGAGGGCCCGATCGCCTTCAGCGCGGCCGCCGTGGGGAGTTCGCTCGCCCCGCCGCTGAAACTCGCCGAGCGACAGCGCATCCTGCTCGTGGCCTGCGGGGTGGCGGGGGGGATCGCGGCCATCTTCAATGCCCCCCTGACCGGTCTGATCTTCGCAACCGAAGTTGTTCTGGCCGAGTGGTCGCTCGGCGCCGTGATCCCCATCGCGGTCAGCGCCACCACGGCCACCGAACTGGGACGGATTCTCCTGGGGGGCGCCGTCCCCCTGACCCGGCCCACCCTTCCCATCGAGATGCACGATCTTGCGGCTTGTGCGCTCTTGGGAGCCATGTCCGGTCTTCTCTCGGTGCTGTTCGTCCGGGTCGTTCGCGGCGTGGAGCGGGTCGCCAACGACCTGCGGAGACGGCCGTTCACCCGCAGCATGGGGCTCGTGGCCGCCCTGGCCGGGCTGGGTGTGGGGATTCTGGGGCGGTTCTTTCCCGGCGCCCTCGGAGAGGGTTACGACACCCTCCGTTTCGCCCTCGAAGACCCCCTCCGCGAAGGGCTGCTGGTGGGTTTTCTTCTTCTTGCCGCCAAGTTCCTGGCCACCGCTCTCACTCTGGGGAGCGGCGCCCCGGGAGGGATTTTCGCGCCCGCCCTGGTCGTGGGGGCCCTGTTCGGAAGGCTGTTCGG
>CAZQAP010000086.1:0-1676 GCA_964591365.1 uncultured Planctomycetales bacterium
TTCTCCATGCCCTTCTGCCAGTAGTTCTCGTAGAAGTGGCGCATCAGGGTGGCCGCCGCGCGGTCGTCCACCTTCCAAAGCGAGGAGATCACCGTCCTGGCACCCGCCACGGCGAAGCCGCGCCGCAGGCTCTGCAGGCCCTCGCCGGCCCGCCTGCTGCCCAGCGCGGTCTCGCAGGCCGAGAGCACCGCCAGGTCGCAGGCCGAGAGATCGAGGTGCTGGATCTCCTCCGCCGAAAGGTAGCCGTCGTCGCGGCTTGGATCCGGATCCGCGTTGACGCCCGCCAGGACCAGGCCGGAGAGGAGGCCGGGCAACAGTCCCACCGCCTTGATCTCTTCCCCGGCGCCCGCCTTCTTCCGTTTCTTCTCCGCATCTCCCATCAGCGAGGGCAGATCATCCGGCTCGAAGTAACCGTGGGTCGCCAGGTGGAGGTAACGCTGCCCCGCAATTGCTGCGCGGACCGCCTCCTCCGTGGCCTCCTTGCCCGAAAGTTCCACGAACGGACTCCCCCATTCGAGCACCTGATCGTGGAGACCGCGCAGCGCCTGCACCTCCTCCCGCGTCGCGCTCAGGGGCGGCCAGGTGTCACCCACCCGTGAGCGCATCGCAAGGAATTGGCCGGCGCCCGGCCGGGACACTCCCCGCTTGTAATAGTTGACGTCCCCCACCGCCAGCACACTGCCCTCCCGGGCGGGGGCCTGCCCATCGGTCTTCACGGCCTGGGTGGGGTCCGAAAGGTAGACGAAACGATGCTCCTCGATCAGGAAGCCGCCCTTTCCATCCGGCAGGATCCCGAAGGAAAGCTCTCCGAGGAAGCCGTCCGGGCTGACAAGCACCGTCCGCGCCCCGCCCACCGCATTCACGAGCGGCTTCCAGAGGAGCTGGAAGATCCGGTCGGCGGGTTCCGGTCCGGAAGACATGGCAGCCCCCCCGCGCACACCGCTCCGGCGCAGGAATGCTTCCTGGGCCTTGCGAAAGGGTTCCGCCTTCCCAAGAGCGAAAAGCTCCGGCTCTCCCTCGTGACGCAGCACCCAGGCGAAGACCTTCTCGCCGGCGTAGAAGTCCACCAGCACGCCGTCCGCGGGGATCTTCGCCTGGATCTCGGCCACCGAGGGCGTTGCCAGCACCCCGTCGAGTCCTAGATCACGGTTGAGCCAGCGTTCCAAGGCCACGCGCTTCTCGCGCAGTTTCTTGATCTTCTCCCCGTGGTCGGAGCCTTGCTTTTCCCGCGGAAGGAAGACCAGGCTGGAAAGCCTGCGGTTCATCTCCCGGATCTCGCCTTTGCGCCGGCGAAGTTCCGGCATGTCCCTCTGCTGCAAGCGCAGCGTGGCCTCCTGGATCCGGGTGGCCTTCCCCTTCCAGGAGAGATATGCCGGCAGAGCCTCCGACAGATCGGGGGCCTCCAGCGACGCCAGACAGTCGAGGAGGCCGTCCGGTCCCCGGGAAACGGCCAACAGGCGGAAGCGCTCGGCTTCCGACATGGTTGGCAGCTCCCGGTCGAGGTGGTTGGACTGCCCGGTCAGCATCCGCTCATACAAGGGCCGGGCCTCGTCTGGGAGGCCCTGGGCCACGAAAAGAGCGGCCAGGTTTTTCAAGGCGGCGGCCGTGTCGGGGTGCTCGGGCCCAAAAACCTTTTCCCGGATGGCGAGCGCGCGCTCGTAGAGCGGACGTGCCTC
>CAZQAP010000086.1:1776-11957 GCA_964591365.1 uncultured Planctomycetales bacterium
GCCCAAAAACCTTTTCCCGGATGGCGAGCGCGCGCTCGTAGAGCGGACGTGCCTCTTCGTAGCGCCCTTGGATCTTGAAAAAAACCGCGAGGTTGTTGAGGGCCGTGGCCGTGGCCGGGTGCTCGGGGCCCAGCACCTTCTCCCGGATGGCGAGCGCGCGCTCGTAGAGAGGGCGTGCTTCTCCATAGAGCCCCTGCTTTTTGAGGAGTACGGCGAGGTTGTTGAGGACCGTAGCCGTGTCCGGGTTCTCGGGACCCAGCACTTTCTCCCGGATCGCCAGCGCCCGCTCATAGAGCGGACGCGCCTCCTCGTAGAGACCCTCGGCCGCGTAGAGCATGGCAAGGTTGTTGAGGGCCGTGGCCGTGCCGGGGTGCTCGGGACCCAGTGCCTTCTCCCGGATCGCCAGCGCCCGCTCATAGAGAGGACGCGCCTCCTCGTAGAGACCCTCGGCCACGTAGAGCAGTGCAAGGTTGTTGAGGGCTGTGGCCGTTCCGGGGTGCTCGGGACCCAGTGCCTTCTCCCGGATCGCCAGCGCCCGCTCATAGAGAGGACGCGCCTCCTCGTAGAGACCCTCGGCCACATAGAGCATGGCGAGGTTGTTGAGAGCCGTGGCCGTGCCGGGATGCTCGGGGCCCAGCACCTCCTCCCGGATCGCCAGCGCCCGCTCGAGGAGGGGCTGGGCCTCCTCGAAGTGACCCTGATCCTGGAGGAGTCCGGCGAGGTTGTTGAGGGAACTTGCCGTGAGGGTGTCTTTGGGGCCCAGCACTTTCTCCCGGATCGCCAGCGCACGTTCGATCAGAGGACGTGCCTCCTCGAAATGACCTTGGACCCGAAGAAGCCACGCCAGGTTGTGGAGGATCGTGGCCGTGCCCGGGTGTTCGGGGCCCAGCACCTTTTCATCGATGGCCAGCGCGCGTTCGAACAAGGGCCGCGCCTCTTCGTAATGGCCCTGGCTCTGGAGGAGCGTGGCGAGGTTGCTGAGGGCAAAGGACGTGGCGGGATTCTCCGGGCCCAGCACCTTTTCCCGGATCGCCAGGGCACGTTCGAACAGCGGACGCGCCTCCTGGTAGAGACCCTGATTCCGGAGAAGCCAGGCCAAGTTGTCGAGGGAGAGTGCCGTGTCGGGATGTTCGGGTCCCAGCACCTTCTCCCGGATCGCCAGGGCTCGTTCGAACAGCGGACGCGCCTTTCCGTAGTGGCCCTGGGCCTCGTAGACCCTCGCAAGGCTGCTGAGAACCATGGCGAAAAAAGAGTTCTCGGGACTCCCGCCCTCCTCCAAGATCTCCAGTGCCCGCTCCAACAACGGCAGCTCCTCCGCTGTCCTCCTCAATCCCTCAAGCTGCGCAACCACCTGGTAAAGGGCGAGCGCCGTCCTTTCGTCCTCCTCTCCGTAATTGGACCGAGTGATCTGGAGGGCGCCCTGCATTTCCGATAGAGCGTCCGTAAAGCGGCCGGCCTTCCAATAGAGAAACCCCAGGTGATTCCGCGCCTTTCCAACCCGCGGGTGGTCCGGCCCGAAAGCCTCTTCCAGGGCACGCACCCGCGCGCGGGCGTCGGCAAGATCCGCAGATGCTTTTTCCCGCGTTGAGGAGGCGGGGGGGATCCCCGGCTCGATCCGCAGCTCGAAGGTGCCGCGTTTCCCATGCAACGCGCAAACGGTGACCTGATACAGCTTCCCCGCCTCCAGTTCCTCCACCAGGATGCGGGAGTGGGTGCCGAGAAGCCCGTCGTCATCCTCCCCCAGCAGCCGCCCATGGCCGTCCCGCAAAACCAGGTAGGCGTCGAAGAAGTACGAGCGCAGGTCCAGGTGCCATGGGCCGGTTTCAGGGACCTCGAAGGTGAAAGTCTTGCCCAGGCAGGGCGCGTCCGTGAAGTTCTTCTTCAGGGTGGGCGTCTCCACCACGGGGCTCTGGCCGGTAATCTCGCCCTTGAGGGGTTCCCCCGGCTTCAGAATGGGAGCACTTTGCGGATCCTGAAAAAGGGGAAGAAGAAAGAGGAGAGGGAGGACCGCGTTCATGGTTTTCTTCGGCTCCATTCCCGTACATCGGAAGGGAAGCGCACGGCGCCGGCGAAGCCGGGTTTCACCACCACCCCGGCACGAGAAAAGGGGCGGAGGGCTGCCAGGTGTCCCGTTGCATAAGCGGGTTCGCGGTCGCGAAAAGACGGGCCCTCACCACGAGGGGCAGTTCTTCGGCCCCCGAGCCCTGAGGGCCGGAGACAAGGACCGGCGCCCCCAGGAGACCGCTCCAAAGGGGGAACATTGGCGGCAAACACCGTTGAACGGCTTCAGCCTACCATCCTGCCTGTTTTTCGTCCGTCTTCTTTCCGCGGGCTCCAAAACCGCACATCCTGGCATGGAAGGGACCCGCCAGCCGGGGCGCTGGGACGGCCGCAGTAGATGTTCAGGGATACTCCGGACTAACGCACGAAGCGGATGGAACGCAGGATCCGGAGCGCGGTCTTGCGCAGGGCGGGGTCGCGGAAGGTCACGCGGAAGGAGAGCCGCGTCCGCCCGGGCAGCCGGGCGTCCTTGTCGGGGACTTCGGGAAAGAAGACCGCCTGGACCAGCGGGCGTTCGGGATCGGGGTTGTCGTTGTAGAAGCCCAGCCGTGCGGACACTCCGTCGATCACGACGTCTTCCGTTTCGAACCCGCCCGAACCGGGTTTGCCCAGGTGGCCGTCGAAATCGGCGTTGGAGTACCAGCCGTAATCGAAGCTGATCGAAAGCGCCGAACTCTCGAAGCGCCCGACGAAGGAGTCGATGCCGTGCACCGGGACCTCCTGCAGGCCCTGGGGACCGCCAAAGCTGAAATGCGTATTGGAGTATTCCATCCAGTCGGGCTCTTCTTCCTTTCCGCTGCAACTGCAAAGGAGGAAACCGGCCAGGAATCCAACCGGAAACAAGAGGATGGGGATGCGAAAAGGCATGGGAGGGTCAATCCACAAGGGCCTGCAGGTCGGGGGCCAGCGGGGCTTCCAGCGTCGTGCGCCGGCCGGTGTAGGGATGTTCGAAGACGAGCCGGAAGGCGTGCAGCGCCTGGCGGGGGTGGACCAGAAGGCGGCGGTCCTCCGCCGTCAGGGCGCCGTTCAAGGCGCGCAGGAAGACCTCCTCGCCGCCGAGGTAGAGCTTGTCGCCCAGTATCGGATGCCCGATGGCGGCGAGATGCACCCGGAGCTGATGCTGGCGGCCGGTGCGGGGCCGAAGCTCGAGCAGCGTGCGGCCGGCGAGACGGCGCACCACGCGCCACATCGTGCAGGCCGGCTGGGCGGCGGCATCGTGGCGCACCGCCATCTTGAGCCGCACGGGGCTCGTCAGGGCATGCCCCAGAGGAAGATCGATCTTCCCCTCCTCGCCGGGCACGACGCCGGCCACCACGGCCAGGTAGGTCTTCTCGACCCTGCGCCGCTCGAACTGCCGCCCCAGGCGCGAGCGCGCCAGAAGATCCTTGGCGGCCAGGACCACCCCGCTGGTGTCTCGGTCGAGCCGATGGCAGAGATGCGGCACCTCGCCGCGGGCGCCCGCCGCGCGCCAGGCCTCGTGGATGCGGTGGATCAGGGATCCGGTCAGGTGCCCCTTGGAGGGGTGCACGCTCACCCCGGGAGGCTTGTCGACTCCAAGCAGCCAGTCGTCCTCGAAGAGGATGGAGAGAGGCTCCCCGGTGCCGGCCGCATAGGCCTCCAAGGGCGGATCCCGCGGCGCGGGCACGCGCACCACGACTTCCTGGCCCACGCGCAGCTTCAGGCCTTCCCGCAGGCCCCCCACCGGCGCCTGCTGGGGATCTTTGTGGGGGCGGATCTCCACGCACCCCTCCTGGATCAGGCCCTGGACCCCGGTGCGCGAGCGCCAGGAGATGCGGGCCGCCAGGAAGGTGTCCAGCCGCTGGCCGTGCTCGGGCGTTCCCACCTCCCAGGCCTGCTCCCAGACCGGCAGGGATAGATCCCGCTGGCCGCGCGGCCGAAGGGGAACGGCGCGGCGCGGCATGAAAAGACCCGCTAGAAACGGGCGGAGCGGCGCATCCGCTCGGCCTTGGCGATCGTGCGGACCCGCTCGCGCTTGGCCCGGCGCCGGGCGGTGGTGGGCTTTTCGAAAAAGGACTTCTGCTTGGCCATCTTGAAGATGCCCGTGTAGTTGCATTGCCGCTTGAACCGGCGCAGAGCCGCCTCAAGCGACTCATTGGCGCGGACCTGTACCTTGATCAGACCGATGGTTCTTCCTCCCGGGATGGACGGGGTTTTCTGGGGATGAATGGAGCCGGCCGCGCCGGGGCCGCAAAAGGGCAGAAAGCCGGGCGCGGACCCATCATGGTAGACCCCGGCCGAAATCCTGTCCAGCCGCGTGAAGCCCGCCCAACCGTCCTCCCAGACCGAAAAGGATCCCCGCCACGAAGTCCTGGAGGGCCAGGTGACCTCGGTCCTCTACCAGCAGGAGGAGACCGGCTTCGGGGTCGTGAACCTGGAAACCGCCCGGGGGCTGCGCACCGCGGCGGGCGAACTGGCCCCCGTGGCCCCCGGAGAGATCCTGCGCCTGCACGGCAGCTGGCGGGAGCACCCCCGTTTCGGCCGCCAGTTCCAGGCCGTCTGGTCGGAACGGACCACCCCCACCACCCTGGAGGGTCTGGAGCGCTACCTGGGGGGCGGGGCCTTCCCCCTGGTCGGGCCCGATCTCGCCCACCGTCTCGTGACCCATTTCGGCACGGCCACCCTCGAAGCCCTGGAAGAAGGCGAAGAGCGCCTGCGGGAAGTCCCCGGAATCGGGCCCAAACGCGCCGCCACCCTGGCGGAGACCTTCCGGGAAGGCCGGGAACGCCACCGGGTTCTGGCGGAACTGCGCGGCTTCGGCTTGAGGGGCGCCCAGGCCGGTGCGCTCTACGAGCGTTACCGGGCGGGCGCCGTCCGCAGGGTGCGCGAGGATCCCTACGCCCTGATCGGGGAACTGCGCGGGGTGGGTTTCGAGACCGCCGAACGGATCGCGCGCGCCCTGGAGATCCCCGCCGACTCGGTCGTGCGCGCCCGCGGCCTGCTGCTCTTCCTCCTCCGCGAGGGCGCCCGCCAGGGCCACGCCTGTCTTCCGCGCGACGAGGTCTCCGCCCGCCTGGCCGAACTCGGTCTTTCCGCCGAAAGAGCGGAACAAGCCCTGGAAGGACTCGGCGAAAAACGCCGGGTGGTGCGGGAGGGTTCCGGCGGGGAGGAATGGCTGTTCCTCTCGGGGCTCTGGAGCGACGAGACCGGGATCGCGCGCCACGTGACGCGTCTGCTGGGGGGGCCCCGCGAGCCGGCCGCCGATGCCGCGGCGGTGGACCGCGCCCTGCGCCGGGTGCCCTTCCGCCCCGACGCACGCCAGCGCGCCGCCGTCGAGATGGCGCTCCAGCACTCCTTCGCGGTCCTGACCGGCGGCCCGGGGACCGGCAAGACCACCTGCCTGCGGCTTCTTCTCGACATTCTCGAGGAGGCCGGCGTCCGGCCCCTGCGGCTGGCCAGCCCCACCGGCCGGGCCGCCCGGCGGCTGGGCGAGGCGACCGGAAGGCCGGCGGGAACGATCCATCGCCTGCTGCGTTTCGAGCCGCGCAGCGCCCGCTTCGGGCACAACGAAGAGCATCCCATCGAAGCCGGTTTCCTGGTCGTGGACGAGGCAAGCATGCTCGACCTGCCGCTGGCCCGCGCCCTCTTCTCCGCGATCCCCGACGGCTGCCGCGTGCTGCTCGTGGGTGACGCCGACCAGCTCCCCTCGGTGGGCCCCGGCACCGTGCTGCGGGATCTGGTGGAGGCGCCGGCCATCCCCACCGTGCACCTCGACCAGATCCACCGCCAGGGACGGGGTTCGGGCATCGTCCGGGCGGCGCATGCCGTCCTCCACGGACGCATGCCGTCTTCGGGGGGCCCGGGCGAGGGCGGAGACTTCTTCGTCTCCTACCGCCGGGATCCGGAAGCCGCCCTGGCCCTCGTGGAGCGCCTGGTCTGCGAGCGCATCCCCGCGCGCTACGGCATCCAGCCGCGCGACATCCTCGTGCTGGCGCCGATGTACCGCGGCCCCCTGGGAGTGGACCTTCTCAACGCCCGCCTGGGGGCGCGGCTCAATCCGCAGGGGGCCGGCCCCGAGTGGGCGCGTCCCTTCCGCGCGGGGGACCGCGTCATGGCGGTGCGCAACAACTACGAGCGCGAGGTCTTCAACGGAGACACGGGGACCGTCACTGCGATCGAATCCGGGGAGCTTCTGGCCGAGATCGGGGGCAGGGTCCAGGCCTACCACCCGGAACAGCTCAAGGAAATCGTCCTCGCCTGGTGCGTGACCGTCCATCGAGCCCAGGGAAGCGAGGCGCGCGCTACCGTAGTGGTGCTCTCCAGCTCCCACTTCCTGATGCTGCGGAGAAACCTCCTCTACACGGCCCTCACGCGAGGCCGCGAACTCGTGGTCCTGGTCACCGACAACCGGGCCCTCTACCGGGCGGTTTCCAACGCCGAGGAATCCCGCCGCTTCGGCCGCCTCCGGGAGCGCCTGCCAGCGGAATGAAGCGCGCCAGCTCCCTCCTCGCCCTGGCCACCCTGGCCCTTCTCCTGCGACTCCTGGCGCCGGTGCTGGCCTTCTCGGCCGCGGAAGGAAAAGCACAGGTCTTCCGCACCGCCGGCACTTCCCTGGAGCTCCAGCTCGCCAAGGGATGGGCGCGCAGCGGCGGATTCTCGCGGGAAGGCGTGCCGGAAGTCGTGCGCACGCCGGGATTCTCCGCCTTCCTTCTTCCGGGTACCGCGCTGCGGAATCCGGAAACAATCTCCGTGGTCCTGCAGGCGCTTCTGGGCACCGCCACCGTGCTGCTGCTCTACCGCCTGGCCTGGCTGATCACCGGAAGGAACGCCTTCGCCCTGCTGGCCGCCCTGCTGCTCGCGGTGGAGCCGCTTTCGATCCTCCTCGTGGCGCAGGTCCGCCCGCAACCTTTCTTTGCGTTCCTTCTGGTCCTTCATCTGACCCTGCTGGCCGCTTTTCTCCGCGGCGGGGGCCTGAGCCCGCTTCTCTGGGGAGCGGCGGCTGCGGCCGCTTGCGCCTTCGTCGACCCGGCGGCCCTGTGTCTCCCCTGGCTGGGGTTCCTGCTTCTTCTGGCCCGCATTCCCGCCCGCAAGCCCCGGGGCCGCGCCCTGATCCATGCCTTCGCCTTCCTGCTTCTGGCGGTCGGCCTGACCGGCCTCTGGAGGGCCCGCAACCAGGTGGTGGTGGACTATCCCGGATTCTCCGCCCAGACCGCCCAGCGCCTCTACCTCGATCTGGGAAGCGCGGTGCTCGCCGCCCGCGAAGGCTCCGGCGCCACCGCGGAACGCGCCATCCTCGAGGAAAACCTGGAAAAGAAGTTTCCCGCGAACACTCCCGAAAACCGGGCCCGCACCCAGGGCCGGCGATTCCGGTTCGAGCGCAGCGAGGGCCTGCGTCTTCTTTCCGAAAGCCCCGAACTTCTCCCGCCGATCCTGGCCCGGGAAGTCCTGGCGGTCCTCGCCGGTCCCGTCTCCCCGCTGTACTGGAAGCTGTCGCCGGACTTGAGCGCCCTGGCCGGCCCGGCCCTCCCCGCGGCTTCACCCTTCGAGGATGCCTTCCGCAACGCCCTGGACAAGGTCGGGAGCGCCGATCGGGCCGCCGTCCCGGTCAGCCTCTTCCTTGAAGCCGTGGCCGGGATCCTGCTCCTTCTGGCGCTTCTGGGCCTCCTTCACGGCAAGGATCTTCCCGGGGCCGCGCGGCTGTCCTTCCTGGTCTTCCTCCTGGTCTTCCTGGTGTTTTCCGGCGGCGCACCCGAACCGGCCCTCGCCCGGAACGCGGTGATGCCGGTCCTCTGCCTGCTGGCGGCGGCGGGTCTTCGCTCCTTCACCCGGACCCGGAGGACGGCCGGGCCGTTTCCGGTTTGAGGAACTCGATCGCGCCGCCGGGAAGAAGATAGAGGATCAGCATGGTTCCCCCCTCCACGGTGGGGACGTGGATCGAGCCGGGGGGATAGATCACCCAGCCGGGGGCCTGCCCGTCGAAGCGGGGAGTTCCTTCTTCGGCGAAGCAGAGATCGATCTCGCCGTTGGGATGCCGGTGGCGGGGGCCGGGGGCGGACATGAGCACGGCATCCGCACTCAGCCCGGAAGTTTCCGGGCTGGCGGAGAAGATGCGGGAATATCGAAGCGGCGCCCGGCCCTGGTGGCACAGGGTTCCTGCGGCGACTCCCCGGCGAAGCCTTTCGGCCACGGATCGGACGAAGCTGCCGGCGAAAGGGAAGGCCTCTTCCAGGGCCTTCCGGGCAGCGGAAGCCCGGGAAAGATCGAGTCCCGAGGCGAAGGCAAGCAGGGCGGCAAGGTCGGAGGGGTTCATCTCCTCTTCGCCTCGCCGGGTTCTTCGAATCCATCTCCGGGGATTCCGGAGGAGAGATAACCGAGCTGGGAGAGGCCGGCTCTCTCTTCGGGGGTGAGATGGCGCTTTTCGAGGAAGGGGAAGGTGTCGCGGGCGAGACGGGCGCGCAGCACGGGCAGCATCTTCTCGGCAATCTCGGAACGCCGCGCAAGAAGGTCCTTCTTCTCGCCGGGATCTTCCGCGAGGTTGTAGAGCGCCCGGGGCGTCAGCTCGAAGCGGCCGGGCCGGGGATCGGGCCCGTAATCGAGGAAGCAGACCAGCTTCCAGGGTTCGTCGATCAGCGCTGTGTTGCGGGCGCGGTTCTCGTTGATCAGGACCAGGGAAGGCGGCCGCTTGGTTTCTTCAAGCACGTTGCGGCCGTCGGCATGGTCCGTGGGGAGGCCCGCCAGGGAAAGCAGGGTGAAACCCGCGTCGAAGAGATCGGGAGCCTGTCCGAGTTCATGGTCCGCGGGGACCTTCGGGCCGCTCAGGATGAAGGGGACGGCGATCTCCTCTTCGAAGACCGAGGAACCGTGCTCCATGAAGTCGTGCTCTCCGAAGGATTCGCCGTGGTCGGCGGTGAAAAGGATGTACGCGGGCCGTCCGCTCTTCTCGACACGGTCCAGGATCCGGCCCACCATGGCGTCGAGGTAGAGGACTTCCTCGCGGTAGCGGTCGTGGTCGAAGCGGGCAAAGGCCCGGGCCTGCTCCCGGGAGCCCTCCCAGACGCCGCCCAGGACCTTGCGGGGGATCTCGCGCAGGTCGAATTCGCCGCGATTGGAAACGTCGGTCCCGGGTGGAAGGATCGAAGGGTCGCTGATGATTCCCCGGTAGGGCGGCGGGGGCAGATAGGGCGCGTGGGGATCCATGAAATGGACGAAGAAAAAATAGGGCCGCGGCGCAGCGAGCAGATCGTCCAGCCAGCGCAGGGCGTTCGCCGCGGTCACCTCGCCCTCGTCAAGGTGCTGGCGGACGGGCCGGACGGCATTGGAACGGAAGATCTTGTGCAAAGGGCGGTTGATCGCGACCTGGAGGCCGCCCAGGGCCGTAATCCAGCCCAGCCAGCTTTCGCGCAGCTTCCAACCCCAGTACCCGCTCCAACCTTCATCGCGCAGCAGGCCGTTCCAGCTCTGGAAGCCGTCGGAAAAGGTCTGGCGGCCGGAATCGGGCTCGACGTGGGAGAGGAGCGCATTGGAAACCACGGCCGCCGTCCGGTAGCCCGCATCCCTGAAGCGGGCGGCCAGCGTCCGGCACCCCCAGCGGCGGCGGAGCCGGTCCGCCAGCGGCCAGGAGGAAAGATTGCTGCGCATGCCGGTTTTCTCGGGGCCCAGGCAGCAAAGCAGGGAAAGGTGGCTGGGCAGGGTCTGGTTGCAGGGGGCATGCGCCTTTCCGGCCCAGGTTCCCGACTTGCGCAAGGCATCCAGATGGGGCGTGTCGATTCCGGGGTCGAGAACCGCATCGGCCCGCAGAGTGTCCACCACGATGAGGACCACGTCGGCGGCGCCGGGCGCGGCCGGGTCGCCGGGGGGGGGGGCGAGGGCGGGGCCGGGTTCCACCGGGAAGGGGGTCAGCGGCCAGGGGAGCACCCACCCGTAGTGGACCGGCACATAGATCGAGACGAGCGCCAGAAGAGCCAGCCCCTTGGACAGGGCCCGGCGGCCCGGGCGCGGCCCCAGGCGCAGGGCCAGGAGGACCCCCACAAGGGCGACCGGGGCTCCCGCCCACCAGGAGGCCCCGGTCAGTCCGGCCGCCACCGGGCCGAGCCCCAGGGAAAACCCCACCGCGAAGCTGCGCCCGTTTCCGAGCCGGCGCCAGGCTCCGGCCAGGCCGGCCA
>CAZQAP010000087.1:0-11849 GCA_964591365.1 uncultured Planctomycetales bacterium
AATCCCCGACCTGGCTGCGGACGGCCTCGATCCGTTCCCGGGCCAGATCCCGCGGACTCCAGTCTCCACGGCATCGGCAGATCGAAAAGAGGAAGTTGGCCAGGATCTTCCCGCCTTCCCGGGTGTGCGCCACCTCGGGGTGGAACTGGAGGCCGTAGAAACCCCGCGCCGCGTTTCCCACGGCGGCCTCCGGGCAGGAGGAGGTCTCGGCCAGGCGGGCGAAGCCGTCGGGCAGCCGTTCCACCCGGTCCCCGTGGCTCATCCAGACAGTGGTTTCGGAGTCCACGCCCTCGAACAGCCCCCGGGCCGCGCCCACCCGCAGCCGCGTGAATCCGAATTCGCGGCTTTCTCCCGGAACCACCCGGCCGCCCAGGGACTCGCACAGCCACTGCATGCCGTAGCAGATCCCGAGGATGGGCACTCCGCAGCGCAGGATCGCACCGGGCAGGGAGGGGGCGTCCTCGCCGTAGGCGCTGGCAGGCCCCCCGCTCAAAACCAGTCCGCGAAGCTCCTCCCCTTCCGCCCGCGCCATGGCCTGGGCGGGGGTGGCCACCTCGCTGTAGACATGTTCCTCGCGAATGCGGCGCGCAATGAGCTGCGTGTACTGGGACCCGAAATCCACCACCAGGATGCGGTCGTGCTTCCGGGTGGAACCGGCCGGGAAGGACTCCTTCACCGCCGGGGCCTTCACGAACGGATGCCGCCTCCCAGCCAGTAATTGGAGGCCTCCTTGGTGATGGAGACGTTGTGAGGATGGCTTTCCCGTACGCCCGCGGGAGTCACGCGCACGAAACGCGCCCGGCTGCGGAAGATCTCCAGATTCTCGGCTCCGAGATAGCCCATGCCCGCGCGGATTCCCCCGACGAACTGATAGAGGAAGGGGCCGAGCGGCCCCCGGAACGGGACCATGCCCTCGATCCCTTCCGGAACCAGCTTCTGGGCATCGCGAACGTCCCCCTGGCCGTAGCGCGCCTTGCTCCCCTCCACCATGGCCCCCAGCGAACCCATGCCGCGGACCGACTTGAAGCTGCGGCCCTGGAAGAGGAACGTTTCGCCGGGGCTCTCTTCCAGGCCGGCCAAAAGACTCCCCAGCATGACCGAAGACGCCCCGGCGGCCAGGGCCTTGACGGCATCCCCGCTGGCGCGGATTCCCCCATCCGCGATCAACGGCACCTCCTCGGAGGCGCAGGCCTGGGAGCAGTGGTAGATCGCGCTGAACTGCGGAACGCCGATGCCGGCCACAATGCGGGTGGTGCAGATCGAGCCGGGGCCCATCCCGACCTTGATCGCATCCGCTCCGGCTTCAAGCAGCGCCGAGGCGCCTTCCAAGGTGGCCACGTTCCCGGCGACGATGTCCACCAGGTCCATCCCCTTGAGTTTCCGCACCGTTTCGATGACGTTGGAGGAATGGCCGTGGGCTGTGTCGACCACGAGCACGTCCACGCCGGCCTCGAAGAGGCCTTCGGCCCGTTCGTAATCCCGCACCCCGATCGCGGCCCCCACGATCAGGCGGCCGTCCTCATCCTTGGCGGCGCTGGGAAACTCCTCGTTCATGCGGATGTCCTTCATGGTGACCATGCCGCAAAGGTGCCGGTCGGCATCCACGAGCGGGAGCTTCTCCACCTTGGCCCGGTAGAGGGTGGCCTTGGCCTCTTCGAGGGAGGTGTCGGGCGAGGCGGTGACCAGGTTCTCCCGCGTCATGACTTCGCGAACCAGTTGTTCGCCGGTTCCGCGGAACTTCAGATCCCGCCGGGTGAGGATTCCGACCAGCCGGCCCCGGTCCAGGACCGGCAGCCCGCCGATGTTGTTCTCCTCCATCAACTGCCGGGCCGCGGTCACGGTCTCCCCCGGTTCCAGGGTCAAGGGATCCCGGATCACGCCGTGGGCCGAACGTTTCACGACGTCCACCTCGCGGACCTGGTCCTCGGTGGAAAGATTGCGATGGATGATCCCGATCCCGCCCTGCTGGGCCAGGGCCACCGCCAGGCGCGATTCCGTCACCGAATCCATGGCAGCGGACGCGACCGGAATCCTCAGGCGGACGTTCCGCGAAAAAAAAGTGCTGGGATCAACGTCCGTAGGCAGGACGTCCGACTCCTGGGGAACCAGCAGGACGTCATCAAACGCCAGCGCCAGGGGTATGTCCATGGAACATTCTATCTCCTTCAGGGGCCGGTTTTCCAGCCCCCCCGGCCGGCCATCCCAGGGCCGAAAAAAGAAGGGCCCCGGGCCTTCCGGCCCGGGGTCCCTCCCCATAGACCATCAGCACGAGGCCGATGTCATGGGTCGACCGGAAAACCCACGGGATCTCCCCTCACATCAAGTGATTTGATCCAGTGGACGCCATCGTCTGCGGCGCATTCGACCTTGTAGATTCCCGGAGCCAGCCGGAGGGTCAGGTCCCTCATCCCCTCCAAGCTGACACTCCAGACTGGGAGGCCCGAGGCTTCCTCCCGGATGACGATGCGGCGGGTCTGCGTCGGCCCGAGCTTGGGCTGCAAGGTGACCTCGCTCCCCTGGTGGAGCTGGAGGACCAGGTCGGTGACGGGTCCGTTGGAGGTATCCACCAGCACGGCCTCCTGGCCGGTGTCCCAGCCTCCGAACTGGAGCAACTGCGTGCCGACCCCGGAGCCCCAGCAGAGGAAGGTCCCGTCCGGTTTCAGGTCGGCGATCAGTCCTCCGGCGTCGGAGAAACAGCCGTCCCCGATCAGGCGCGGATCGCGGTAGTAGATGAACGTCCTCTGCGGGTCCAAGGGCTGGCCGTCAGGCCCGATCAGACGGCCCGAGATCGTGGTTCGCGGGGGAATGGCGAAGGTTCCCAGGTCGACGTCTCCACCCCGCGGAATGCGGACCGGCACGTCGATGGCTTCATGGCCCTCGAACCTGCCGAGGACCTTGCGGTATCCCGGGTCGATGTCGGCGAAGGTCACCGATCCATCCGCGGCCAGCGCTTTTCGCCCGTTCTCCCCCATTGCCGTCCAGAGATCCACCTCCCCGGAGAGGGGATCCCCGGAAACGGAATCCACGAAGTGCAGGGTCACGCTGTGGAGCTGGAGGAACAGGGCCTCGGGGGAGAGGACGAAGGTGACCGTTCCATCTCCCTGGGCGGGGTCGTAGACCTGGGAATCCAGGATCAGGTTCCCGAAAGTGGCCGTCAGATGCACCGGCCCGGAACCGGGAAGCGTCACCTCCCCGTCGAACCCGAGGGGAAGGGGGTCCGGGCCGCGGCTGCTTTCCTCAATCCACGCGCCGTTGTCCGGGTTGCCGGTCGCGCTCGGGTAG
Source organism: uncultured Planctomycetales bacterium (assembly GCA_964591365.1). Lineage (GTDB taxonomy): Bacteria > Planctomycetota > UBA1135 > UBA1135 > UBA1135 > CAZQAP01. Next base: position 3,283 of record CAZQAP010000087.1, read on the forward strand.
ATGCTGAGCGTCAAGGGGCCGGACACCGGTTCCACCGTGGCGACCACCCCCAATCGGCCTGCGGGGAAGGTGATCCGGGGTCGCAGGGCCTGGAGGAAGGAACCGCCGTCCGGAGTCCGGAAGCGGACCTGGACCGTGGGCCCGGCCTGCGGGGCGGGCGGACTCGGCGCCCGGAGGGCCGGCAGCGCCACCGGCAGCAGGCTGCGGCCCGGGAGGCTGGCCACCGGCGGAAGGGAAACCACCGGCGGCGCGGCCGCCCGGCTCAACGCGGGGGTGGACCCCAGGGCGTCCGGAGCGGCAGCCGGCGCAGGGCCGCCATCGCGCATCAGGGTGGCGACCCCGAAGACCACCCCACCGGCGAGGATCAGCCCGGCGGCCAGCTTTCCGGCGGAGAGGGAAGCCCAGGGGCGGGGGGAGGACCCGGCCGGGCCGGCCCAGAGGGCGGGGGGGATCCCGAGAACGGCCAGGCAGGTCTGGCGGAAGTCCCCATCCGATTCCCGCAGCTTCCAGCGCAGGATTTCCAGCCCGCGTTGGATGCGGTGCCGGATCGTGGTGGGATGCAGGTTCAGGTGACGGGCGGTTTCGACGGTGTTCATGTGTTCGAAAAAGCGCAATAAAAGCGCCGTACGGAAGGGTTCCTCCAGTCCCAGGACGGCCTCGACCACCTTGCGGTGGGCTTCGGCGCGCATCAGGAGGGAGGCGGGATCGGGAGCCATCCGAGGGGCGCTGGAGACTTTCGCCTCCACTTCCCGGAGCTGCTGCCGGAGGGTCCGGCGGGCCAGGTTCCGGGCCACCTTGGAAAGCCAGGGACGCAGGGAGCCTCCCGGCTGGCTGCCGGGAGGCTTCTCAATGGCGGCGGCCCAGACGTCCTGGGCCAGGTCTTCCGCCTCGGCCTCGGTCAGGAGGCTGCGAGCCAGGGAGCGGACCCACTTCTGGTGGGCCTCGATTTCCTCGGCCGAGAGCGCGCGGGAGGCGGGATTCATGACTCTCTACCTAATACATTCCTCGAGGAGGCCAAAAAGAGGATGGAAAATGGAAAATCTTTTCCGGAGGGGGGAAATCGGCCCAAAACCCCCCTTTTAAGGGTGCTTGGCGCCCCGGGTCCGCAGCTCCTGCCGATTCGGCAGTCTCTACTTTGGGGGGCCGGATCCGCGATAATCCCGGGCTCGGACCGGCGAATCGAGTCACCCGGAGGACCGGACCATGAATCCATCCCTGGGGCCGTAGGCCACCCGGAGACCATGACCCCCACCACCCCCTCCATCACCACCCGCCCCGGGACCTGCGACCTGCGGATCCCGGTCCTGGAGGCGATCGCCCGCCGGGCGCTTGTCCACTGCGCCCACATGATCTGGGAGGCCAACCACCGCGGGGACGCCGCCAAGGGGGCACCCAAGGTGGGCGGCCACCCGGCTTCCTGCGCCTCCTCCCTGCACCTCGCCACCGCGCTCCACATGGTGGCCCGCTATCCCAGCGACTACTACTGCGCCAAACCCCACCTGGCGCCCATGGACCACGTGCTGCAGGCCATGCTGGGATTCCTGCGGCGGCCGGACGGCTCCTGGATGGCGCGCGACGAGATCGAAGGCACCCTTCACCGGCTGCGGGCCTTCTCCTCCGGCGGCGAGCCGGTCTTCCAGTCGTACCACGCCGCCTCGGACCCCGATTCCTGGCGCATCCTCCCCTCCGGGAGCGTCGGTCTGCCCCCGGTCGCCTCCGCCTACCTGGCGCTGGCCTACGACTACGCCAAGGATCACGGCTACGAGATCCGCGGCCGCAAGAATTTCTGGTCGCTAATCGGCGACTCGGAGTTCCGCGAGGGATCGATCGCCGAGGCGCTGCCCGACATCGCCGAGCGGGAGCTGGGCAACGTCACCTGGATCGTGGACTACAATCGCCAGAACCTTGACGGCACGCGCATCCCCAACTCGCGGGGGCTGCACGGCAACGACGCCGACCGGATCGAGCGCACCGCGAGGGCCAACGGCTGGGAGGTGATCCAGATCCGCCACGGGCGCAAGCGCGACGCCCTCTTCCAGCGGCAGGACGGGGAGCTCTTCCGCGACTTCCTCGATCTGCGCTTGAGCGACTACGAATACCAGGCGATGCTCTGGAAACGCGACCCCGCCGTGATCCGCGGGGAGATGCTGGAACGCCAGCCGCGCCTCAAACGCTTCCTCTCCGAAGTGGAGGACGCCGATCTGCTCGAGGCCTTCGCGGATCTCGGCGGCCACGATTTCGTGCGCATCCTCAAAGCCTTCGAAAGCGCGAGGGCCGACATGGAAGTTCCGGTCCTGATCGTGGCCCATACGGTCAAGGGCTGGGGGCTCGACTCCTACGCGGCCCCGGGCAACCATTCGGCCGTCCCCGACCGCGAGGAGATCCTGCGGCTGCTCGAATCGGAAGGGCTCTCCCCCGACGCCCCCTACGCCCTGGAGGCAGGCGCCTGGAAACCCGGCGGCCCGGAAATCACCTTCCTGGAGCGGCGCGGGGAGGAACTGCGCCAGGGGATTACGGGCTCGCTCGAGCGCAAGGAGCAGAACGGGGCCCGGGTGGCCGCCAAGCTGGCGTCCACGCTGCCGCTTCCCGAGGATTTCGGTCTCAACGTGGCGATGGTCCCCTACGCCCACACGCAGTGGGCCTGGGGTCAGATCGCCGGCAAGCTGGTGCGCGTCGGCACCCGCGACGAGCTGGAGCAGGTCGGCCAGGATCCCGGCCGCGAGCTGACCGAACTGGAGAAGTGCTGGGCCGAGGCGGCGGATTTCTGCCTGACCATGTCGCCCGACGTGGGCACCTCCACCAACATCAACCCGGCCATGGACGCCAAGATCTACGGGCCGGCGCTCAAGGCCAACGTGGAGGCGGAACTCGATTTCCGCGGGCGCGGGCGCCCCGAACTCTATGCCCGGCTCGACCCGTGGACGCGCCACATCCGCTTCGAGATCGCCGAGGCCAACTGCATGTCGGCCGCCGGGGCCTTCGGCAAGATCAAGGACTACACGGGCGTGCCCTTCCTGCCGATGATGACCGTCTACGACTTCTTCATCAAACGCGCCCTCGACCAGCTCTTCTACAACCTCTACTGGGGATCGAGCTTCCTGCTGCTCGGAACCCCCAGCGGCGTCACCCTGTCTCCCGAAGGCGCCCAGCACTCCTGGAAGAGCGACATCCAGATCCCCGGCCTGATCACCTGGGAACCGGCCTTCGCCAAGGAGATGGAGTGGATCATCGCCGACGCGATCCGCCGCCACCTGGAGGGCGACCACGACGACCGTAACGGTGTCTTGATCCGCGCGGTCACGCGCGGCATCCGCCAGAAGGAGTTCCTGGAACGCCTGCGCACCCAGGCCCGCTTCCAAGGCGACGGGGAGCCGCTCCCCGATGCCGACATCCTGGCGGCCGTCCGCCGGGACGTGCTCGCCGGCGGCTACCGGCTGGCCGACCGCTCCGCCGAGCCCGGCTACGCGCCCGGCGAGAACGTGGTCACGATCCTGGCGATGGGCGCGGTGGTCCCCGAGGCCCTGGAGGCGAGCGACCGCCTGCTGGAGATCGGCATCCACGCCGACGTACTGGTGGTCACCTGCCCGGATTTGCTTCTCGGCCGTTTCGCCGAGCGCGACGGCTACCGCCAGCTCAAGGAGGGGCTCGGCCAGGACGGCGCCCTGCATCTCACTCCGCCCCTGGACGGGGGGGGCCTCGACGCGGGCGAGGCGCGGCTTCTCAACGCCGCGCGGGTCCCCATCGTCTCGGTGGCCGACGGCGAGCCGGGGCTGCTCGACAACGCCGGCTCGATCCTGGGGGTGCGCCAGATCGCGCTGGCGGTGCGGAAGTTCAGCAAGTCGGGGCGGCCGGAGGACATCTACCCCTACCAGGGGCTCGACGCGCGCTCGATCTTCGAGGCCTGCGGGCGGGCGCTCTCCGAGAGCGCGCTCGGCACGGTGCGGGTGGACCCCGCGGCACTCGACGTGCTCAAGGGCGGGACCGCCCCGCGGCGGGACTGGCGCGAACTCTGGCCCTACTCCTTCAACTGACCCGGGGGGGGCCGCGCCGGGCCGCCCCCTTCACCGGGACATAATGGGCCGCATGGAAATCAGCCGGCGGGACCTACTGCGCGGCTCGGCCGCCCGCGCAGCGGGCGGGGTTTCGCTCGCTGCCCTTCTGCGGCTCTCCGCGCAGGGGGCGGAGCGTGCGGCTACGCAGGCCGCGCGCCACCGTGGAGGCTTCGGCGGCCTGGCTTCGGAATACGACCTGGCGGAAGGTCTCGTCTTCCTCAACCACGCCTCGATCGGCACCCTCCCGCGCGCGGTGCGCGCAACGCTGGCCGGGCTGCAACGGGTCTGCGAGGAGAATCCCTGGCTTTACATCTGGGGCGGGGCCTGGGATGCGGCCCTGGCGCGCACCCGCGGGAAGCTGGCCGCCTGGCTGGGCTGCCGGGCGAACGAGCTGGCCGTCACCCACAACACCACCGAGGGCTTCAACCTGCTGGCCCAGGGCCTTCCGCTCGGGCCCGGGGACGAGGTGCTCTTCAGCTCCCTCAACCACGTCGGGGCCAGCCGGGCCTGGTTCCACCAGGCGGAGGTGCGCGGTTTCCGCGTGCGCCGCTTCGCCTTTCCGGTGGCGGATGCGCCGGGGTTGAGCGCCGCCGACGTGGCCGCGATCCACGCCCGCGCCATCGGGCCGGCCACGCGCGTGCTGGTCGTGCCGCACATCGACAACCGGGTGGGGCTGCGGCATCCCCTGAAGGAGATCGCCGCGGGTGCGCATGCCGCAGGCGTCGATTTCGTGGCCGTGGACGGCGCCCAGGCGCCCGGAATGATTCCGGTGGACCTGCACGCCGCAGGCATCGACTTCTACGCCACGAGCGCGCACAAGTGGCTTCAGGGGCCCAAGGGGCTGGGGCTCTTCTACCTGGCGGGACGCCTGCGCGAAACGCTGCGGCCCATGTGGGTGACCTGGGGCCAGGAAGAAAAGGATTGGAAGGGGACCGCGCGCCTCTTCGAGGACTACGGCACGCGCAATCTCGCCAACGTCCTGGCCCTCGAGGCGGCGCTCGCCTTCCAGGAGGGGCTGGGGGCCGGGGAGCAGGCCCGGCATCGTGCGCGGCTCCGCGCGGGCGCGTTCGAGCGCGTGCAGGCGGCAACCGGGCTTTCCTGGCATTCCCCCCGCGAGGGGAGCCTGGCCACCTCCATCGTTTCCGTGGGCCTGGGAACGAGGGACAGCCACGCCGTGGCGAAGACGCTCTTCGAAAAACACCGCATCGTGGTGCGTCCCTTTTCGACCGACGGCACCCAGACGCTGCGGATTTCCCCCAACACGCTCAACACCCCCGCCGAGATCGACGCGCTCTTCGACCGCCTGGAATCAGCCTGATCTGGAGTCAGTCCTGCGAGGTTTCCTTGGCCGGGAAGGGGCCCCGCGAGACGCCCTCGACGAGCACTTCCTCGGGCGTGATCTCGAGCGTCTGACCCGCGGCGATCTTGCCGAAAGCGTGTTCGCCGATCCGGATCTCCCCCGCGGCCCCGATGCGCAAGTGATATTCCCCCACTTCGAGAAGGGAGGCAGGCTCCTCGGCCGGGGTCGCGATGCGGATCGTGCCGCTCATTTTCCCGCTCACGTGCACGTCGGCGCCCGTTTCGAAGAGTTCGGTCTTCAGGCCGCGGATCCGCAGTTGGAAGGCGAGTTCCCCCACGAAGACCTGGAACTCGCTCCCCTCCCCTCCGCCCGGATTGTTTCCGATTTCGTAAAGAGGTTTGGGCCCCGCCCGTCCCTCCTTGCCGCTCTGGCAGCAGGCCGCGGCCAAGGAAACGAGGATCAGGAAAGAGAGGGTTTTCACCGCCGCCCAGGGTAGCAACCCCGGCCGGCAAGGGCGCTTATGGCCGCACATGCACCTGGGCCAGGGTGCTCAAGGTGAGGACGCCGTCGGGCTGGGCCGGGTCGTCCACCACGGCCATGAAGTAGAGCACCTGGCCGGAAAGGGTCGGGTCGGCGGGGACGGGGAGCTGGAAGTCGGCCTTGCCGGCGGCATCGAGGGGGCCCGAGAGGAGCACCAGCCCGCCGTTCTGGTTGTGGAGCAGATCCTCCTTGGCCAGGTGCGTGTCCCAGACTCCGGCGTGGAGACTGGTGCCGTCGTTGCGGAAACCCGTGGAGCCGAAGAGCCGCCAGGTTTTCCCCGCCCCGTTTGGAATCCAGAGGTGGGCCTCGAGCACGTCGCCGGGCCGCGCCTTGGGCTTGGTCCAGAGCGTCCGCCGCCCCAGGATCAGGAAATTTTTGGTTGGTCGCTGGGTCTGGGTGCCGTGCAGGGGAATGGAAACTCCGATCTCCGGCCAGCCGTCCCTGTCCAGATCGTCCAACCAGAATTCCACGAACTCGAAGGGCAAATTCCGAGAGCCTCGGATGGTGAACCAGGGCAGGAAGTCGTCGGGCCAGCTTTCCCGCGCCAGGAGGTCCCCGTTGCGGCCCGAAAAAATCCATTGTGCGGCCACGAAGTTGAAGTCGTCCTTCCACTCCTCCGTCTCCAGCAGGAAATCCGCAACCCCGTCCTCATCCACGTCCCCGGCGCTGCCCACGAGAAGGAGAGGACGAGCCCCACGCTTGGCCGGGAACTCTCCCCAGTTGGGGAAATCCATGCCAAGATATCGCTTCCAGACCGGTTTCCCCGTCTTCCCGGAAAGAGCGGTCAAGAAACCGGGAACTTCAAGTTCCGGGGTCCCGATGGCATAGGCCAGGACTTCCCGGAAACCGTCCCCATCCAGGTCCTCCAGGACCACCTCGTCCGCCAGCACCTGCGTGAAACGCTGTGGCTCCGGAAAGGCGCGCTGATCCCAGATTGCATGACCGTCGGCCCCCGAAAGAAGGCGGACGGAAGACCGTTCCGGGTTGTCCTGCAGCACCAAAACGGTCACGTCGAGGACCCCGTCCCCGTCCACGTCGCCGACAGGCCGGTGAATTGGAGAGTGGAGACTGAAGCCGGTCTGGCCGTTGGGAATCAGGTGCTGCCAGCGCAAGGTGAGTGTCTTTCCATCCAGCAGGCTGTAGGCCCAGCCCCACACGCGGGGAAGCACATCGGCACGCCAGCCGGAAGTCCATCCAAGCAGCTCCTGGTAGCCGTCCCCGTCAAGATCCCCGACGGGGATGGGAGAACGGAAAAAGGGCCCAAGACGCCACGGCCACGAGGATGGTGGAAGGTAGATGGAGCCAAGGAAATCCAGCGAAGGGAATGTCCAGTGTAGTGGAAAGAAGGAGTCGGGACTGATTTTGAATGGAATGATGAGCTGTTCCAGATTTCCACCGCGCTGAAGCAGGGTTTCGTAAACGAAAGGAACCTTGAGAACCTTTTTCGGAAGGTCAACCCACTTGATCCGTAATCCACGCCCGAAAAGGATTCCACGAGATTTCTTTGTCACATGGTCGATCGTCAAAAAATCCGAAGCGAAAAAAAGGTCGTGGTATCCATCACCGTCATAGTCGCTTCCAGGAGTGTTCACCGGGCTGAAGAACTGGACGGTCCCATCCGACGCCAAGATCCCGACCTGCACGGCTTTAGGGACCCAGACGGGGTCGTGGCCGAAGGCCGCGCTCTGCTGGGCAGACAGCTCAGGCATGCCGACCAGGAAAACTCCCGCGAAAAGCGCCAAGGTGACGGTGCCTGCCCCTTTCCAATCGTTGAACGAGAGTTTCAAGATTCCTGACCCCCTCAGAGCTCTTCCGCCCCTTTGTCCCGCTTGCCAGTGCTGATTCCTGGCCTGGCATCTCCACTGAAGTCGTGGTCCGCCAAGGGCTCGCCGAGAGGTCCGAGATCTGTGCGGGTCTTGTCCTTGAAATCGCCAAGGGTCTGCATATCCGACCCATTCAGGAAAAACTGGGTGGGATCCGTCGAGGTCCAAACAGGGGGCTTCACGAGGAAAGGGGTCGGCAGAGAAGTATTGAGATGGTTTTGTCCAAGGTTGTAGAAATTGTTGTTGGAAGGGTCTGTCAGATAGACCCGCACCGCGTCAGCGTAAAGAAGTGCCGAAATCATCCCGGAGGGATCGGGATCGGCCACAAAAAGAGACTCCGCTTCCGAATTCAAATCCAACGCGCTGGAATCCTGCATTTCGAAGATGCTGTCATAGATCCTGGTCCAAAGACTTTCCAGGGGGTTCGGCACGAACCATTGGTAGTTGAAATTGGACGTCAGGCCTCCACCCGTGGACTCCACCGCGAAATTGTCGGCCAGGTCACCGGCAACCGTGCATTGGATGATGGGGGCGATCATGGTCGGAGACTGGTTGTCATCCTCGTTGAAGAAAATGACCCCATGCGTGGTGTTGTTCCAGACGATGTCGTTCACCATCCGAAGGGCGCCAATGGAACTGGAATTGAGCAGATCGATCCGGATGCCCGAATCCGAAGACTGGGTTCCATTGTTGCTGATTGCACAGCGCTCCAGGAAACCCTGCCCCCAATGGAGATCAGGGTCGAGGCCCTCGTCCAAAAGCTCCGGCGAGGTCACTGTCAGCTTGGTTCCGTCGCTCAGATATGACCAGGTTCCGCCCGTGATGCCGCTTACTCCTTGCAGGTCGCGTCCT